>NZ_JANYEK010000001.1 GCF_025363195.1 Sphingomonas sp.
GCAAGCCCGGCTCGATCAAGCCACACACCGACTTCCAGTCGGAAGTGTACGTGCTGTCGAAGGAAGAGGGTGGCCGTCACACGCCGTTCTTCGCCAACTACCGCCCGCAATTCTACTTCCGCACCACGGACGTCACCGGCACCGTCGAGCTGCCTGAGGGCACCGAAATGGTCATGCCAGGCGACAACGTCGCTCTGGGTGTGAAGCTGATCGCCCCGATCGCGATGGATCTGGGCCAGCGCTTCACGATCCGTGAAGGCGGCCGCACCGTCGGTTCGGGTATTGTCAGCGGCATCACCGCGTAATACAGACGCGATCACCGCCCGATTCCCTGTCCATTGCCGGACAGGGGATCAGGCGGTTGCTATTTACTACGACGTTACCCCAGCGAAGGCTGGGGTATCTATGAGGAGGGGGCAAAACTCTCCTCGTTGAGATGCCAACCTTCGTTGGCATGACGATTTTAATTTCGCTCTTTCGCATCGGTAGGGACTATGGAAACGCAGAATATTCGGATTCGTCTGAAGGCATTCGATCATCGCGTGCTCGATCAGGCAACCGGCGACATCGCCGATACCGCCCGTCGCACCGGCGCATTGATCCGCGGTCCTATCCCTTTGCCGACGCGCATCGAGAAGTTCACGGTCAACCGTGGTCCGCACATCGACAAGAAGTCGCGCGAGCAGTTCGAAGTGCGCACCTATAAGCGCATGCTCGACATCGTGCAGCCGACGCCGCAGACCGTCGATGCTTTGATGAAGCTCGATCTCGCCGCTGGCGTTGACGTGGAGATTAAGCTGGCCTAAGGCCGCGCTCTCCAACGAGATTCGCTTCTGCCGCAAGGCGAATCAGATACAGGGATACCGCCGAACCCCTCTTCTAAAGAGAATGGTTCGGGTCTGCGTCCCCCGACACGCCTCCTTTGGGAGGCACCAGCCCGGGTCGGGGCAGCAGTATAAAATCTATCGGGCTGACGACCACCGCGAAGGGTAGCTTTCGCGGTGTTCATGGGCCCCGTCAAAGTATCGCTTTGATGGGTGCCCGCACGCACCTTCGGAAATGGTTCCGGGGTGCCTCTGTTAAAGGAGCAAGATCATGCGCACTGGCGTGATCGCGAAGAAAATGGGGATGACCCGCTTGTTCAAGGACGATGGGCGCCATGTGCCCGTAACCGTTCTTGCACTGGAAAATCTGCAGGTGGTGGCCGTTCGCGAGGCCGACCGTGATGGTTACACCGCAGTTCAGCTGGGTGCCGGTTCGGCCAAGGCCAAGAACGTCGCCAAGCCGCAGCGCGGCCATTTCGGCAAGGCCGAAGTCGAGCCCAAGGCGAAGGTCGCCGAATTCCCCGTCAGCGAGGACGCGCTCCTCGAAGTCGGCGCGACCATTTCGGCCGACCATTATGTTGCTGGCCAGATCGTCGATATCCAGGGCGTGACCCAGGGTAAGGGCTTTGCCGGCGGCATGAAGCGTTGGGGCTTCGGCGGTTTGCGCGCCACCCACGGCGTATCCGTATCGCACCGTTCGCTCGGTTCGACCGGTCAGCGCCAGGATCCGGGCAAGGTCTTCAAGAACAAGAAGATGGCCGGCCAGATGGGTAACAAGAACCGTACCCAGCAGAATCTCGAAATCGTATCGACCGACGTCGAGCGTGGCCTGATCTTCGTCAAGGGCTCAGTGCCCGGTTCGAAGGGCGGCTGGTTGCTCGTCAAGGATTCGGTCAAGGTCGCTCGCCACGCGGATGCGCCTTACCCCGCCGGCCTGAACCAGGTCGCCAACAACAACACCGCCGCTGAAACGCCCGCCGAGGATACCTCCGCCGTCGAAGCGACCGAAGGCCAGGAGGGCTGAACATGAAGGTCAAGATTCAGTCCTTCGATGCCAAGGCGGAAGCCGGCGACATCGAGCTTAACGACGAGGTCTTCGGTATCGAGCCGCGTCCGGATATCCTGCACCGCGTTGTCACCTGGCAGCTCGAAAAGCGTCGTGCCACGGCACGTGGCACGCGTGAGCGCGCCGATGTCGCCCGCACCGGCAAGAAGTTCGGTCGGCAGAAGGGTGGCGGTACCGCACGTCACGGCGATCGTCGCGCTCCGGTGTTCATCGGTGGTGGTAAGGCACACGGCGCGCGCGTTCGTGACTTTAACCCGTCGCTGAACAAGAAGGTTCGCGCGCTCGGCTTGAAGATGGCGCTGTCGAGCCATGCTGCGGCGGGCACCTTGGTTGTCATGGACAGCCTGGGCGTCGCGGAGAGCAAGACCAAGACGCTGCTGGCCGATTGGGCAAAGCTCGGCTTCGGCAAGACTGCACTCGTCATCGACGGTGACATGGTCGAGCAGAGCTTCGCGCTGGCTGCGGGCAACGTCCACACGATCAACGTTATGCCGGCTGCCGGTGCCAACGTTTATGACATCCTGAAGCACGACACGCTGGTCCTGACCCGCGCTGCCGTCGAAATGCTGGAGGCGCGCTTCAATGGCTAAGAAGCAGAAGGCTGACATCGATCTGCGTCATTACGACGTGATCGTTGCGCCGCACATCACCGAGAAGGCGACCTTGCTCAGCGAGAACAACGCCGTCGTGTTCCGCGTCAGCAACGACGCGACCAAGCCCGAGATCAAGGCTGCCGTCGAGGCGCTGTTCTCGGTCAAGGTTCTGGGGGTCAATACGATCGTCCAGAAGGGCAAGACCAAGAAGTGGAAGGGCGTGCCCTACACCAAGTCCGACATCAAGAAGGCGATCGTCACGCTGGCCGACGGCCAGTCGATCGACGTGACGCAGGGGGTCAGCGCGTAATGGCACTCAAGCATTATAATCCGACCAGCCCGGCACGACGCGGTCTTATCCTCGTCGACCGGTCCGGCCTGCACAAGGGCGGCCCCGTCAAGGCGCTGACCGAAGGCAAGCGCAAGACCGGTGGCCGTGACAACAAGGGTCACGTCACCTCGCGCGGCATCGCCGGCGGTCACAAGCAGCGTTATCGTATCATCGATTTCAAGCGTCGTTTGTGGGAAGTCGAAGGTACGGTCGAGCGGATCGAATACGATCCCAACCGCACCGCGTTCATCGCGTTGATCAACTATGGTGACACGGAAGAGGGCAAGCCCAACGTCGCGTACATCATCGCGCCGCAGCGTCTCGCCGTCGGTGACAAGATCATCGCGGGCAAGAAGACCGACGTTAAACCGGGCAACGCCATGGAGCTCGGCCAGATGCCGGTCGGCACGATCGTCCACAACGTGGAGATGAAGCCGGGCAAGGGTGGCCAGATCGCCCGTTCGGCCGGCACCTATGTGCAGGTCGTGGGTCGCGACAAGGGCATGGTGATGGTTCGCCTGAACTCGGGCGAGCAGCGCTACATCCATGCGAACTGCATGGCGACGGTCGGTGCCGTGTCCAACCCGGACAATGGCAACACCAACCTCGCCAAGGCTGGTCGCAATCGCTGGAAGGGCATTCGTCCGCTTACGCGCGGCGTCGCCAAGAACCCGGTCGACCATCCGCATGGCGGTGGTGAAGGCCGGACCTCCGGTGGCCGTCATCCGGTCACGCCGTGGGGCAAGCCGACCAAGGGTGCCCGCACTCGTCATAACAAGTCGACGGATAAGATGATCATCCGTTCGCGCCACGCGAGGAAGAAGTAAATGGCTCGCTCCATTTGGAAGGGTCCGTTCGTGGACCTTCATCTGCTGAAGAAGGCAGAGACCGCGCAGGAAACCAACGCGCGCGGTGCGATCAAGACCTGGTCGCGTCGCTCGACGATCCTGCCGCAGTTCGTCGGCCTGACGTTCAGCGTCTACAATGGCCGCAAGTTCGTTCCCGTCACCGTGAACGAAGACATGGTCGGCATGAAGCTCGGTGAATTCGCGCCTACGCGCTACTTCCCGGGCCACGCCGCGGACAAGAAGGGCAAGCGCTGATGTCCAAGCCTAAATCCCCCCGCAAGGTGGCTGATAACGAAGCGTTGTCGGTCGGCACGCAGATCCGCGGTTCCGCGCAGAAGCTCGGGCTCGTCGCCGCGCTCATCCGTGGCCGCAAGGTCGGCGATGCGATGAACATCCTGCAATTCTCGACCAAGGGTATGGCTGTCGATGCGCGCAAGGTTCTCGCTTCGGCGATCGCCAACGCCGAGAACAACCATAATCTCGATGTCGACGCACTGGTCGTCGCCGAGGCTTCGGTCGGTAAGTCGATCACGATGAAGCGGTTCGCTACGCGCGGTCGCGGCAAGTCGACCCGCATCCTCAAGCCCTTCAGCCGCCTGCGCATCGTCGTTCGCGAACAGCAAGAAGAAGAAGCGTAATGGGTCAGAAATCGAACCCCATCGGTCTGCGCCTGCAGATCAACCGCACCTGGGATAGCCGTTGGTATGCGGAAGGCGCCGATTACGGTCGTCTTTTGCTCGAAGATCTCAAGATGCGCGCCTACATCATGAAGACGCTGCCGCAGGCCGCGATCTCCAAGGTGGTGATCGAGCGTCCGGCCAAGCTGTGCCGCGTGTCGATCTTTGCCGCACGCCCTGGCGTGATCATCGGCAAGAAGGGCGCGGACATCGAGAAGCTTCGCCGCACCCTCGGCAAGATGACCTCGTCGGACGTCAGCCTGAATATTGTCGAAATTCGCAAGCCGGAAGTCGACAGCCGGCTCGTCGCACAGGGCATCGCCGACCAGCTCGAGCGTCGTATCGCATTCCGTCGCGCCATGAAGCGTGCGGTGCAGTCGGCCATGCGTCTGGGCGCCGAAGGCATCCGGATCAATTGCGGCGGCCGTCTCGGCGGCGCCGAAATCGCACGGTCGGAATGGTATCGTGAAGGCCGCGTCCCGCTGCACACGCTGCGCGCGAACGTCGATTATGCCGAAGCTTCGGCCCACACCGCTTACGGCGTGTGCGGCGTGAAGGTGTGGATCTTCAAGGGCGAAATCCTGGGTCACGACCCGATGGCGACCGACCGGATCATGATGGAGGCTCAGACCTCCGGCGTGCGCCCGGCGCGCGACGACCGCCGCTAAGGACGCAAGACATGCTTCAACCGAAGAAAACCAAGTTTCGCAAGGCGTTCAAGGGCAAGATCCATGGCGATGCCAAGGGCGGCACGACCCTCAATTTCGGGTCGTATGGCCTGAAGGCGATGGAGCCGGACCGGCTTACCGCGCGTCAGATCGAGGCGGCTCGCCGCGCGATCACGCGTCACATCAAGCGCCAGGGTCGTTTGTGGATCCGCGTGTTCCCGGATCTGCCCGTCACGGGCAAGCCAGCCGAAGTCCGCATGGGCAAGGGCAAGGGTTCGCCGGAATATTGGGCCGCGCGCGTCAAGCCGGGCCGCATCCTGTTCGAACTGGACGGTGTGCCTGGTGATATTGCCGCAATGGCGTTCAGCCGTGCAGCGATGAAGCTGCCGATCAAGGTGAAGGTCGTTGCCCGTCTCGGCGACACCTCGCATCTGGGAGTTGCATAACATGGCCAAGACTGGCGCCCGTATCGACGACCTCAAGGCGAAGACCGAAGATCAGCTGGGTGAAGAACTCGGCAATCTGAAGCGCGAGGCGTTCAACCTCCGCTTCCAGGCCGCGACCAACCAGCTCGAAAAGCCGAGCCGGGTCCGCGAAGTCCGTCGCGACATTGCGCGGATCAAGACCCTCCAGACCGCTCGCTCACGCGACGCGGCTGCCAAGTAAGGATTTAGACATGCCAAAGCGCGTGCTGACGGGGCTGATCGTCTCCGACAAGGGCGACAAGACGGTGGTCGTGAACGTGGAGCGCAAGGTCAAGCATGCGCTCTACGGCAAGATCATCCGCCGTTCGAAGAAGTATCACGCCCATGACGAGGGCAATGAGTTCAAGCAGGGCGAGACCGTGCGGATCGAAGAGACCGCACCGATTTCCAAGCTGAAGACTTGGAAGGTGATCGACCGGGTTAACACCCATGCGACACCGGAACGGGTCGAGACGGACGCAACGGCCTAACGGCTTTTTGGTAAGGCGGCACCGGTCGGAATCGGTGTCTTAGTGAGAAGGAAGCGGATCAATGATCCAGATGCAATCCAATCTCGAGGTCGCTGACAACAGCGGCGCGAAGCGGGTTCAGTGCATCAAGGTGCTTGGCGGGTCCAAGCGTCGTGTTGCAGGCGTGGGCGACATCATCGTCGTCAGCGTCAAGGAAGCGGCCCCCCGTGGCCGCGTCAAGAAGGGCGACGTTCACCGCGCCGTCATCGTGCGCACGGCGAAGGACATTCGTCGCGCCGATGGTACCGTGATCCGCTTTGACGGCAACGCCGCCGTGCTGGTCAACAAGAACGAGGAGCCGATCGGCACCCGTATCTTCGGCCCGGTCGTGCGCGAATTGCGCGGCAAGAAGCACATGAAGATCATCAGTCTCGCGCCGGAGGTGCTGTAATGGCCGCCGCCCAGAAAATGAAAATGAAGATCAAGAAGGGTGACCGCGTCATCGTCCTGTCCGGTAAGGACAAGGGCAAGACCGGCGACGTGACGCTGGCCATGCCGAAGGACGGTAAGGTCGTCGTGTCGGGCGTCAATGTCGCCGTTCGCCACACCAAGCCGAGCCAGGGCGACCCGCAGGGTGGCCTGGTCCGTTCGGAAGCGCCGATGCATGTCTCGAAGGTTGCTCATGTAACCGCCGACGGCAAGCCGACCCGCGTCCGTTTCGAGATCCAGGGCGGCAAGAAGGTCCGTGTGGCCGTCAAGACCGGGGAGAAGATTGGTGGCTGATGCAACCAACGCAAAGCCGCGCATGCGGCAGATGTATGACGACACGATCATCAAGGCGATGACCGAGAAGTTCGGCTACAAGAACGTCATGGAAATTCCGCGGATCGACAAGATCGTGCTGAACATGGGCGTTGGCGAAGCCACGCAGGACAAGAAGAAGGTCGACAAGGCCGCCGGCGAAATGGAATTGATCGCGGGGCAGAAGCCCGTCGTGACGAAGGCCAAGAAGTCGATCGCACAGTTCAAGCTGCGCGAGGGCATGCCGATCGGCGTGAAGGTCACGCTGCGTCGTGAGCGGATGTACGAGTTTCTCGATCGCTTCATCACGATCGCTCTGCCGCGCGTCCGCGATTTCCGTGGCCTGAACCCGAAGTCGTTCGATGGACGCGGCAATTATGCCTGCGGCCTGAAGGAGCAGCTGATCTTCCCGGAAATCAGCTACGACCAGGTTGATCAGGTGCGCGGTATGGATGTGATCGTCACGACCACCGCGAAGACCGACGACGAGGCGCGCGAGCTGCTCCGTCTGTTCGGCTTCCCGTTCCCGCCAGCCGAAACCGGCTCGGATTCCGCAGACGAAAAGAAGGCGGCATAAGATGGCTAAGGTAAGCTCCATCAACAAGAACGAACTTCGCAAGAAGCTCGTCAAGAAGTACGCTCCGAAGTACGCGAAGCTGAAGGCGATCGCCGGCGACAAGTCCTTGTCGGATGGCGAGCGGATCGAAGCGCGTCTGAAGATGGCCGAAATTCCGCGCAACGGTAACCCGACGCGTGTCCGCAACCGTTGCGAGACGACCGGTCGTCCGCGCGCATATTACCGCAAGTTCCGCCTCTGCCGTATTCAGCTGCGCGATCTGGCCAACAAGGGCCTGATCCCGGGCGTTACGAAGTCGAGCTGGTAAGGATCAGAAGATGGCATTGACCGATCCCCTGGGTGATATGCTCACCCGCATCCGCAACGGCCAGCGCGCGAAGAAGGACTCCGTCCTGACTCCGGGTAGCAAGCTTCGGGCCCGCGTGCTCGATGTGCTGCAGCGCGAAGGCTATATCCGTGGCTACAGCGAAGAGCAGATGGGCCCCGCGGCCGGCATCCGCATCGAGCTGAAGTATTTCGAGGGCCAGCCCGCGATCAAGCACGTCGCCCGCGTTTCCAAGCCGGGGCGCCGCGTCTATTCGGGTTCGACCGAACTGCCCCGCGTCATGAACGGCCTGGGCATCACCATCGTATCGACGCCCCGCGGCGTTCTGTCCGACGCGGAAGCGCGCGAACAGAATGTCGGTGGCGAAGTGCTGGCGGAGGTATTCTGATGAGCCGCATCGGCAAAAAGCCGGTCACGATCCCTGCGGGCGTGACGGCGAACATCGAAGGCGCGCTGCTCAGCGTGAAGGGCCCCAAGGGCACCCTCACGATGCCGCTGCGTGACGAGATCAGCTACACGATGGAAGATGGCGGCATTTCGGTGCAGCCGGCCAACGATACGAAGCGCGCTCGTGCCTTCTGGGGCATGCAGCGCACCTTGGTGCAGAACCTGATTACCGGCGTGTCGGATGGCTTTACCAAGAAGCTGTTGATCACCGGCGTCGGGTATCGTGCGGCGGCTCAGGGTCGTAACCTGAACCTGAAGCTCGGCTACAGCCATGACGTGAACGTCGAGGTGCCGGAAGGCATCGAGGTCAAGACGCCGGATAACACGACGATCGAGATTTCGGGTTCGGACAAGCAGAAGGTCGGCCAGCTGGCCGCAGAAATCCGTCAGTGGCGCAAGCCTGAGCCTTACAAGGGCAAGGGCATCAAGTATGCTGGCGAGTTCATCTTCCGCAAGGAAGGGAAGAAGAAGTAATGAGCACCAAAGGTCTCTCCCTCTTCGCGAAGCGTCGTCTTCGCGTTCGCACCGCGCTCCGCTCGCGTGGCGGCACCCGTCCGCGGTTGTCGATCCACCGTTCGGGCCGGCACATCTACGCCCAGATCATCGACGATGCGCAGGGCAAGACGCTGGCTGCGGCCTCGACGCTGGAAAAGGACGTGCGTGGCACGACCGGCGCGACGATCGACGCGGCAACCTCGGTCGGCACCCGCGTTGCCGAAGCGGCCAAGGCAGCAGGCGTGACGCAGGTCGTGTTCGACCGCGGCGGCTTCCTGTTCCACGGTCGCGTCAAGGCGCTGGCGGAAGCCGCCCGCGCTGCCGGATTGGAGTTCTAAGACATGGCTGACGACATCATCCCGACCGAAGCAGCAGCTTCGCCAGACGGTGCGCCGGTTCCGCACGACAATCGTGGTCCCGGTGGCGCACCTCGCGGCGGCCGCGGCCGTGGCGGCCCCGGCGGCGGCGGTCAAAATCGTGGCGGCCGCGACAATCGCGGCGGTCGTGACAATCGTGGCGGCCGGCCCGGCAGCGACGATGGCGGCGAAGAGTTGATCGAGAAGCTGGTTCACATCAACCGCGTTTCGAAGACGGTGAAGGGCGGCAAGCGCTTCGGCTTCGCCGCTCTGGTCGTCGTCGGTGACGGCAAGGGCCGCGTCGGCTTCGGTCATGGCAAGGCGCGCGAAGTGCCGGAAGCCATCTCCAAGGCCACTGCGGCTGCGAAGAAGGCCATGGTTCGCGTGCCGTTGAAGGACGGTCGCACCATGCATCATGACGGTCGCGGTCACTTCGGCGCAGGTCTGGTGACGATCCGTTCGGCACCTGCCGGTACGGGCATCATCGCCGGTGGCCCGATGCGCGCCGTGTTCGAGGCGCTGGGCGTCGGCGACGTGGTGACCAAGTCGGTCGGCACGTCCAACCCGTACAACATGATCCGTGCGACCTTCGAAGCGCTGACCGCCCAGGTCTCGCCTAAGTCCGTTGCGCAACGTCGTGGCAAGAAGATCGCCGACCTGCTCGGCCGTGGCGGTGCGGAAGCGCCCCAGGCCGAAGCCGACGCGATTGTGGAGTAAGACACATGGCGAAGAAGCAGGCTGCCACGGGCGGCACGATCAAAGTCACGCAGACCGGTTCGCCGATCCGTCGTGAAAAGGACCAGCGCGCAACGCTGATCGGTCTTGGCCTCAACAAGATGCACAAGACTCGCGAATTGCAGGACACGCCCGAGGTTCGGGGCATGATCCGCAAGGTTTCGCATATGTTGAGCGTCGAAAAGTAATCGTGTTCCCCTCTTCCGTTCGCGGGAGAGGGTGGCCGAGCGAAGCGAGGTCGGGAGAGGGCATTGCGGTCAGCGGCATCGCTCGCTACTGCCCCTCTCCCAAACCCCCTCCCCAAAGGGAGAGGGCTTTATTTATTCAGCGCGAAAAAAGCGAAAGCGAGTGCACACCATGAAATTGAACGATCTCCGCGACAATCAAGGCGCCCGTAAGTCCCGCATGCGGGTCGGCCGTGGTATCGGTTCCGGCAAGGGCAAGACGGCCGGTCGCGGTATCAAGGGCCAGACGAGCCGCGAGGGCGTCAGCATCGCCGGCTTCGAAGGTGGCCAGATGCCGTTGCACATGCGTTTGCCGAAGCGTGGTTTCAACAACATCTTCGCCAAGGATTATGCAGAGGTAAACCTCGGCGCGATCCAGAAGGCGATCGATGCGGGCAAGATCGAGGCCGGTGCTGCACTCGACCATGAAGCGCTGAAGGCCGCTGGCCTGGCACGCGGCGGCAAGGACGGCGTCCGTCTGCTCGGCAAGGGCGAATTCTCGGCCAAGCTGTCTTTCACGGTCGCCGGTGCGTCGAAGGGCGCGATCGAGGCGGTCGAGAAGGCCGGCGGTTCGGTCGACGTGATCCATGTCGTTCCAGCAGCCGAGAAGGCCGCTGCCAAGAAGGGCGTGAAATATCAGGAGCGCAAGGCGCACAAGGCGTCGTTCAAGGCCTGATGCTCCGCTGTTCGGCGCAAATTTTGCGTGAAACAGTTTCCGAGCTAGGTTAGACAAGCCCGAACGGGTTACTATATGGGCGGCGGGGGCGTACAAACGTTTCCCGCCGCTTTTGTTTCCCCCTTCGCTTTTGGGACGATAAACTACGATGGCATCCGCAGCCGACCAGATGGCCCAAGGCCTCAGCCTGTCGAAATTCGCGCAGGCGACCGATCTCAAGAAGCGCTTGTGGTTCACGATCAGTGTGCTGATCGTTTTCCGGATGCTGTCTTATGTCCCGCTGCCGGGCATCGACGCCGTCAAGCTGGTCAGTCTGGCCAATCGCACCAGCGGTGGCGTGCTCGATTTCTTCAACATGTTCTCGGGCGGGTCGCTCGGTCGTGCCAGCCTGATCGCCCTGGGCGTGATGCCCTACATCACCGCCTCGATCGTCGTGCAGCTCGCGACCTCGCTGTCGCCGACGCTTGCCGCGATCAAGAAGGATGGCGAGAGCGGGCGCAAGCGGCTCAACCAATATACCCGCTACGGCACCGTGGCACTTACCGCCGTGCAGGGCTATTTCCTCGCCGTGGGCTATGAAGCCGGCGGGGCGGTGGTCGATCCTGGCATGCTGTTCCGCATCGTCGCGGTGATCAGCATCGTCGGCGGCACGATGTTCCTGATGTGGCTGGGCGAGCAGATCACCGCACGCGGCATCGGCAACGGCATGTCGCTGATCATCATGGCCGGCATCGTCGCCAGCTTGCCGACCACCTTGTTCAACCTGTTCGAAGGCGGCCGTTCGGGCAGCATGGGCGGCGGAACGCTGATCGCGATCATCGCGGCGGTTATCATGCTCGTCTTGTTCATCTGTTTCATGGAACGCGCCCAGCGCCGTATCCTGATCCAATATCCCAAGCGTCAGACGCAACGCGGGATGCAGGCGGACCGCAGCCATCTGCCGCTGAAGATCAACACCGCGGGCGTGATTCCTCCGATCTTCGCCTCGTCGCTTTTGCTGATGCCGCTGACGATCAGCCAGTTCGCCGGTCAGCGCGTGGCGGGCGCATCGAAATGGGGCGATTTCATCATCGGCCTCAACCAGTATCTGCAGCACGGTAGCCCGGTATACATGGCGCTGTATGGCGCGGGCATCATCTTCTTCTCGTTCTTCTACACCGCCGTCGTGTTCAACCCGGAAGAAACCGCGGACAATCTGAAGCGCTATGGCGGCTTCGTCCCCGGCATCCGTCCCGGCAAGAACACCGAGACGTATTTCGATTACGTGCTGACGCGCATCACGGTGATCGGCGCGGCGTATCTGACGGTAATCTGCCTGTTGCCGGAATATCTGGTGTCGGCGCTGAGCATTCCGTTCTACCTTGGCGGCACTAGCCTGTTGATCGTGGTCAACGTAACGATGGATACGGTGACGCAGATCCAGTCGCACCTGCTGGCGCACCAGTATGGCGACCTGATCAAGAAAGCGAAGCTGAAGGGTGGGCGCCTCCGCTAAGAGAGGTGTGCGACGACGTGAGGGGAATGCGGTCTTGAATATCATCCTCCTGGGCCCCCCGGGCGCTGGCAAGGGCACCCAGGCCGCACGGCTGATGGCGCGGTACGGTATGGTTCAGCTGTCGACCGGAGATATGTTGCGGGCCGCGGTCAAGGCGGGAACGCCTACGGGTCTGAAGGCCAAGTCGGTGATGGCGTCCGGTGGGCTGGTGTCGGACGACATCGTCTCGGGCATCATCGGCGAGCGGTTGGACGAGGCCGATACGCTCGGCGGCGTGATCTTCGACGGCTATCCGCGGACGGCGGCGCAGGCGCATCAGCTCGATGCCTTGTTGCAGGCGCGCCATCGCACGCTCAATCACGTCATCGAGCTCGGCGTGGACGAGGACGCGCTCGTCGCGCGTATCGTTGGCCGCTACACCTGCGCCAATTGCGGCGCGGGCTATCACGACAGTTTCCACAAGCCGCAGGTCGCCGGAGTGTGCGACACGTGCGGCGGCACCGAATTCAAGCGTCGTCCGGACGATAACGAGGATACCGTGCGCACGCGCATGGAGGAATATCGCGGCAAGACCGCACCGATCCTGCCGATCTACGACGCACGGGGTCTCGTCAGCCGCGTCGACGGCATGGCGGACATCGATCAGGTAACGGCGGCGATCGTGGCGATACTCGATCGCTGACCTCCTGCTGGTCCTCCGCTGGCGGGAAGGGAGGAGGCATTGCTTTGACGGGCGTGCGCCTTAAAACTCCCCGAAACTGCTTGGGGGTCGTCATGCGCTACGCTCTATTCATCGTCGGTTCGCTGCTTTGGTCTGCGACGATCCCCGCCTCGGCCGAGGTGGTGCGGGCCACCCCCGCCGGATTCGAGCTCAGCCAGACGGTGACGATCGACGTGCCCAGCGCGCGGGCCTGGGCGGCGCTGAAGGTCCCGCAATATTGGTGGGACAAGGATCACACCTATTCCGACGATTCCGCCAACCTCTATCTGGAGGCGCAAGCGGGCGGCTGCTTCTGCGAGCGCATTCCCGAGAGCAAGGGCAGCGTCGAGCATGCCCGCATCGTCTATGTCGCGCCGGGGCGGATGTTGCGCATGGTCGGCGCGCTCGGGCCGCTCCAGGCCGAGGCGGTGACGGGAACGCTGACCTTCAAGTTCGATGCCGAAGGCGAAAAGGCGACGCGCATCACCATGACCTATGTCGTCGGCGGCTATGTCCGTGCCGGTGCCGACACGCTGGCCCCGAAAGTTGACGAGGTGCTGGCGTTGCAGTTGCTCAACCTCAAGACGTTCGCCGAAACCGCCCCCGTCAAGGCCGAGAAGGCCCAGCCCGAGGGCCGGTAACAGGTCGTGCCGCCGGATGACGCATTTGTCATGTCGCCGTCACCGATTTGCGGCGCAGGACTGCGGTAGTTGGGCATCGAAGGGCCTGCTACCGCCAACACTCATTTCCTGGATACGCATCGTTCAGGAGGTGCAGGCATAGCGACTTCGGCGCAAACGCGACCCCTGGATGCGTCGGAGGCCGGTGGAAAGTGAACGCTTTCCGCCGGCCTCTTCATATCCTAAGAGCAGGGCAGAGCCGGATACCGCCCCTATGACGCGCAAAATCTTGATCGTAGAAGACGACACCGCGACCGCAACCTATCTCGCCAAGGGGCTGGTCGAGGCGGGGTTTGCGGTCGAGACGTGCGGCGACGGGCGCGACGGGCTGTTCCTGGCCAGCGAAGGCATCTTCGACCTGATCATCGCCGATCGCATGCTGCCAGGCCTCGATGGTCTGGCGATGATCAATGCGGTCCGCGCGGCAGGGGTCAGCACCCCCGCTCTGGTGTTGTCCGCGCTGGCCACAGTGGATGATCGGGTGGACGGGCTCCATGCGGGGGCCGACGATTACCTCACCAAGCCTTTTTCGTTCGCCGAATTGTCCGCCCGCGTGGAGGCCTTGCTCCGGCGCTTCGAACGGCCCCAGGCGGCGGCGCAGACCACGCGGCTCGGCGTCGGCGATCTCGAGATCGATCTGCTCGCACGGACGGTCGCGCGGCAGGGCCGGGCGATCCCGCTCGGCGCGCGGGAATTCAACCTGCTGGAATATCTGGCGCGGCATGCCGGACAGGTCGTCACCCGCACGATGATGCTGGAGAAGATCTGGAACTATCATTTCGATCCGGGGTCCAACGTGGTCGACGTGCATATCGGCCGACTGCGCCGCAAGCTTGAGGACGGTTTCAGCCAACCGATCCTGCACACCGTGCGCGGCGCGGGATATCGGCTATCGCTCGACAGCTGATCCGCCTTTCGGTCACCGCGCGCATTGCCCTGCTGGCGATCGTGCTGGCGCTCGTGACGAATCTCGTGCTGGCGACGTTCCTGTGGCAGCAAATCCACAGCTATGCGGTCGATGCAGTGCGGCGTGACACCAATGAACAGTCCGATGCGTTCGTGTCGGTCTACCGATCTGGCGGATTGCCCGCTTTGGTGCAGGCGATCCACAATGCCAGCCGGTCGCTGGACAACTCGCTGGTCGCGCTCGTGGTGGACGGAACGGGACATCGCCAGATCGGCATCGGTCCGGATCTGCTGACACCGCTAGCCACCACGCCGGGTGCTTTCCGCGTCGGATCGCTCGGCCGCGAAGAACCGTGGGCCACGCGCGAAGCGGGCTACACCGTGCGCCGGATCGGCGCCTATCGGCTGGTCAGCGGGCATTTCCTGGACGATTGGCAGCAGGAACGGCGTGGCATCGAACGCGCGCTGCTGCTCGCGACGATCCTGTCGCTGATGCTCGGCATCGTCGGCGGGCTGGTGGTCGCGCGATACGTCGGGCGACGGCTGAACAGCATTGCGGCGGTGATCGAGGGCGTAGGGCAGGGCGATCTCACGCGCCGCGTGGGCTCGGTCGCGGGCGGGGGCGACGCGTTCGACCGGCTGTCGATCCGGCTCGATGCGATGCTCGACAAGGTCGAACGGCTGATGGCAGAACTCCGCATCGTCACCGACAGCCTGGCGCACGATCTGCGCTCCCCGATCGCCCGGCTACGCGCCAAGACCGAGACGGCGATCCTGGTGACCGATCCGGTGCAGCGCGATGCCGCCTTGTCCGGGTTGCTCGTCGAGACCGATCTGGTGATGCGCATGCTCTCCACATTGCTGGAGATCACGCGCTCGCAATCCGTCTCGCGTGATCGTTTCACCGATATCGATCCGGCGGCGTTGGTCGAGGAGATCGCCGAGCTTTACGAACCGGTTGCCGACGATGCCGGCATCCGCTTCACCACGGAGATCGAGGCGCCCTCATCCGAGTCACACGCCAACATCGTCATGCACCGCGAACTCATGACGCAGGCGATCACCAATCTGATCGACAATGCCCTGCGCCATGCTGGCCGGGGCGGGCAGATCACGCTGCGTCTGAAGGACGTCGGCGGCGACATCCGCCTGCAGGTCGAGGATCGCGGACCCGGTATTGCCGAGGCGGATCGCGAACAGGCGCTGAGCCGCTTCGGCCGTCTCGACAGCGCGCGGACGATCCCCGGCGCCGGTCTCGGCCTCTCGCTGGTCGCTGCGGTCGCGCGGCTGCATGGCGGGCGGCTGGAACTTGGCGACAACGCACCGGGGCTGATCGCGGCGATCGTCCTGCCGCAGTGATCGCCTGCGCCCGAGGCGTCATCCATTCGTTCACGATCGACAAACCGGCTTGGCGGGGTCCGTCCGAACGGGCAGGGAGTGGGGATGGATGCCCTGACACTCTTCGGCCTGTTCGCGGTAACCTTCATGCTGGTCTGCTACATGAAGGAGGATGCCAGTCATTGGTGGACTCTGGCCTTTGCCGCCGGGTGCGTGATGGGATCGCTTTACGGTTTTCTGCAGGGCGCGTGGCCGTTCGGTCTGGTCGAACTGGCGTGGACGGTCGTCGCCTTCAGGAAATGGATGAAATTGCGTAAAGACCGGGAACCGTCCGCTTGACTCGAGCGTGGCGTGACCTTATCTGGCGATCATTCCGAAACACCGGTCCCGGCGGCGCTTGTTTGCGCTCGCCGCTTCTGTGCGTCGAGGAATATGCATCAACGCTATGAGATGGGGCTGCTGCCATGCCGCCCCGTGGAGCAGGAGAAACAATTCATGGCTCGTATCGCCGGGGTCAACATCCCGACCAACAAGCGCGTTGTCATCGCGCTCACCTATATCCACGGCATTGGTAATACCCATGCCAAGGCGATCACCGCAAAGCTCGGCATCGCGCCTGAGCGTCGCGTGCAGGACCTGACCGATCAGGAAGTTTTGCAGATCCGCGAGACGATCGATGCCGATTACACGGTCGAGGGTGATCTTCGTCGTCAGGTCTCGATGAACATCAAGCGTTTGATGGATCTCGCCTGCTATCGTGGTCTGCGTCATCGTAAGGGCCTTCCGGTCCGCGGTCAGCGCACGCACACCAACGCCCGTACCCGCAAGGGCAAGGCAAAGCCGATCGCCGGCAAGAAAAAGTGAGCTTGAGCCGCAGGGTGACTGCGGCTCGCTCCTCTATCAGGATTAGGAATTCAAAATGGCACGTGAACCGCAACGCATTAAGCGGCGTGAGCGCAAGAACATCACTTCGGGCGTCGCCCATGTGAACGCTAGCTTCAACAACACCATGATCACGATCACCGATGCCCAGGGCAACGCGATCTCGGGGTCATCGGCCGGCGCGATGGGCTTCAAGGGCTCGCGCAAGTCGACCCCGTATGCGGCGCAGGTCGCAGCGGAAGACGCCGGCAAGAAGGCCGCCGAACATGGCGTCCGCACGCTGGAAGTCGAAGTGAAGGGCCCTGGTTCGGGTCGCGAATCGGCGCTTCGTGCGCTGCAGGCGGTCGGTTTCCAGATCACCTCGATCCGCGACGTCACCTCGATCCCGCACAACGGTGTCCGCCCGTCCAAGCGTCGCCGCGTCTGATCTCTCGCTCGGTTGCGCGCGGTTGATCACGCTGCGCAGTCGAATCCTTCATGGCCGGTGCCGCTCACGCTCCGGTCCAAAACCAAGGGGAAGCCCATGTCCGTCAATGCAAAGAATTGGCAGGAACTGAAGAAGCCTAACGGCCTTGAGAAAAAGTCCGGCGACGGCAAGCGCAAGGCGACCTTCATCGCCGAGCCGCTGGAGCGTGGCTTTGGCCTCACGCTCGGTAACGCGCTGCGTCGCGTGTTGCTCTCGTCGCTCCAGGGTGCTGCGGTGACCTCGATCAAGATCGAGAACGTGCTGCACGAATTCTCGTCGCTGGCCGGTGTGCGTGAAGACGTCACCGACATCGTTCTGAACGTGAAGCAGATCGCGCTGCGCATGCAGGGCGAAGGCCCGAAGCGCCTGCAGCTTTCGGCAACCGGTCCCACCACCGTCACTGCCGGCGACATCGCCGTGTCGGGTGACATCGAGGTGATGAACCCCGCGCTGGTGATCTGTCACCTGGACGAGGGCGCGACGCTGAACATGGAACTGACCGCGGATGTCGGTAAGGGCTATGTCGCGGCCGTCGCCAACCGTCCGGCCGATGCACCGATCGGCCTGATCCCGATCGACGCATTATATTCGCCGGTCAAGCAGGTCAGCTACAAGGTCGAGAATACCCGCGTCGGGCAGGAGCTCGATTACGACAAGTTGACGCTGACGATCGAGACCGACGGCACGATCACCCCGGAAGACGCGGTGGGATATGCAGGTCGTATCCTGCAGGACCAACTGGCACTGTTCGTCCACTTCGACGATTCGTCGGTGGCGCGTTCGGCACCGATCGGCCACGCAGCTCCCGCCGCGGGCGGTGGCGAAGCATCGGGCGATACGCAACAGATCAACCGGTATCTTCTCAAGAAGGTCGACGAGCTGGAATTGTCGGTGCGTTCGGCCAACTGCCTGAAGAACGACAACATCATCTATATCGGCGATCTGGTCCAGAAGACCGAAGCCGAGATGCTGCGCACGCCGAACTTCGGTCGCAAGTCGCTCAACGAGATCAAGGAAGTGCTTTCGAGCATGGGCCTGCGCCTCGGGATGGAAATCCCCGGCTGGCCGCCCGAGAATATCGAAGAGATGGCCAAGAAGCTCGAGCAGGAAATCATGGGCTGATTTTCCACCGGCGCAGCTGTTGCTGCGCCGGAGAGAAAACCAGTCCGGTCGGCGGTGCCGAAGGTGCCGTCCGACGTCGTGGCTTTGCCACGGCGGGCCTGTAATACCGAAGGTCACACGGTCGATATGGTGTGACCCTAGTGTGACCTTAGTGTAAATTTTCGAGGGTTTTGGGCGGTGGCCCGTTTCGCACCGCCTGGTCTGGGGTTCCGGCGGGGTTCCATCAAAGTCGTACTTTGGTGGGTGCCCAAACGGCCCCTTAACGAACGAAGAAGGACATAAAACATGCGTCATCGCGTAGGCGGCCGTAAGCTACAGCGTACCTCGGCCCACCGTACCGCCCTGTTCCGCAACATGTCGGCAGCGCTCATCAAGCACGAACAGATCACCACGACCGTCGCCAAGGCGAAGGAACTGCGCCCGTATGTCGAGAAGCTGATCACGCTGGCGAAGAAGGGTGGCCTGTCCAACCGTCGCCTCGCGCACGCTCGCTTGCTCGACGATGCGCAGCTGGTGAAGCTGTTCGACATTCTGGCCGATCGCTATGCCGGTCGCAACGGTGGCTACACCCGCATCATCAAAGCCGGCATCCGCCTGTCGGACGCCTCGCCGATGGCGATCATCGAATT
This sequence comes from Sphingomonas sp., assembly GCF_025363195.1. GTDB lineage: Bacteria > Pseudomonadota > Alphaproteobacteria > Sphingomonadales > Sphingomonadaceae > Sphingomonas. The sequence goes on from NZ_JANYEK010000001.1 coordinate 18,796, forward strand.
CGTCGACCGCGATGTCGATGCCAAGGGCCAGGATTCGGGCCCGGTCTATTCGGACGACGAGTATAACGAAGCGGCATAATCGCTCCGTTCCGACTTTCAAAAGGAGCCGTACTCGATAAGAGTGCGGCTCCTTTTGCATGTCTGGAGTTCTGGATGCGTCGCGCCCTTCCGTTCATCGCCCTCATGGCTGTCACCGCTCCCGCATTCTCCCAGATTAAGGCCGCACCCATGAGCTATCCCGAAACCCGCAAGGTCGATCAGGTCGACGAGCAGTTCGGCGTAAAGGTCGCCGATCCGTACCGCTGGCTTGAGAATGACGTCCGCACCGATACCGAGGTCGCCGCCTGGGTCGCGGCCGAGAATGCGGTGACCAACGCCTATCTCGCCACGCTGCCGGGCCGCGACATCTTCAAGGCGCGAATGAAGCAATTGCTCGATTACGAACGCTTCGGGGTTCCGGTGAAGAAGGGCGGCCATTACTTCTACAGCCATAACAGCGGGCTGCAGAACCAGGCCGAACTGTTCGTCCGCGATACCCTGCACGGCGAGGGCCGCGTGCTGATCGATCCGAACGGCTGGTCCAAGGACGGCGCCACCGCGCTCGCCGAATGGGCCCCGAGCGAAGACGGCAGCAAGCTGGCCTATGCGATCCAGGATGGCGGCACCGACTGGCGCACCGTGAAGGTGCTTGACGTTGCCACCGGCAAGGTCACCGCCGACACGATCGAATGGGTAAAGTTCTCCAATCTCGCCTGGAGAAAGGATGGGTCCGGCTTTTATTATTCCCGCTTCGCCGCCCCGGCGGCAGGTGCAAAGTTCCAGGCGCTGAACGAGAACCAGCAGGTCTATTTCCACAAACTCGGCACTCCGCAGAGCGCCGATGCGATGATCTATGCGACGCCCGAACATCCGAAATACGGCCATCAGGTGCAGGTGACGGATGACGGCAAGTGGCTGGTCATCACGACCACGCAAGGCACCGACAACCGCTACCAGATTACCGTCATCGATCTGACCGCGCCGACCCCCACGCCGCGCACGATCGTAAAGGGGCTGGAGAATGAATGGTCGCTCGCTGGCAATGTCGGTGGCAATTTCTACTGGGTGACGAACAAAGACGCGCCCCGGGCCAAGGTCGTCGCGATGAACCTGTTCGCGCGCTCGGCCTCACCGCCGATCACCGAGCTCGTGCCCGAGGATAAATCCGTCCTCGAAGGCGCCAGCATCATCGGCGGCAAGCTGGTCGTCGAATATCTTGCCGACGTGAAGAGCGAGGTGCGCCGCTACACGCTGGACGGCAAGGCTGACGGGGTGGTTGCGCTGCCGGGGATTGGTGCGGCGGCGGGTTTCGGAGGTGCTGCCGACGATGCCGAGACCTTCTATTCCTTCACCAGCTTCGCGACCCCCGCGACGATCTACCGTTACGATGCCGCGACCGGCAAGAGCACCGTCTGGGCCGCGCCGAAGGTCGCGTTCGATCCCGCGCAATATTCGGTCGAACAGCGTTTCTATGCCTCGAAAGACGGCACGAAAATCCCGATGTTCGTCGTCAAGCGCAAGGATGTGATAGGTCCGGCCCCGACATTGCTCTACGCTTATGGCGGCTTCAACATCTCGGTCACGCCCGCCTTTTCGGCCACGCGGATCGCATGGCTGGAGCAGGGCGGAGTGCTGGCGGTGGCGAACATTCGCGGCGGTGGTGAATATGGCAAGGCGTGGCACGACGGCGGACGCCTCGCCAACAAACAGAATGTCTTCGACGATTTCATTGCAGCCGGCGAATATCTCAAGGCGCAGGGCATCACGACGAAAGACGGCCTCGCCATCCAGGGCGGATCGAATGGCGGCTTGCTGGTCGGTGCGGTAACCAACCAGCGCCCGGACCTGTTCGCTGCCGCGCTTCCGGCGGTCGGCGTGATGGACATGCTGCGCTTCGATCGTTTCACCGCGGGGCGCTACTGGGTCGATGATTACGGCTATCCGGCGAAAGAGGCCGACTTCCGCACGCTCTACAAATACTCGCCCTATCACAACGTGAAGGGCGGCCGGGCCTACCCCGCAATCCTCGTCGCCACCGCCGATACCGACGACCGCGTCGTTCCGGGCCACAGCTTCAAATATACCGCTGCATTGCAGGCGGCGGACATCGGCGACAAGCCGCACCTGGCCCGGATCGAGACGCGCGCCGGGCATGGCAGCGGCAAGCCGACCGACAAGGTGATCGAGGAGGCTGCGGACAATTGGGCCTTCGCCGCAACGTGGACCAGGCTGGCGGTCAAGCCCGTGAAGTGACGGCAGCGGGGGTGGGCTGGCATCTGCCGCCCACCCCCGCTATCTGGCGCCAGGACCCAGCCCAGCGACTCCGTTCAGCCCAATTCCATCCTTATCGTCGATTTCGGCAGTCAGGTGACCCAGCTCATCGCGCGGCGGGTGCGCGAGGCGGGTGTGTATAGCGAGATCGCCGCGTTCCAGAACGCCGCCGAGGCGTTCGAGCGGATGCA
>NZ_JANYEK010000005.1 GCF_025363195.1 Sphingomonas sp.
GAACACGCTGATCTGCGCATCCGCCACCGCCGCATCCGACTGAGCCAGCGCGGCGCGGGCATTGGCGCGGTCGCGTTCGGCGTCGATCAGCAGCAGGAAGCTGTCGGCGCCATAATCGAAGCGCGAGCGCGACAGGCGCGCCGCCTCACTGCTCGATTTCGCCGCACGCGCCAGCGCCGCGTTGCGATCGAGCGCACCGGCATAACGTGCCAGCGCCTGTTCGACCTCCGTCAGCGCGGTCAGCACCTTGCCGTCGAACGTCGCCAGGCTGGCATCGGCCCCGGCCCGCGCCTGCCGCACGCGCGCCCGCGCCACGGTCTGGTTGGGGAACGACCAGGATATCATCGGCCCGAGCGAGAAGGAGAAGCCGGAGGAACTGAACGCGGCGCCCGGCGATGTGCCGCCAAAGCCGAGATTACCTAGCAGCCGGATCGAGGGATAAAGCGCCGCTGTCGCCACGCCGACCCGCGCGGTATCGGCCGCCAACGTGCGTTCCGCCGCCCGCACGTCAGGACGGCGCGCCAACAACGCCGCGCCATCGCCTGTGGGAATGATCGTCTTCACGCGTGGCGGCGTCCGGCACATATCGGCCTGCGCGTCGATCTGCTCCGGCACGCGCCCGGTCATCGTCGCCAGCGCGTATAACGACGCGCGGCGCTCGGCTTCGAAGGAAGGGATCGTCGCCTGCGTCTGCGCCAGCAGCACATCGGCCCGCTGCACATCCCGCCGGGTGCCGCGACCGGCGTTGAACAGGGTATTGGTCAAGTCGAGCGTCTTCTGCTGCAAGGCGACCGTCTCGATCGCCACCGCGCGCTGTGCGGCATTGCCGCAGGCGGTGGAGTAAGCCTGCGCCGTCTCCGCCGCCACCGCGATCCGCGCCGCATCGAGTTGGGCCACAGCCGCCGCGACATCGCCGCGCGCCGCCTGTATCGCGCGCGTTACGCCACCAAACAGATCGACTTCATATGCGGCATCGAAACCGGCGGAATAGAAATCGGTTTCGACCGCAGCCCCGCTCGCCGCCGAAGCGCCCCTTGGGGCCGAAGCGGCCGTGACGCGATTGTGACTCGCCGATGCCGACAAATCGGTACTCGGCAAGCGCGCGCCCTTTTGTTCCGACAGGATCGCCCGCGCGCGCGCCAGATTGGCCGCTGCGACCCGGATATCGGTGTTATGCGCCAGCGCTTCGGTAACGAGCCGATCGAGCACGGTATCGTCGTACAGTCGCCACCAGTTCGCTGGCAACTGGCTCGCGCTGACGGCCTGCGTGCGCGCGGCCTCGGCAAAGGCCGCCGTGTCCGCCGTCGCCGCCGGGGTCGTCGGCTTGACGTAGTTTGGGCCGACCACGCAGGCCGAAAGGGCGACTGCGGACGCCAGCGCCGGGATGAGCGCCGGAATTTTGGCGAAACGCAAGCTCATACCGGCACCACCTGATGATCGGGCGCGATCGGCGGGGGCGCATCTGGATCGTCAGGATGCGCAGCCGATTTTCCACGGCCCCCCAGGCCGGTCACGCGATCCCCCAGCTTACGGCAGATGATGTAGAACGCTGGGGTGAACAGCAGGCCGAACGTCGTCACGCCGATCATCCCGAAGAACACCGCAACGCCCAGCGCCTGACGCATCTCGGCACCCGGACCGCCGCCGATCACCAGCGGCAGCACGCCAAGGATGAACGCGATCGACGTCATCACGATCGGGCGCAGGCGCTGTTCGGCCGCATGTTCCGCCGCAGCGTACATATCCATGCCGTTCAGTTCGTTCTGGCGCGCAAACTCCACGATCAGGATCGCGTTCTTCGCGGCCAGCCCGATCAGCACGATCAGGCCGATCTGCGTCAGGATATTATTATCCAGCCCCATGATGTTGACGCCGACGATCGCTGCCAACAGGCACATCGGCACGATCAGGATCACCGCCAGCGGCAGCACCACGCTCTCGTAATTCGCCGCAAGCAGCAGGAACACGAACAACACGGCCAGCGCGAAGGCGATCGCTGCGGTATTGCCGGCCTGCTGCTGCTGGAAGGCCAGCTCGGTCCATTCGAACGTCATGCCCTTGGGCAGGATTTGTCCGGCAAGGCCCGCCATCGTGTTCAGCGACTGGCCCGACGAGAAACCGCGCACGGTATCGCCCTGCAACTCGACCGAGGGGTACAGATTGTACCGCACCACGCGGTACGGCCCGCTGTCGTTCTTGAGCGTCATCACCGAATCCAGCGGCACCATCTGACCGGATGCCGAACGCGTCTTGAGCCGCCCGATATCCGAAATCTGGTCGCGATATGGCGCATCGGCCTGAGCAGTCACGCGGAAGGTACGACCGAGAAAGTTGAAGTCGTTGATATAGGTCGAGCCGAGATAGGTGCCCAAAGTCGAGAACACGTTGGCCACCGGCACGCCCAATTGCTCGGCCCGCTCGCGATCGACGTCGGCAAAGACGCGGGGTGTCTTGGTGTTGAACGTCGTGAACACGCTGGTCAGGCCGGAGGTCGTATTGGCCTTCATCATCATACCAAAGGCGGCCTTTTCTAGCGCCTGATAGCCAAGGTTGGTACGATCCTCGATGATCATCTTATACCCACCGCCGGTGCCGATGCCGCGCACGGGCGGGGGCGGAACGACCAGCACGTTGCCGCCGGAAATCGCTCCGAAAGCCTTGCGCAGTTCGCCCGCCACGGTGTTGGCGTCCTTGCGGTCACCGAACGCTTTTAACGGGATGAACATCGCACCGGCATTGGACGCGGTAGAGAAGGTCGCGCCGTCCAGACCGGCAAAGGCCACGGTGGTATTGGCCGCCGGATTGGCCAGAGAAATCTTCGCCGCCTGATCCATCACTTCCTGGGTCCGCTGCAGCGAACTGCCCGGCGGCAACTGGACCACCGCAATCAGATACCCCTGGTCCTGTGCCGGGATGAAGCCGGACGGTGTCTCGGCAAAGCGCCAGCCCGCCAGGGCGATGAGGCAGACATAAACCACGCCGACCAGCAACAGCGCCCGCACCGCACGCGCGGTGAACCGCCCGAAGCGATTGGCGATCTTCTGGAAACCACGATTGAAGCCGTTGGCGAAGCGCGTCGGCGTGCCACGCCAGCCTGGGGCCGGTTCGTGGTCGTGCTTTGGCTTCAACACCAGGGCGGCGAGCGCCGGTGACAGCGTCAGCGAAACGAAGGCCGAGATCGCCGCCGCGGACACGATGGTCAGCGCAAACTGTTTATAGAATTGGCCGGAAATGCCCGGAATGAAGCTGGTCGGGATGAACACGCCGCACAGCACCAAGGTAATCGCGATGAGCGCGCCAGAAACCTCGTCCATCGTCTCATGCGCCGCTTCGCGCGGGGACAGGCCCTTTTCCTCCATCAGGCGCTCGATATTCTCGACCACCACAATCGCGTCATCGACGACGATACCGACCGCCAGCACCATGCCGAACAGCGAGAGGTTGTTCAGGCTGAACCCGAACAAGGCCATCGCCGCCAGGCTGCCGACCAGCGCCACCGGAACCGCGACCAGGGGGATAAGCGTAGCGCGCCACGTCTGCAGGAACAGCAACACGACCAATGCGACGAGGACGATCGCCTCACCCAGCGTATGATACACCGCGTTGATCGATTCCGCGATATATTCGGTCGGGTTGTAGGGGATCGAATATTCCATCCCGCGCGGGAAGCTCTTGGAGGCTTCGGCGATTTCCTTCTGTACCGCCTCCGCCGTGGTCAGTGCGTTCGACCCTGGCAGCTGCGTGATGCCAAGCGCGGTCATCGGTTTGCCGCCCAGCCGTGCGTTGATCGTATAATCCTGTGCGCCGAGTTCGATCCGCGCGACGTCGCGCAGCCGCGTCAACCGCCCCTGAGCGTCGCGCTTGATGATGATCTCACCGAATTGCTCGGGATTGGTCAGGCGCCCGTCGGTCTGCACGCCGAGTTGGAACGCCGTGTTGCCCTTGTTGAACGGCGGCGCGCCGACCGAGCCGACCGCAACCTGCGCATTCTGGGCGCGGATCTGCGTGACGATCTCGTCTACCGTCAGGTTGCGCGACGATGCCCGGTCCGGATCAATCCACACGCGCATGTTGTAATCGCGCCCACCGAACGAGCGCACGCCGCCGACGCCGGGAATGCGCGAAATGCGGTCGATGATCTGTGTCGTCGCATAATTGGAGACATATTGCTCCGACAGCGATCCGTCCTTCGACGTGAGCGCGATGACCAACAGGATGTCGGGCGAATTCTTCCGCACCGTCACGCCGAGCTGCCGCACCTGATCGGGCAGACGCGGTTCGGCGGTGGCCACGCGATTCTGCACCAGCACCTGTGCCTGGTTGACATCGACGCCCTGCTTGAACGTCACGGTGATCGCGATCACGCCGTCGCCGGTATTGGATGAGGACATGTAAATCATGTTCTCGACGCCGTTGATCGACTCCTCGAGCGGCGCGGCAACTGTCTCGGCCAACGTCTCGGCGGTCGCGCCGGGATAGGTCGCGCTGACGACAACGGTCGGCGGCGCGATCTCGGGATATTGCGCGATCGGCAGGCTGGGATAGGCGACCAGCCCGAACAACACGATCAGGATCGACAAGACAGCCGCGAAGATCGGTCGTTCGATGAAGAAATGGGGGAATTTCACGAGATCAGCGCGCCGTGGCTTCTGACGATGGCGGAGCGCTGTCGACCTGCGAATTCGGCCCCGTATCCTGACTGCGCGGCTGCATACGGATCAGCTTTGGCGTCACTGCCGCGCCGGGTTGTAGCGTGGTGATGCCCTCGACCACGATATGGTCGGTCGGAGCGATGCCGGTCTTCACCACGCGTAGCCCCTCGACCAACGGCCCGGTCTCGATGAGGTGTGGCAACGCCTTGTTGTCCTTGCCCACCACATAGACCAGTTTGCGCGTCTGATCGGTACTGATCGCCTCGTCGGGGATCAACAGCGCCTTGTAACTGCCCGATCCGAGCAGGCGCGCGCGCCCGAACATGCCGGGGGTCAGGAACCCGTCCGGGTTGGCGATGATCGCATGGGCGCGGATCGTACCGGAATTCTGGTCGATCGCGTTATCCAGAAAATCCATGTGGCCGCGCCAACGATAGGTCGGTTCATCGGCGAGCTTGATGTCGATCGGGTTGGGCGTGGTGCGCGAGGATCCGCGGACTCCAGCCTGCGCCTGACGGAGATATTTGAGGTAGAAGCTTTCCGCGCCCTCGAACGAGAACCAGATCGGATCGGTCGAAACGACGCGGGTCAACACTGTCGTGCCCTCGGTCGCGAAATTGCCCTTGCTCACGCGGCGATCCGAGACGCGCCCCGATACTGGCGCGCGCACGGTGGTGAAGCTCAGGTTGAGTTCACCGCTAGAGACCGCAGCACGGCCGGCCTGCACATCCGCCGCGGCAGTGCCGACCGCGGCCTGCTTCTGTTCGAATTCTTCCTCGGAAATCGCCTGTGCTTCCAGCAATTTGGCGGCACGGGCCAGTTCGCTGCGGGCATTGGCCAAAGTCGCCTGCGCCTTCGCCTGCGTGGCGCGCGCCTGCATCAATGCGGCGCGGTATGGGCGCGGATCGATGACGAATAGCGGCTGGCCGCTGCGCACGTGCTGACCATCGCTAAACAATACCTGTTCGATCGTGCCCGATACGCGCGGGCGGATTTCGGCATCCTGAATCGCTTCGAACCGACCGACATATTCATCCCAGTCGGTGACGTCGCGTTGCAGCGGTACGGCCACGGTGACATGCGCCGGTGGCGGCGCAGCAGGCGGTTTGGTTCCACCGCAGGCGGCCAGCAACAGCAACGCCGTGCCGGCACCCGTCTTGCTCAGCCAGCTTGGGCTACAGCGCATAAAATTCCCCAAAGGCTCGAATCCGGGTGTTCAATCCACCCTCCCCTGCCGCCACCCGGATCGCCGCCCGGTAGGATGTGTTCAGAGACTTGAGTGCGATTGCCGGGTATTTTTTGCAAGTGGGCGCGGGACCAGGTTTCTGATAAGTTGCTAGATCGCAACGCAAGTTTTTGCTGCAATGCAACAGGAAGGTTTTTGCCCAAGCGGTACGGGTCGCCGCTAGCGAGCAGCGAAAGCGCCGCCGCCATGCCGGTGGGGCAGAATTGTATGGGATGCGCGAGCGCTTCAGTACACCACGACCGACCGAATGCTCTCGCCCGCATGCATCAGCTCGAAACCCTTGTTGATCTCTTCCAGGGAGAGGACGTGGGTGATCATCGGATCGATCTCGATCTTGCCGTTCATGTACCAGTCGACGATCTTGGGGACGTCGGTGCGGCCTTTCGCACCGCCGAACGCCGTGCCGCGCCAGTTGCGCCCGGTGACGAGCTGAAACGGGCGGGTGCTGATTTCCTTGCCCGCTTCCGCCACGCCGATGATGATGCTGGTGCCCCATCCGCGATGGCAGGCCTCCAGCGCGGTCCGCATCACCTCGGTATTGCCGGTGCAATCGAACGTGAAATCCGCGCCGCCATCCGTCAACGCGAGGATCGCCGCGATCGTATCGTCGCGGCTCTTGCCGCGGGCGTCGATGAAGTCTGTCATGCCGAAGCGCCGCCCCCATGCCTCGCGGTCGGGATTGAGATCGACGCCGATGATCCTGGCAGCGCCCGCCATCCGCGCGCCCTGCAATACGTTCAGGCCGATACCGCCGAGGCCGAACACAACGACATTGTCGCCAACCTGCACGTTGGCGGTATTGACCACCGCGCCCACGCCCGTCGTCACGCCGCAACCGACATAACAAGCGCTGTTGAACGGCGCGTCCTCACGGATCTTCGCCACCGCAATCTCGGGCAGCACGGTGAAGTTCGAGAAGGTCGAGCAGCCCATGTAATGGAAGATCGCCTGCCCCTTGTGGCTGAAGCGCGTGGTGCCATCGGGCATCAGGCCCTTCCCTTGCGTCGCGCGGATCGCGGTGCACAGATTGGTCTTGCCGCTGAGGCACGATTTACACTGGCGGCATTCGGGTGTGTAGAGCGGGATGACGTGATCACCCGGCACGACGCTGGTGACGCCAGCGCCGACTTCGCGCACGATGCCCGCGCCTTCATGACCGAGCACGCTGGGAAACAGGCCCTCGCTGTCCAGACCGTCGAGCGTATACGCGTCGGTATGGCAGATGCCGGTCGCCATAATCTCGACCAGCACCTCGCCCGCCTTGGGCCCCTCCAGATCGAGTTCGACGATTTCCAGCGGCTTCTTCGCCTCGAAAGCAACGGCGGCGCGGGTCTTCATGGCTGGTCTCCAAGGATGATTCGCGAAATCGCTCGTGCCACGCCATCCGCATCGTTGCTGGCGGTTACCTCGTCGGCTTTGGCGCGCACTTCGGCCGGGCCCTGCCCCATCGCGATCGACAGGCCGGCGCGGGCGAACATCGGCACGTCATTGGCCTGATCGCCGATCGCGCAGGTAACGGCCAGCGGCGTGTGCATCGCTTTGGCCAGCAGGGTGATGCCATCGCCCTTGTTCGCAGCGAGCGCGGTAACATCAAGATAATAGGTCTGCGACTGCATGATCGTCGCCTTGTCGCCGAACGGCTTGGCGCTGGTGTGAAGATCGGCGAGGATTTTGGCGTCGTCGCTGACGAAGGTGATCTTGTCCGCCCGGTCGAAAAATGCGGTGAAGTCGCTGGTGACGACCGGTTCCTGATCGGAGGCGATGCGTTCGTGCTCGACATGCTCGCCCTGATCGGTGCTGGCATACCATCGATCGTCGGCGAACACCCACACGTCCGCATTCACGTCCTTGGCCAGTGTGAACATACCCTCCACAACCTTGCGATCGATGAAATGCTGACACATCACCGATCCGTCGCGACGGAAAACGGTGCCGCCGTTGAACGCGCCCATGGGCGCGTCGATTTCCAGCGTATCCGCGATCGGCATCATGCCCGATCTCGGCCGTGCGCTGATGATCGTGAATCCAACGCCTGCGTCGCGCAGTTTTCCGACCGCGTCGATCGTAGCCGGGGTCAATCGCTTCTTTTTGTCGACCAACGTGCCATCGACATCCGAGACGACCAGCCGGATGGCTTCACCCCTGCCAGCTTCGCTTTTGCCACCCATCATTGCGGAATTTCGACATGGCCGCCAAAGCCGTAGCGCATCGCCGAGAGCAGTTTGTCACCGAACGTATGGTCCACGCGGCTGCGATAGCGCGCGAACAGGGCGGCAGAGAGCACGTTGACCGGCACCTTTTCCTCCATCGCCGCATCGATCGTCCATTGGCCCTCGCCCGAATCCGCGACGTCGCCGGTGAATTCGTGCAGGTCGGTATCCTTGGCCAAGGCAATCGCCGAGAGATCGAGCAACCACGACGAAATCACGCTGCCGCGCCGCCATACCTCTGCGATGTCGGTCAGGTTGAGATCGAAGCGTTCGTCCTCGGGCAATTTGTCCGACGATTTCGAATTGAGGATGTCGAATCCCTCGGCATAGGCTTGCATCAGGCCGTATTCGATGCCGTTATGGACCATCTTGACGAAATGCCCGGCGCCGGGAGGACCGGCATGGATATAGCCCTGTTCGGCGCGGGGATCCTCGCCATCGTCGGTCGAGCGGCTTGGCGTGCGGGTGATCGTGCCGAGGCCGGGCGCGAGCGCGGCGAGGATCGGATCGATGTGATCAACCGCTTGCTTTTCGCCGCCGACCATCATGCAAAAACCGCGTTCAAGGCCCCATACGCCGCCCGATGTGCCGACATCGACATATAAGGTCTTCTTTTCCGCCAGGTGCTTGGCGCGGCGGATGTCGTCCTTGTAGAAGCTGTTGCCGCCATCAATGACGATATCGCCCTCGCCACACAGATCGCCGATCGCGGTCACGGTCTGTTCGGTGATCTCACCGGCGGGGAGCATAGACCAGAAAATCGCGGGGTTGCCGAGCTTGGCCTTCATGTCCTCCAGGCCCGACGCAGCGGTTGCACCGTCCTTGACCAGAGCGTCGATCGCCTTTCGCTCGCGGTCGAACACGACCGTCTCGTGACCGGCCCGCATCAGGCGCCGGGCGATATTGCCGCCCATGCGGCCAAGGCCGATGATACCGATTTTCATGTGTGCATCCTTCGGTTCGATTTTCGTGTCCCCGACCTACGCCGGGAACCAAGTCAGGCGATGACGGGATGCTTCGCTGCGATGGCGCCGAGCAGGTCGTCGAACGCTTTGGAGAAACTCGCCACGCCTTCCTCGACCAGAGTATCGGTCACGTCGTTCAGGTCGAGGCCGAGCGCTGCCTGATCGGCCATCACCTTGCGCGCCTCGTCCACGTTTGCGCCGAGCGTATCGCCAACCGTGCCATGGTCGCGAAACGCGTCCATGGTCTTTGGCGGCACGGTGTTGACGGTGTCCTTCCCGATCAACGTGTCGAGATACAGCGTATCGGGGTAATCCGCATTCTTGGTGCCGGTTGACGCCCAGAGCAGCCGCTGCACTTGCGCGCCCTTGGCAGCCAGCGTGCGCCAGCGATCCGTAGTGATGAATTCCTCGTACCAGGCATAGGCCATCTTGGCGTTGGCGATGGCGACCTTCCCCTTCAGCGTCTTGGCCGCGTCTCCGCCGACACCGGCATCGATCTTGTCATCGATCTTGCTGTCGATCCGGCTGACGAAGAAGCTGGCGACACTGGCGATCCGGTCGATCGGCTCGCCGCGTGCGGCGCGCTTTTCGAGGCCTTCGGTGTAGGCCAGTGCGACGGCCTTGTACGCCTCGATCGAGAACAACAACGTCACGTTGACGTTTATCCCCGCATCGATCGTGGCGGCGATTGCGGGAACACCGGCAGGGGTGCCGGGGATCTTGATCATCAGGTTTGGGCGATCGACTTCCGCCCAAAGCTTGGCAGCTTCGGCAATCGTCGCGTCGGTATCATGGGCAAGATATGGCGATACTTCCAGGCTGACATAGCCGTCCTTGGCGTTCAGCCGGTCATAAACCGGGCGCAGTGTATCTGCGGCGGTCTGAATGTCCTGGATGGCGAGATGTTCATAGCGCGCCATGGTCGAGGCGTCCGGATTGGCCTTGTCGAACTCTGCCAACGCCGCGTCATAAGCGTCGCCATGGCCCATCGCCTTTTCGAAGATGGACGGATTGGAGGTGACGCCGGTCAGACCATCCTGATCGACCAGCTTCTGCAAGCCACCCTGGGCAAGAAACTTGCGATCGACGAAGTCGAGCCAGACGGCCTGACCCCGCGAGGCGAGATCGTTGAGCACACCCATTATTTCGTCTCCATTACGGATTTGGCGGCTTCCACGACCTTGGCGATCGTAAAGCCAAACTTCTCCTGTAGCTTTGCAATCGGCGCGGAGGCACCGAAGGTCGTCATGCTGATCGCCTTGCCATCCAGCCCGATATAGCGATCCCAGCCAATCTCGCTGCCCATCTCGATAGAGACGCGGGCCTTGATCGCCCGCGGCAGGACGCTTTCCTTATACGCATCCGACTGACGCTCGTAGCGGAACCAGCTCGGCATCGAGACGACGCGGGCGGCGATGCCCTCGCTCTTCAACTGCTCGTAAGCAGCGATCGCCAACGACACTTCGGACCCGGTCGCGATCAGGATCACCTGCGGATTTTCGCCGTCGGCAAGGACGTAGCCGCCCTGTTCCAGCCCGTCGGCGCTGGCATATTTCGTGCGATCGAGCGTCGGCAGCGCCTGGCGCGACAGCACCAGAGCGGTCGGATGGCCACCATCCTTGACGATCGCCTTCCATGCCGCCGCCGTCTCGTTGGCGTCGCCGGGCCGGATCGTGTCCATACCTGGCGTGGCCCGCAATATCGCAAGTTGCTCGATCGGCTGGTGGGTCGGGCCGTCTTCCCCCACGCCGATCGAATCATGCGTGAAGATCCACACCGCGCCGATCTCCATCAGCGCGGACAGGCGGACCGGCGGGCGCATGTAATCGAGGAACACGAAGAAGGTCGAGCCATAACCCCGCAGATGCGACAGCGTCATGCCGTTCACGACCGCGCCCATGCCATGCTCGCGCACGCCGAAGTGGAAGTTCACGCCGTCATAGCCGCCGGGTTCGAACGACTTGGCGCCCTTGATGTCGGTCTTGGTCGAGGGTGCGAGATCCGCCGAACCGCCGATCAGCCACGGCACCTTCGGGACGATCGCGTTGAGCACCTTGCCCGCAGCATCGCGACTGGCGAGTCCCTTGGCGTCGGGTTCGAACACCGGGATATCGGCATCCCAGCCCTCGGGCAGCGTATCGGACAGCATCGCATCGAGTTCGGCGGCGAGTTCGGGAAAGGTGGTGCGATAGGAGGCCAACGTCGCTTCCCATGCCTCGCGGGCCGGGCGTCCGCGATCGGCGATGGCGCGGTTGAAATGCTCGGCCACGCCGTCCGGCACGTAGAACGATTTGTCTTCTGGCCAGCCATAAGCGCGCTTGGTTTCGGCGATCACCGCATCGCCCATTGCGTCGCTATGTGCCTTCGATGTGCCCGCAATCGGGCTGCCATACCCGATGATCGAGTGAACGATGATCAGCGTCGGCTTGTCTTCGGTCGCGCGGAACGTGGCGAACGCTTCCGCCAGAGCGGCGCAATCATTGGCATCGTCGACATGCACGACGTTCCAGCCATAGCCCTGGAAGCGCTGGCCTACGTCCTCGTCGAACGTCAGGCTGGTCTTGCCTTCGATCGTGATGTGATTGCTGTCGTAAATCCAGCACAGGTTCGACAGGCGGAGATGGCCGGCAAGGCTCGCCGCCTCCTGGCTGACGCCTTCCATGATGTCGCCGTCTCCCGCGAGCGCATAGACGTCATGGTCGAAAACGATGTGGTCGGGCTTGTTGTAGCGGGCGGCGAGATGGCGTTCGGCGATCGCCATGCCGACCGAATTGCCGCAGCCTTGCCCCAGCGGACCGGTGGTCGTCTCGACGCCGGTGGTGTGACGATATTCGGGATGGCCGGGGGTCTTGGAGTCGAACTGCCGGAAATTCTCGATATCGTTCAGGCTGACCGCTTCGTCGCCAGTCTTTTTACCGTCGCGCACCTCCGCGATTCCCGCGAGATGAATCAGCGAATAGAGCAACATCGAGGCATGGCCGACCGACAGCACGAAACGGTCGCGATTGGGCCAGCTCGGCGTGGCGGGGTCGTAACGCAGGAATTGCGACCACAACGTGTAGCCGACCGGAGCCATCGCCATCGGCGTGCCGGGATGGCCCGAATTCGCCTTTTGCACCGCATCCATCGACAGCGTGCGGATGGTGTCGATGGTCAGCCGCGACAGCGAGCCGTCTTCGTGCAGGGAGCCGGATTGCGCGGCGGTTGCGGTGTCGCTCATGGGTCGTGGATCCTTCTTGTCGCTGCCCCAACGCGAAGGGGCGTCCGAGGTTGCGGCTTCTGCGTCCTTATCCCGTGCGGTCAAGGCGCGTAACCGTGCCTGCATGCGCGATATAGGCCGCGGCGATCTCGTTCAGGAACAGCCCGTGACCCAGAAGTCCAGGAATCGCAGAGAGTTGGCTCGTTATCATTGCGATATCGAAACTTTCTGGAAATTTACAGTCGAGGATCAGATTATCCTGATCGGTGCGATAGGCTTGGCCGTCCCGAAGCCGCAGCACCGGAGTCGCGCCGAGCCTCGCGAGACGGTCTGTGACGAAGGCGCGGGCGAACGGCAGGATTTCGACTGGCACCGGCGCGCGGCCAAGCGAGACGACGCGTTTCGAGCCATCGGCGATGGCGATCATGCGCCGTGCGGCGGTGGCGACGACCTTTTCGCGCAGCATCGCGCCGCCCGCGCCCTTGATCGCGCGGCAATGGCCGTCGATCTCGTCCACGCCGTCGATCGCCAGATCGATTTCAGCGATGTCATCAAAGGGCAGGACAATGATATCTGCCGCGCGCGCCGCCGTCTCGGTCGCACGCGAGGTTGCGACAGCAGTGATCTTGAGGCCGATGCGAACCTGCGCGCCAAGATGGGCGATGAGATACGCAGCGGTCGATCCGGTGCCGAGGCCGATGAGCATGCCGGATTGGATTTCGGCGGCAGCAGCAATTGCGGCGAGGCGCTTGTCGTTGTTCTGATTCATAGGCTTGGCCACTGTCCATTCTTCTCCCGCGCAGGCGGGAGGACAAGATTGGGGTGCGATACGGATTTTATCGGTTCTAATTTCGCCATCGCCATCACGAACACGTCGGAAGCGACATGCATCGCAAGCCAGCGCTGCACCTGCGGAATATCCTGTGCCGCGAACCAGTTGCGATCCACGGCGGCGAACTGCCGCACGAACGGTATCAGTGCGATATCGGTCAGGCTGCGCGAATTGCCGCACAGATTGGTCATACCGGCCAGCCGGGTTTCGAGCGCACCGAGCAGCACCAGTCCCGCGGCGCGGTGTTCAGGCGCGTTGCTGTCATGCCGGTCAGGATATTTATAGCGATCGAGGTGGCGCTTGAACGGGCCGTCATTGGCCGCGATCAGGCTTGTATCGTCGCCCGCCAGCCAATGTTCGGGGTCGTTCGTCGCCAGCGCATGGCGCATGATGTCGAGACTCTCGTCGATCACCCTGCCGTCCGGCAACACCAATACCGGCACCGTGCCCTTGGGCGACGCGGCGAGCAACGCCGCCGGCTTGTCGCGCAGCTTCACCTCGACCCGATCGAACGCCACCCCACCGACCAACAGCGCCATCCGCGCGCGCATGGCATACGGGCAGCGGCGGAAACTGTAGAGGATCGGGGCGGTCATCACTGGTTATGTAGGGGCGCAGCAGGACTCGATCCACTCTTGCCCTTGCGCTTCCCGCGCCGCAAAGCCGCCCCCATGCAGACCAATGCCGTCTTGGGCTTCGATTTCGGCACCACCAACAGCGTTGCCGCACTGTCTGCGGGGGGGTCATCGGGCAGGGCCGCGCCGGAGCTGGTGGCGTTCGATACACCACAGGGCGAGGATTCGGTGTTCCGATCGGCCTTGTGCTTCTGGCAGGACGAGGATGTGCGCGGCGGGCTGGCGGTCGAGGCCGGGCCATGGGGAATCGCCGAATATCTCGAATATCCCGAGGCGAGCCGATTCGTGCAATCGTTCAAATCGGTCGCGGCAAGTGCGGTTTTCGAACATGCCACGATCTTTGAGCGGCGATACCGTTTCGAGGAATTAGGGCGGCTGTTCCTCGACAAATTGGCAGCGCGCGCTGGCGGGGCGCTGGGCGGGACTAAATCACGCATTATAGTCGGCCGGCCGGTGGAATATGCCGGCAGCCGCCCGGACGAGGCGCTGGCCCGTACGCGCTACGACGCGATGTTCGCGGAGTTGGGTACGGAAATCCATTATGTCTACGAGCCGGTCGGCGCGGCGTTCAGCTTCGCGGCACGGTTGACCGAGCCAGCGACGGTGCTGGTGGCGGATTTCGGCGGCGGCACCAGCGATTTCTCGGTCGTACGGGTGGCGGAACCTCGGGCCGAGCGGCGCTGCGTCCCTTTGGGGCATGCAGGCATCGGCATTGCCGGGGACCGGTTCGATTACCGCATCGTCGATCGGCTGGTGTTGCCGATGCTGGGCAAGGGCGGCGATTATCGTTCGTTCGACAAGGTGTTGGAAATTCCGCGCGGCTATTTCAGCGACTTTGCCGACTGGTCGAAGCTGGCACTGATGCGCAACCGCAAGACGTTGGCTGAACTTGAGCGGCTTCGGCGCAGTGCCGTCGATCCCGCGGCGATCGGGCGGATGATCGCGGTGATCGAGCAGGAGCTGGGCTATCCGTTGTACGATGCGGTCGGGCAATTGAAGCGCGCACTATCCGCCGACACGCACGCGCATTTCCACTTTGCGGGCGCGGGGCTGGAGATCGAAGCCGACGTGACGCGTGCCGAATTCGAAGGCTGGATCGCGGAGGATATCGCGCGGATCGAGCAGACCGTGGACAAGGCGCTGGCGGCGAGCAAGGTCGCGGCGGACGACATCGACCGAGTGTTCCTGACCGGTGGCACCTCGCTGACGCCAGCGATACGCGCGATGTTCGTGCAGCGGTTTGGCGAGGCGGCGATCGCGAGCGGCGGGGAGCTAACCTCGATCGCGCATGGGCTGGCGTTAATCGGGCAGGAGGAGGATCTGGCCGCCTGGTCGGTGTGAGCGCTTCGGCTCAGCCCTTTGCCCACTCCGTCAGCAGCGTGAAGGCGATGGCGTAGGGCGGCGGCGGGAGGAACGACCCCGCTCCTCCGGCGAGTATTGCGCGCACCTCGTCCCGCGACACCCAGATCGCGTCTTCCAATTCGTTAGTGTCGAGCGTGATCGTATCATCCTCGGCGGTGGCGACGCAGGCCATCATCAGTTGCGAGGGGAATGGCCAAGGCTGGCTGGCGATGTAGCGCACACCGCTGACCCTGATCCCCGCTTCCTCGTGAATCTCGCGCGCGACGGCTTCCTCGATCGCCTCGCCGGGTTCCAGGAACCCGGCCAGCGCGGAATAGCGGCCCGGTGGCCATCCTTTGCCGCGCCCGAGCAATGCGCGCCCGTCATGTTCGGCGATCATGATGACGACCGGATCGACGCGCGGGAAATGCTCGGCCTTGCAGTTCGGGCAGGTGCGGCCCCAGCCGGCGCGGAAAATGTCGGTCGCGGTGCCGCAATTGGCGCAGAAGCCGTGGCGCGAATGCCAGTCGATCAGGCTGCGTGCGGCGGCATAGGTTGCCGCCTCGCCGGGCGCGAGGCTGTGCAGCGCCGCCATCAGCGCCGGACTGCGCATCGCCGGAGCGTTGGACACCCGGGTCCCGGGTTCGTAGGCAACGAAATGCGGTCGGGCAGCGTCGAGGCCGAGCAGGATCAGCACGGCATCCTCGCGCGCATCGGCGAGGCTGGTCCAGCCGAGCCGCCCGTCGTCCGTTACCTCAGGCTGGAGATTATCGAGCTTTAACAGCCGCGCCCGCCAGTCGCCCCGCGCCGCCGCCAACGCATCTTCATCGTGGCGCAACTGATCGGCGCGGTCGAGCGTGCCGCCGGTGAAGCCCGGAGCGGTGCTGACGAAGGTCATTTGGCGGGGCGATGTGCCGCATCGGCAAGAAAGGCGGGAAGTACTTCGGTGCGCAACGGATAGGTGTCGCCGGGGAAGTAATTGACCATCACGTTGCCGCGCGCCTGGTGCCCGGCATCGACGAAGGCCACCGTGCCCGCCGCACCGCCCCACCCGTACGTACCCTTGCCCGCACCACCTGGGAAATCCTCCAGATAGACCGATCCGCCAGCACCAAAGCCCATCTTCGGCCCCGCGGTCGTGCCGCCGGTACTGGCGACCGTGCCCGAGAATATCACGCCGGCGGGCAGCAGGTTCGACATTGCGAGCTTCGCCGTCTCCGTTTTCATGATGCGCACACCGTCCAACTCGCCGTAATTCTGGAGCATGTGTAGGAAACGATCGTAATCGCGCGCCGACATGACCAGCCCGGCACCACCATAAGGGAAGCTTGGCGGCTTGAGCCAGACCGAGGTCGCGGCGGCATCGAGGGGTATGCGAGCCTTCGCGTCAATCTTCGACGTATCGAGCGCGGGATTGAACTGCGCCATCGCCGCACGGGTGAAGATGTAGTTGGTCGACAGGCGCGGTACGTCGCGTTGGGGGACGGTCCAGAAGCTGGACGTCATCTTGAGCGGATCGAAGATGTGCTGCTGTACGAAGCCGTCGAACGACATGCCGCTGGCCACTTCGATCACGCGGCCCATCACGTCGAGGCCGATCGAATAGCTCCATTTCGTGCCGGGTTCGTAGACCAACGGCAGGCTCGCGACGCGGTTGGCGAATTCCTCAAGACTGGTCGGGCGCGTCTTGCGCGATTGCCCCTCTAGGTCGTTGTTGACCTGCGCCGGATCGATACCTAGCCGCTTGTATTCGGAGAGCAGCGGACCCTTGGTGACGATATTGTAGCCGAGCCCGGCGCTATGGGTGAGCAGCATGCGAATGGTGACGGGGCGTGCGGCGGGGTGGCTGGCGAGGCTGGTCGCGCCGTCCAGCACCTTCATGGTCTTGAACGCGGGGATGTATTTGCTGACCGGGTCATCGAGCTTCAGCCGACCCTCCTCGATCAGGATCATCGCCGCCATGCCGGTGATCGGCTTGGTCATCGAATAGACCCGCCATAGCGAATCCGGCCCGGCCTTGGCAGCGGCGGCACCGTCGGCGATCTTGCCGGCGCTGACGAACATCGTGGGGCGATCGCCTACGCTGAACGCACCGACGATGCCGGGCATCTTGTTGTCGCGGATGTAACCGTCGAGCACCGCCTGCGTCTTCGGCAGCGCGGATGGCACGACCGACAAGCGGGCGACGGGCGACGAGGGTGAGACGGGCTGGGCCTGGACAGGCGCACGATCGTTGGGGACGATGATGGGGTCGGGGGCAAGCGAGCGCTGCGCGGAGCCGGTGCCCGCCAGCAGCATCGCCAGCGTGGTGGCCGATGCAATGTACCTGAACGTCTTCATGTCGCTCTCCTGATCTCACCCGCCGCCTTGGCGAAAACGGTTGGCAGCCCCGCCGACTCGATATCGGCTATCGGCCACCATTCCCCGGCGTTCGAATGCCTTTCCGCAAGGCGGACCGCAAGCGCCAGTTCGAGGCGGAAGTGCGTGAAGACATGCGTGACCTTCCGCGTCAGCATCCGCCACTCCCCGTCCATCGGGGGATCGGCGAGGCCCGGCGGTTCGGTATCCCATGGTCCGGTCGGCAGTGCGCGCATGCCGCCGAGCAATCCCCTGGGCGGGCGGCGCACCAGCAGCACCTTGCCGTCTCGTTCCGCCCAGAAGATCGTGCCAAAGCGTGCCGGCTTCACCGCCCTGGCGGGCTTGACCGGATAGGATCCAGGCGCGCCCGAGGCGAAGCCATCGCATTGGTCGTGCAACGGGCAAGCGAGGCATTTCGGCGCGCGGAAGGTGCAGATTGACGAGCCGAGGTCCATCATTCCTTGCGCGAAATCGCCCGATCGCAGGTCTGGCGTGATCGCGTCCGTCGCGACGCGGATTGCGGACCGCGCGGCTGGCAACGGGTCCGCAATCGCGAATAAACGCGCGACGACGCGTTCGACATTGGCGTCCACCACCACCGCGCGCTGCCCGAAGGCGATGCTGGCGATGGCGGCAGCGGTATAATCGCCGATGCCGGGCAGCGCGCGCAATTCCGCCTCGGTCTGCGGGAAAGACCTGCCATGGTTCGCCACCACGACGCGGGCGCAGGCGACGAGATTGCGCGCCCGGGCATAATAGCCCAGCCCGGCCCAGGCGGTCATCAATTCCGCCTCGTTCGCCGCCGCCAAGGCCGCGAAGTCCGGCCAGCGCGCGGTGAACATTTCGAACTTCGGCTTCACCGCCGCGACGGTGGTTTGTTGCAGCATGATCTCCGACAGCCATATCCGGTACGGGTCGGGCGGCGGCGCACCGGGTGGCGCGCGCCACGGCAGCGCGCGGGCATGCGCATCGTACCAGGCGAGCAACGGCACAGCGATCGGCTTGGCGAGATATCGGGGCTTTGCGGGCACGCCGCCGCTATGGCATGGAGGACGGGATGAGCAAGCGCGTCGTCTCTCCACCTGCCAAAACGACCCCGGCCGAAACGCCCCGTGGGGGTCGCGCGCGCAGCGTGGCCGAGCTGCTGCCCGATATCGGACGTGCGGCGTTCCGGCGATTCGGCTTCGTGCAGAGCGCGGTGGTCAGCCGCTGGGCGGAAATCGTCGGCCCGCGTTATGCCGGGGTGTCGTCGCCCGAATCGATCCGCTTTCCGCCGGGCAAACGCTCCGGGGGGACGCTGAATCTCGTCGTACGCGGCGCACACGGCACGATGATGCAGCACATCGCGCCGGAGATCATCGAACGGGTCAATCGCTTCTTCGGTTATGAGGCGATCTGCAAGGTATACATGCGGCAGGGCGATGTTCCGTTGCCTCGTCCGCGCGTGGCGCCGCCATCGCTCAAGCCCGTTCCCCTGGATCTCAGCGCAAGTCTGCGGACCATCGCCGATCCCGAACTGAAGGCCGTGCTTGAAGCATTGGCCGCCGGTGTCGCCGCCACGCGCGGCGCACCCGTCATTGGAACCTCCGACGAATGATCCGCTATCTGCTCGCCCTGCTGTTCGCCCCGATCCTGCTGGGCGCCGCCCCTGCCCCGCGCAACTGGACGAAGACCGTGACGCGCACCGCTGACGGCGCGTTCGTCATTGGCAATCCAGCCGCGAAGGTGAAACTGACCGAATATCTGAGCTATACCTGCCCGCATTGCGCCCATTATGCCGGGGAATCGGCACCGACGTTGCGCGACAAGTTTATCCGTTCCGGATCGACCAGCGTCGAACTGCGCCATGCGACGCGCGACGACCTCGATCTCGCCGCCACGGTGATCGCGCGCTGCACCGGTCCGGCAGGCTTTGCCGCGACCAGCGAACAAATTTTCGCGGATCAGAGCAACTGGTTCCCGCGCGGGCTGGATTTTCGTGAAAGTAACGGATCGCGCATCGCGCTCTATCCCGTGGCGGGCAAATTGCGCGCGCTGGCCGACGGATCGGGGCTGACCGACATCGGCCGCGCGCACGGGTTGAAAGACGCCGCGATCGACGCCTGCTTCGCCGACACGAAGGGCATGTTGCTGGTCGCGGTAATGAGCGACCGGGCGTGGAAGACGATCGCCGCCGCATCGCCGCCCGGCCAGGGCGGCACACCGACTTTCGCGGTCAACGGCAAGGTCTATCCCACGCTCGAATGGGCGGGCCTCGAAAAGATCCTCCGCGCCGCCGGCGCGAAATGATTTCCCATAGGAGTATGATATCCATGAAATTCCGTTTCCTCGCGATCCTCCCGCTGATCGCGCTCGCCGCTTGTGGCGACAATTCCAGCACTGTCAATTCCGGCGCCGCTGCCGCACCGGTCGCCGCCGCCCCCGCCCCCGCCGGGCAGGATTGGACGCAGGCGGTGTCGCAAACCAAAGAGGGGGGCTTTGTGATGGGCAACCCCGCCGCGCCGATCAAGCTGGTCGAATATGGATCGCGCCTGTGCCCGACCTGTGGCGCGTTCGCCAATACCGGCATGAAACCGCTGATCGATACTTATGTGAAGAACGGCAAGGTCAGTTACGAATTCCGCGAATATCTCGTCCACGGCGCGCCCGATTTCGCGCCAGCCCTGCTCGGCCGCTGTGTCGGCACCGCAGCGTTTTTTCCGGTGCTAGAAGCGATGTTTGCAGCGCAACCCACCGTCCTGCCCAAAATGGAAGACGCGCAGGCATTTCAGGCGACCTTGCAAGGCAAGCCGCCGGAAGTGTTCGCCACCGCCTGGGCCGAAAAGTTGGGCTATATCGATTTCGTCAAACAGCGCGGCCTGACCGAAGCGAAGGCCCGCGCGTGCCTGAGCGACAAGGCCGAGATCGACAAGGTCGTGAAGTGGATGGATGCGGGCACACAGCTGGGCGTCAGCGGTACGCCGAGCTTCTTCCTCAACGGCAACTTATTACAGGGTGCGGTCAGCTGGGCGCAGGTCGAGCAGGCGTTGAAGGCAGCCGGGGCCTGATTCGGGTGTAAAACGTCTCCGGACCGGTAATTGTCCTTCCCGCGCAGACGGGGCTCCGTACTGGTTGCCGTCGCTAGGATCGCCGGCGGCGTGACGATGGAACCCCGCCTGCGCGGGCGTGACGAAGGCTGGGATTAGAAGACTGGGATTGGGAGCCATAACGTCCGAGGGGAGGCCGGTTCGTAAATGCAGATCAAGCGGCTTCGCCTCTCGGGCTTCAAGAGCTTCGTCGACGCCGCCGATCTGCGCATCGAACCGGGCCTGACCGGCATCGTCGGGCCAAACGGCTGCGGCAAATCGAACCTGCTCGAGGCGCTGCGCTGGACGATGGGAGAAACCTCCGCCCGCTCCCTTCGGGGGGCGGGGATGGAGGACGTCATCTTCGCCGGAACTGCGACCCGGCCGGCGCGCGAATTCGCCGAAGTCTCGATACTGATCGAGGATGCGCAGGCAGAAGAAACCGAGATCGTCCGGCGAATCGAACGCGGCGCGGGGTCTGCCTACCGGATCGATGGGCGCGACGTGCGGGCCAAGGACGTGGCACTGTTGTTCGCCGATGCCGCGACCGGCGCGCATTCCCCGGCCTTGGTCAGCCAGGGTCGGATCAGCGCGGTGATCGCTGCGAAACCGGCCGAGCGCCGCGCGATGCTGGAAGAAGCGGCGGGGATCGCCGGGCTGCATGTGCGGCGCAAGGATGCCGAACAGAAACTGCGCGCGACCGAGGCCAATCTGGCGCGGCTCGACGAGGTGATCGCCGATCAGGATGCCCGCGCTGCGGCCTTGAAACGGCAGGCGCGGCAGGCGGAGCGCTATCGCGCGCTTTCGGACCAGATCCGCACGGCCGAGGCGCGGATGATCTTCGCGCGCTGGCGCGATGCGGCGGCGGCGGCGGACCTTGCCAAGGCCGAAGCGGCGGCGGCGGAAACGCGCGTCGTTGAGACCAATGAACAGCAGCGCGCGGCGGCAGCCTATCAGCATCAGGCGACCGAGCAGCTCGCCGAAGCGCGAGCGACCTCGTTGGCCTCGCGCGATGCGGCGAGCGAGGCCGGACATCGGCTGGCGGCGTTGCGCAGCGAGATTGCCGGTATCGAGCGGCGGCTGCACGATCTGGCCGACAGCGCAGCGCAGCTGGCTGACGATCGTAACCGCGAAGGCGCATTGGCGCATGACGCTGCTGAAGCGCTGACCCGCTTGGCGGAGGAAGCGAGGACGCTGGACCGGACCATCGCCGATGCGGTCGCGCGAATGCCGGAAACGGATGGCGCTTTGGCCGCGGCCGAACGCGCGGGTCGCGATGCGGAGGTGGCCTTGGCGCAGGCGCTTGCTGCCCAAGCAAGCGAGACAGCGGAGGCGCGCGTGGCCGAAGCGGCGCTGGTGGCGGCGCGCACGCGGGTCGAACGAAGCGAACGCGATCTCGCGCGGGTGTCGGCTGAGGCGCGAGCGATCGGTGATGCCGCGCCGCTTCAGGCCGAACGCGTGGCGGCGGTGGAGGCTCGGACGAAGGCGCTGGCCGATGCCGACGACGCCCGCATGACGCTGGCTGGGGCCGATGCCAGCGAACGTGCCGCAATCGGCCACAGGGACGCGGCGCAATCAGCCCGGTCGGCTGCGCATGCCGAACTGGCGGCCATGAACAGCGAGGCGGCGGCGCTGGGCAAGGCGACACAGGCGTCCGGGCGGGACCGGATACTCGACCGTGTGCAACCTGATCCGGGCTATGAGCGCGCGCTGGCGGCAGCTTTGGGCGACGATCTGGAGGCTGGACTGGATGTGGCAGCGGAGCGCTTCTGGGCCGGGGCGGAAACGCAGGCGGGCGACCCCGTTCCCCCGCAAGGCACGGCCAGATTGGCGGACCATGTTGCGGCCCCTGCCGCGCTTGGGCGACGATTGGCACAGGTGCTGGTGGCTGAGCGGGACGAGGGACAGTCGCTCGCCGTCGGACAAAGGCTGGTGACGCTGGCCGGGATGCTCAGGCGCTGGGACGGCTATATCGCCAAGTCCGGTGGTGCCGCGGCAGCGGAGCGACTGGTGCGACTCAACCGGCTACGGGCGATCGAAGCGGTCAAGCCTAACGCTGCCGCTGCGGTCGAAGCGGCAGAGACCGCGCTGGCGCGGATCGACCGAACCATAACCGAGGCACGGGCGGCCGCACATGCGGCACGCACCGCGCTCCAACAGTCGGAAAATCGCGCGCGCGATGCCACGCGCGCCGAGGATCGTGCCGGGGCAGCGTTGGAGCGGATCGAAACGCAGCGCGCCGATCTCGATCTGCGACGCGATCGTATTGCCGGGGAATTGCGTGAAGCGCACGCCGACGCCGAGGCAGCGATGGCCATCAGAGCGGCTTTACCTGATGGCAGCGCAACGCGCGATCAGGTCGCTGACCTATCCTCGCAGGCCGCAACACGCCGCACCGCCATTGCCGCCGCACGCGCTGACCGTGGGCTATTGGAGCGCGCGCTGGAGCAGGATCGCGGCCGGCTGGCCAGCGGATCGGGCGAGGCCAAGGGCTGGCGCGCGCGGGCGGGCGAGGCTGCGCGCCGCATCACCGAACTGGACAAGCGCGAGGCGGACCTGGCTCGCGAAACCGAGTTGTTGGCCGACAAGCCCGTCGTCCTCGCCGCCGCCATCGCCGCGCTGGAGACCACGCACCTTTCCGCCCGCGCCGAAGCCGATGCCGCGCAGGCCGCCGAACGCCACGCCGAGGGGGTGTTACGCGAGACCGAGGCGGTGGCGCGGTTGGCGGGCGAGGCATTGTCGGAAGCGCGCGAGGTCCGCGCCGGAGCGCTCGCCCGTGCCGAGAACCAAGAATTGCGTCGGGTCGAGATGGGGCGCCTGGCGGGCGAGCGCTTCGAATGTCCTGCACCCCTGCTGCCCGAACGGGTCGGCTTTCATCCCGAAACGGTGCGCAGCCCGCAAGACGAATCCTCCGCCCACGAAGGCCTTTCGGTGGAGCGCGAGCGGATCGGGCCGGTCAACCTCGTCGCCGAACGCGAACTGGCCGAGATGCAGGCGGCGAGCGGTGGCAATGCCACCGAGCGCGCGGAGCTGGGGCTGGCGGTCAATCGCCTGCGCGGATCAATCGGGACGCTCAACCGTGAGGGGCGGCAGCGGCTATTGGCGTCGTTCGAGGCGGTCGACGGCCATTTCAGCCGCCTGTTCAGCACATTGTTCAACGGTGGCAGCGCACATCTCGAATTGATCGATTCGGATGATCCGCTGGAAGCTGGCCTCGAAATCATGGCCCAGCCACCAGGCAAGCGGCTGCAATCGCTGACCTTGTTGTCGGGGGGCGAACAGGCGCTGACCGCGGTCGCGTTGATCTTTGGCCTGTTCCTGACCAATCCCGCGCCGATCTGCGTGCTCGATGAGGTCGATGCACCACTGGACGACGCCAATATCGAGCGCTTTTGCGGTCTGCTCGATGTGATGACGCGCGAAACGCAGACGCGCTATCTGATCGTCACGCATAATGCGGTGACGATGAGTCGCATGCATCGCCTGTTCGGCGTGACGATGATCGAACAAGGGGTCAGCCGACTGGTGTCGGTCGATCTCGGCGGAGCAGAGAGCCTGTTGGCGGCGGAGTGAGCGCCCAATCGGGCGCAGGATCGCGAAGGGCGGAGACGATGATCCACAGCATCGCCGAGCCGCGGATCGCGGCAGCCAGCGCGATGTCGCCCTGCGTTGCGGAAGGGCTGTGGCCGTCCATTCCGGCGAACATCCAGAACTCGGCGAAATAGGCGGCGGCATCCCCGACCGCGAACCACAGGATCGGCCAAAGGCGGTAACTGGTCAGGATAAGAAATGGATAGAGCCACAGGTCGAATTGCGGCGAGTACACCTTGTTGGTGAGCAGAAACCACGCCAGCACCGGGGTGAACAGCAGCCACGGGCGCTCGCCAAGTCTGCGCCAGCCGATTGCGACGATGATCGCGGCCCCGGCGGCGAACATCGCGAAACTGACGAGATTACGCGCCGGGATCGGTGAGGCGCACAGTCCGAACGTCGCAAGCAATTCCCAGATCGACGCTGCCGTGCCGCTGCGTTCGGAGGAGAAGCGATAGAATTCCGCCCAATTGTCGAAGGCGGCCCAGGCCAGCGGCGCATTGATCGCACCCCAGACGAGGATCGCGAGGATTGCAAGCGACACCGTTCCGCCGATGCGCCGTCCCCCGCCGTCACCTTTCCGGAACAAGGCGGTCAATCCGAACAGTGGCAGCATCAGCACTGGAAACAGCTTGGCCGCTGTACCCACGGCTGCCCATCGTACCGCCACGGCCAATCGTCCCGCACGCGCCGCCAGCAGCGCCGTGACGGCGAGCGCGACCGCCAGCATGTCCCAATTATGCCCGAGATACAGCACCAGCGGCGGCGCGGCGGCCCAAAGATACAGCCGTCGTCGATCGACACCGGCCCGTTCCATCATCCACAGGACGAGAAAGGCGAGGGCCGCATTGACCGCGCTGACCACGAACAGGAAGGTCGCCGCGTCGGCATTTGGCCCGCGCAGCAACCGGGCGACAATACCCTCGAGCCAGATCAGCGCGCCCGTCAGCACAGGATATTCCATTCGCGCCTGCAGATAGGGCATTTCGCCCGCCGCCACGCCGCGCCCGCCCCAGAACGGCACCGCATCGCTGTAGCAACCGGTCGTGTATTGTATCCCGTTCGCCCACCAGGCGCCGCAATGTCCCTTGAATGCCCAGCCGGCAAGGCAGGTCAAAGCGAGCAGCGACCATGGAGTTGTCCAGCCCTTTGCCCATCCTGTCGGAATGCACTGTGGAGAAACCTTCATGCTGCTCCCTTCGACTAGGCTTTAACGGCTTTCCGGGTGCCAGCGAAAGCTATGGTTTACCCAAGCGGGCGGTTTAAGTGGTCCAAGGCATGATCGCGTTTTTTGGTATCTGACGATGGCATTGATGATGCCCGAAGGCAGGCCCAGCGGACAGGCCCAGCGGACAGGCGCAGCGGGCAGGCTGGCGATGCACGACCGATAGCTCGCAATCTTGGAAAGTTTGACATCAATCAATCGACTTTCTCCAGTTTGGAACATATATCGAACAAATGACGCAACTCGACGTGCAGAAAAAACTCGAAATTCTTGCCGATGCGGCAAAATACGATGCCTCATGCGCGTCTTCG
>NZ_JANYEK010000016.1 GCF_025363195.1 Sphingomonas sp.
GCGTTTCGCTACGAAAGGCATCGACCCGCTCCTGGCTCAGGCCCAGAATGTCGCGCAAGGTCGCGCGGACGGTCATGTCGATCTGGCCGATATCGTCTGGCAGCACGTGCAAACCCCATTGCCCTCTTGTCCTGGTCGCCCGTTAGAGGTTGGCGGGATCGATGCCAAGTGCGGCCCTTGGCAGTGCGGGTGCGCCCTGCGTATCAGGGGCCATGATCCCGCTCGACCCAATCCCCCAGCCGATCGACGCGCTGCTGTCGCGCGGGTGCCCCGCCGATATCGCCTTGGTCGATCGCGCGGGCGAGTTGGACTTTGCCGCGCTGGAAGCCTTGACCGGTCGGACGGCGGCGGGGCTGGCGGCTGCGGGCCTGACGAAGGGCGACCGCGTGGCGAGCTGGTTGCCCAAGACGCGCCTGGCCTGCATTTTGCCGATGGCCGGCCCGCGTGCGGGCGTCGTGCATGTTCCGATCAATCCGATGCTCAAGCACGCACAGGTCGCGCATATCCTGAGCGATAGCGGGGCGAGCATGCTGATCAGCCAGGCCGCGCGGGCCGCGACGCTGGCGGCTGGCGACGTGCCGCCGACGTGCCGGATCATACTCGAGGAAGACGTGATGGGGGACGAGATCATGCCGCCATCGTCAGCCGATCCGAGCGTGCTGGCCGCGATCCTCTACACCTCGGGATCGACCGGACGGCCCAAGGGGGTGATGCTGAGCCATGCCAATCTGTGGCTCGGGGCAATGTCCGTGGCGCAGTATCTTGGGATCGCGCCGGAGGATCGCGTGCTTGGCGTGCTGCCATTAAGCTTCGATTACGGGCAGAACCAGCTGTTCTCGACATGGGCAGCCGGGGCGTCCTACGCACCGCTCGATTATCTGACGGCGCGCGATGTGGTAAAAGCGGTGGAGCGTCTCCGGGTGACGACGTTGGCCGGGGTGCCGCCGTTATGGGTGCAGCTGCTGGACGCGGAGTGGCCGATCGAAGCAGCGGCACGCCTGAGGCGGCTGACCAATTCCGGAGGGGCGTTGACGCCGCGACTGATCCGGGGATTGCGGGAACGGTTTCCGCACGCGGATCTGTATCCGATGTACGGGCTGACCGAGGCCTTCCGATCGACCTATCTCGCGCCCGATCTGGTCGATGCTCACCCGGATGCGATGGGGCGGGCGATTCCGTTTGCCGAGGTCGGCATCGCGCGGGCCGACGGATCGCGTGCCGACCCTGGCGAGGCGGGGGATTTGGTGCATGGCGGGCCATTGGTGGCCCAGGGATATTGGCAGGATGCCGATCGGACGGCGCTGCGGTTCCGGGACGCGCCGGAGTGGATGGAGTGCGGCGGCAAGGCCGTATGGTCCGGCGACACGGTGATCGAGGGAGCGGACGGACTGTTCCGCTTCGTCGGGCGTGATGACGAAATGATAAAATCGGCCGGCAACCGCATCAGCCCGACCGAGATCGAGGAGGCGGTGCTGGCCGGGGGCGAGGTGACGGAGGCGGTCGCGCTGGGGATGAAGGACGAGCGGCTGGGCCAGGCGATCCTCGTCGTGGCGCGGGGGGATGGCACGATGGAGACGGGGTTGCGCGACCGATTGCGGCGCGATCTGCCGAGTTTCATGCAGCCGGTGCGCTATGTCTGGCGAAGCGACATGCCGTATAACGCAAACGGCAAGCTCGATCGTGCGGCGTTGAAGGGGGAACTGACGTCATGAAGCCGATGGGTCCGATACCCCCGGAATTTGTCGGCGAAGGACCGCTGGTGATCGGCGGCAAGACAGCGGAGCAATGGGCGCGTGAGGGCGATACGCCGGTGTTCGTCTACGATCTGGACATCGTTCGGGCGCGGGCGGCGGCGCTTCGGGCGACCATGCCTGCCGGGCTTGCCGTGCACTTTGCGATCAAAGCGAATCCGTTGCCGGAGATGGTCGCGGCGGTGGCCCCGTTGTTCGAGGGGCTGGATGTCGCATCGGCAGGGGAATTGGCGGTGGCGCTTGCCGCCAAACCCGCCACCGCGATCAGTTTTGCCGGGCCGGGAAAGCGCGACGGCGCGCTGGAGGCGGCGATCCGGGCGGGGGCGACGATCAACCTCGAATCCTCGGGGGAATGCGATCGGGCGCTGGCGATCGGCGACCGTCTCGGTATCACGCCGCGCCTTGCGGTGCGGGTGAACCCGGATTTCGAGCTGCGCGGATCGGGCATGAAGATGGGCGGCCGCGCCTCGCCATTCGGCATCGATGTCTTGGAAGCGGCCACAGTTGTACTGCGACTGCGAGCAGCGGGGGCCGACTGGCGCGGTTTCCATATCTTTGCCGGGTCGCAGGCGCTGGACAGCATGGCGATCATCGAGACCCAGGCCGCGACGATCGCGCTGGCCGGGCGGCTCGCAACGGACATCGGCGTGGCGCCGCCGCTGGTCAATCTGGGC
>NZ_JANYEK010000022.1 GCF_025363195.1 Sphingomonas sp.
TTTGCTGCGGCGTCCATGGCGTCTGCCTTGTTCTCGCCGGCTTCACGGACCGCATCTGCCTTGTTGCTCAAAGCATCAGCGCGGTTGTCCATCATCATTTCGGCGTTGCCGCCCATCGCGTCTGCGGTCGTCCGGATTGCCGTGGCGTTCGCGTCCATCTTGTCGGCAGCGTTGTCGGTCATTGCCGCGACGTTATCGGCGGCTTCGGTCTTGTGACCGCAGGCGCTGAGCGAGAGCAGGCAGACGCCTGCCACGAGCACGAGTTTCTTGTTCATTTGCATCCCCTTATGAGTCTGGCCGACTGCATCGTCGGCGCACGAGCGGTCTTCCTGAAAATATCGACGTCAGCAAGCCTAAAGAGTCGGGATGTATGGTGCGAGACCATATCGCATGGTACGACCGGTCCACCGCGGATCACGGTCCGCGTGGGCCGTCGCTTCCTTAGCTCCCAAGCAGATGCGACGGCCCCGTCATCACCCCGACGCACGCAGCGATCAAAAAAGCCCGAACAGTTTCTTGTGAGTGGCTCGGACTCCGGGCGTGCCCGTACCTACATCGTTGCGTGGTTTACCCTTGGTGGTCCGCTGGGCATTGGCCGTCGCACCAGCCAGGACCGGCCCGCATGCGGCGGCCTTTCCGCCGCCAAGGTCCACGAAGGCCAGCATACTTGCAACTGGGGTGCCGACCACGCCCAACGCGACCGCAGCCCCTGCCCGACCGATCAGCGCCGGGCTAAGCGGATTGATCGACGGAGATGAAAAGCGTCCACCCAGCCGGATGGGGGATTGGCCCGAGAACAGGCTGAATTTCTTGCCGTCGGCCTTGACCGACAGATCGATCGCTTCGTTCCGGAAATTGAAGCTGCCGTTGCCCGCGATCACGTTTTTCTCTGTGTCGATAAGGATCGGATCGGCGGCGGCTGTTCCGTTACGGACTGTGAACGCGACGAGGCCGCAATTTATCGCAACGGGTTCCTTGAGTTTGTGCTGGAACAGGCGCTGCGCGAACACGCCGATGTCGAGCTCCGACAGTTGCACGTTCCGCTGGGACAGTGTGCCTGCGGGAATGATGAAGGCGATACGACCGTTGGCACTGGACAGCGAGTCGTGCAGCGTATCCCCCACGCCCTGCAGTTCCATCCGGCCGTGGATCGTCCCGGTCGTGCCGGATTCCGCAACGCCGAACCCGGAAAGCAGGCTGCCCATGGGCGTCGGGGTCAGGCGTATGTCATATGTGGCGCGCACCGGATGTACGCGCGCGTTGAACGCCATCGTCGCAATCACCTCACCTTTCGACATCGCAAATCTGAGGGGGTCGAGCTTCAGCATACCATGATCGAGCGACAGGTTCAGGTCGACGTTCGAGATCGGGAGATGCCTCGATCGGATCGCACCGATCCGGTAGTGCAGGGTGGCGTCGAAACTCTGCATCCTTTCGACGGGAATAGGCGCATTGGGTATCAGGTTTGCCGGTGCGGCACCTGTCTCGGCAGCAGCGGCGATCGCGCCTTTTTCTGCTACGATGTCCGGGCTGTAGCCGATGAATGGGGCCGCATCGATGATATCGAGCGAGCGACTGAAGAGAACTGCGTCCAGTCGCACCCGTGTTTGACGATCGTGAACCGTGAACTTTCCGGCAATGTCGCTGTCCCCGAAGCGGCCGGACATATTGCTGAAGCTGTAATCGGTGCCGCTTTTAATCAACGTGGCCTTGAGCACGTACGCCCGCGTTTCCGGGACGACGACGTCGATGATCCTTAACAGGTCGTCGACATCCTTGCCGCGCGCGCGCACCGCGAGCGGAACGTTCTCGACGTCGGCCAGGCTTGGAAGATTGCCTGCGATATCGATAATGTTTTCCGCCGCACGCACCTCGAGCGTCAGCTGGTTTCGTCCGCGAGCAACCGTGGCATCGGGTGATTGCAGGGCGCCGGTCAACGTGAATGGGGTATCGCGTAGTCGACCATGTCCATCGAGCCGCACCGCACCACCGATACGGGCGTTCCGGGATGCGATGCTGTGGAGCGTCAGGTCGGCCAAGAACCGCAGTCTCGGATCCTTGAAGCGCACCGTCGATGCAGACAGCGAAGCCCGGTCGATAATCGGAAGCTCGAACGGCTTGCCGTTCGTGTTCGAACCAAACGTCCAGGTGTTCGTAACGTGAGCCGCGTCCCACTCGGCGTCGATCGCACCATTCGTCATGTTCAACGACCGCATATGGCGCCGGCCGAAGATCAACGAGAGTGGAGCGATGTCCGCGTCGACGTGTGTCGCCGAGAACAGGTCAGGCTTGGACGCCCAAGTGGGGTTGGCGACGTGCAGGCCGTCAGCTGCAAACCGGATCTCGATCGGGTTGAAGTACAGTTCGAAGCCGCTGTCGACGCTCACCTTCCGCTGCAGCAGCGATGTGGCGACGCGCTCGAACGTCCCTTTCAGAAATCGTCCCTTGGTCACGTACAATACAAGCCAGACCGCCAGGATCGGGACGATTATAGCGATGATCACGTTGCGCAGCCGCCGGGCGAGGCTGTGCCTGCGGTCCGGTCGCCCACCACCGAGGCCTGCGGTGCCTGACGCTGGATCACCGCTAATCGGGAATGGGGACGTCCCTTGGCTCACAGGTTCACTCTACAGCTCGTCACGCCTGCAACTGCTGTGCGATCATCGAGCGTAACATTATCCATGTCGCGCCTACCACCCAGCCTGCGATTATGTCGGTGGGCCAATGAACCCCAAGATACAATCTCAAAAATCCGAAACGGAGGGGTCGTCACACTGGCCTTGGCGTGCGTTTACGGCGCGCCAGCACTTTTCACTCGGCCTGAGCCGACAGTTCGCAATCTGTCCGCTTCGAGAAACAGTTGGCCGCATGCCGAAGGTAAGCCCTTTCTTTGGCCTGGATATGCATATCGACCACTGGACCAGCGCGCTCACACTGGCGTTAATTCGCCGAACTGTCAGCCAACGCCAATCGACGGCAATGGTCGAGATATCCGATCTCGTGCGCTCCCGCGAGATCGACGACGCTGCGCCACAGCCAAGACGGGGCATCGAGATCGCCGTGCGCCTTCGTCAACTGACCAAGCCATGATGCGCGTCGATCGGGCGTCATCTGGCGTGCATGCGCCAGCCCCACGATATGCGCGAGATAGCTCGCCGCTCCAACCGCCTCGCGTCGCGAGAATTGCTCGATCTCAAGCTTGAGATCCTGCGGTGCCAATTCGCGCAGCACAACCGGCTTCGAAAGCAAGACCGCCGCGATCATGCGCTGGCCCAGATTGGGTGAAGTAGCGCTGGCACCCTCCACTACGCGCGCGGCCGCATCGTCCGGCATCTTCGCGCCCTTCGCCACGGGGGCGACCGAAGCCAAAGCCTCCTTGATGTCCACCAAGGCGAGATGTTCGTCCTTGCTGCCTTTCTTCCGCAATCCGAGCAGCACGGCGAAACGGAGATAGCCGAGCGAGCTGCACCCCTTCTTCCAATAGGCGGCATCGACCACCCGGATATGGTCTCGCTCCGATAAATCGGCCAGTTCGAGCACGCGCTGCCGGATGTCGGGTTTCTCAAACAAGGCATCGATAGCGTCCCGTTCGTCCGCCTCGATCGCCCAGAACCGTTTGCCCAGTGGTATGTTTGGCCGGGTATCGCCAATCCGCTCCCGCGCGAGGTTTTGCCAGCGACGGCCGAGCGCCTGGCGTCGGACAGTGCGCACCACATCCGGTTCCGATCGCTTGGCAGGTCCGGCAGTCTGCTCCATCGCGCGGCTATAGCCACCGATCATCGCCTCGATCATATGGACGGTGGTCAAACCGGGCAAATCTGAACTGCGTGCGGCTGTCTCGAGCGATAGCCCGAGCCGAACGAGATCGAGTGCCGGATTGCCGATCACTGTCTGGTCGAGATCACGGATCTGGATTGCGACGTTGCCATCGCTGTCGGCGAGTGGACCGAGGTTTCCGAGGTGGCAATCGCCGCATATCCACACCGGCGGCCCCAACGGAATTTGGCGCGCGACGGGTGCGGCCGCAAGCCATTCGTAGAAGGAGGCGGTGTTGCCGCGAACATAGGCGTGAACCGAACGCGCCATCTTCGTGTCGCGGGCGTGATCAAGAATTGCCTGGCGGTCGGACCGGGTGACGTTCAAATCGCGAAACTGATGCTCCGGTTGATACGCCGCGCGACCTCAATCCCCGCATGACAAAAAATTCACAATCGACCGATTCTGCGACCGCCGCCCTGATCGTGCGCCGCCTGTATATTCGATCACCATCGACCTTTACGACGTTGCCTTTGGCAAAGGCGTTCAGTCGTTGACGTTCACCGGAGTGTATTTGCAGGTAAACGCGATGTCGCGGGTTTCTGCGTTCCGCGAGAGATGCAAATGCAGACGCTGCGTGCCCACTCGGTCATTCAGGCAATAGATGTGCTCGGCTTCATACATGTTGTCGCGGTGAAGATCGCTCCAGCCGGCGACTGACTGGATCGCCCGCGTCTTCGCCGCCGCTACCGTCGTGGCCACCTCCTCAAGGGAGGTAGCAGCCACAAAACGCATATCGTGAACTTCGATATTCGCGCCAACGGCCTCGCCGCCGCCATAGATCGCGAACAATTTCATGATGCCGATACCCGGTCTGAGATCTCCCGATCCGCCCCCATATCGGCTTCGCGATCAATGGCGGCTGCCAGTTCGATACCCACCACGGCACCCATTTCCTGTGAACTTGTGATGCCCTGAATGAACGGATGCCGCCCGAGGAGGAACGGCAGGCTCAGACAGAACAGCCGATCTCGAGGCACATCGTCCGACACCATATGAAACTGGTCGTCGACCACGATGCCGCGGGGTGGCCGGTCGGGATCGGCGGGCGCTGCATCACGCACGAACCCCTGGTTACGCAGCGAAGGAAACGGGAAGTCCTTCGCACCGAGCGGGCGCTGACCGGTTGCCTCGATGAATACCGGAAAATGCCGGGGCTGCCCATCGGTATGGACGATCGCACCGCCTTCGGCCCGGTGGCTGTCGATCCTATGCGCCTTTCCGACCGACAGGATCTCGAGCTTGTCGGCACGGTGCAACGCCAGCAACCGCTTGATCGATTCATGAGGTATCGTGGCATATTCGTCGACGAACACCGGCTTGAAAAAGCGCGAAAATCGCTCGAACTCGTCATCGTCGAGATGCGCCACGATCAGCGCGATAACCTCATGCATGCGCAGGATCGCATAGCGCCACGGCACCGTCACCTGATCAGCATAATTGCGCTCCGCCTCCTTCAAATTGTCGGCAGCCCAGGCGAATGGATCGGCGGCCATGCGATCGGCGAAATACCGGTCGCAGAAATCCTCCAAAGCCAGCGTCGCCACGCCCGTCCGCGCGGCATAGGCCGGGTCGATTTCGACCAGCTCCTGCCTGAAGAGCGCATAGGATTTCTCCGGGAGATCGCCGTGGGACGTTGCAATGAGGTGTTCGATCGCCGCTGCGGTACAGATCGCCAACGGCTCATAAGGCACGGGATGATAAAAATCCGCCTCGGGCAAAAGCCCCTTTCGCGACATCATCGTCAGGTGAAAATTCT
>NZ_JANYEK010000041.1 GCF_025363195.1 Sphingomonas sp.
GCTCAACCCCGATACCGAGGTGACGCCCGGTGCCGTGGCGGCTTTGGTCGACACGCTGGATCATCACCCGCGCTGCGCTGCCGTCGGCAGCCTGTTGCACAACGAGGATGGCAGCCCGTCCGGATCCGCCTTCCGCTTCCCCTCACCGGGCCGCGAATTGCTGCGCGGCGCGCGCACCGGCGGGATCGGGCGCCTGCTCGGCATCACCCCGGTACTGGTCGATGACGGACAGGCGGGCGAGGTCGATTGGGTGACGGGGGCTAGCATGATGTTCCGCGCTGCGGCGCTGAAACAGACCGGCCTGTTCGACACCGCCTTCTTCCTGTATTTCGAAGAGGTGGAATTGATGCACCGGCTGGCCCGCGCTGGCTGGACCGCCCGGCACGAACCGGCGAGCAAGGTCCACCATCTCGGCGGTGCCTCGACCGGTCTAACCTATAACCGCAAGGATCTGGCGGTCGGACCGCCGCTGCCCCGGTATTGGTTCGCCTCGCGTCGCCGCTGCTTCGCGTTGACCGGCGGCACAGGCAATGCGCTGTCGGCCAGCATCCTGTGGCTAACGGGCCACGCCTTCTACATGCTGCGCCGCGTGCTTGGCCGGGGCGGCAACCATATCCCCAACCGCCGCGAGGCGCGCGACCTGTTCGCGCACGGGTTGCTGCCGAGCCGCGCGGATATGACGCCCGACCTTACCCGATGGGACGAGCCACCTGATCGCTCACCCGCCTGGATGCAGCGCTCCCAGGGCGCGTAGGTCAGCTTGTCACACGCAATTGCAACATTTACGACTATCGGTGCTCGGGGGGCGCATTCATGAATGATCTGTTGGCGAGATTCGATCAAGTTCGGATCATCAACTTGCCGGAGCGCAAGGACCGTCGACGCGAGGTGATGAAGGAATTGGCGCGGATCGGCGCGCTCGGTGATCCGCAAATCGCCTTCTTTGATGCGATGAAGCCAACGAACTCCGGCGCTTTCCCGAGCCTCGGCGCACGCGGCTGCTTCATGAGCCATCTGGATATCCTGCGCGCCGCCGTCGCCGCTGGCGTCGGATCGCTGCTCATTCTGGAGGACGACTTCAACTTCTCGGCCGATTTCCAGGCAAGTAGCAAGGTGCAGCTCGATCGCCTGACGGGCGGGAATTGAGGCATGTTCTATGACGCATATCGGCTGAGCGCCGACACATCCGCGCCGCCGCCCGGGATGCCCCTGCCCTCCGCCGTCGCGGTCGAAACGGCTGCGTTCGTCGCCTTCAACGGCCGGGTGCTGCCACGCATTGTCGCCTTCCTCGAAGAGATCCTGACACGCCCTGCCGGGTCGCCCGATTACGGCCCGATGCATGTCGACGGTGCCTATTCGGTGTTCCGAATGCTTCACCCGGATGTCGTCACCTATCTGTCATCGCCTAAGTTCGGCTACCAGCGCTCTTCGCGCTCGGACATTTCCGATACCCGGCCGTTCGTCGACAAGGTCCCGGTGCTGCGTGAGGCAGCGAATGTTGCGCGGCGCTTACGCGGGGTACTGTCGAAATCACCCGACTGAGGCGTCAGGGCCGGTCGATCCGTTCGGTGCGAACCCAGGCGACCTTGCGCTTGCCGCCCAATATCCGGGCATAGAGCGCCAACTTCCACGCCACATAGAAAGGCAGGCGCAACACGGTCGCGCCGCTGATATGGCGTCGCCCTTCGACCGCCCAGGCCGCCGCGACTGCCGCGATCAGGCAGCACAGCAAGCTCCCGCCGATCATCGCGGGCAAGGCGACCCCGCTTGCCAGCGCAAAGACCAAAGCCAGCATCGTCACGATGACGTTCGCCACCAGCAACAGGGTCAGCGGCGGCACGAGCAAATGCGCGCCCATCCAGATCTTCGCCCATTTGCCCTGTAAGAGGCCCGAGGCCAGCAAACCGGGCGCCACGCTTCGCGCCGTCGCCAGAAAGCCGCCTTCCCAGCGCGCGCGCTGCGTCTCGGTGCCCGCATCGCCGCTGCTGTCCGACCACACGGTCGCGCCGCCCTCGAAGAGCGGCGGCAGGCCGCGCTCGATCAATTCGATGCCCATCACCAGATCCTCGACGATATTGCCCGTCGCCAGATCGAGTGCAGCAAAGGTGGCCCAGGGAAAGGCCATGCCCGACCCGGTGAGGATCGCCGGACCGCCGATCCGCGCGATGCCGCGCTGACGCACGACGTTCTTCGTCGCGAAGGCAAAGTTGGAGATCTGCACCGCCGCCGATCCGTGCAGCGCCGGACGGAAGATATAGGCCGCCTGCACCACCCGGTCGGTCGCCCTTGCACGGGCTGCGATTCGCGCCAGTGCCGCCCGGTCGATCGCGCAATCGGCGTCGAGCACCACCACGATATCGGGCGGGTTCTGCGCCAGATGATCGCGCCCGAACGCCAGCGCATAACCCTTGCCGCGCCGCGCCGGATCGTTTCGCTCGATGATTTCGAACCCGGCGTCGCGCGCCAGTACCGCGGTGCCGTCGCTGCAATTGTCCGCCACCAGCAGTATGCGCGCGCCGCTGGCCTTCAGGTCGGCCAGCCCCGGCAGCATCGCCGGCAGGCCCGCTTCCTCGTCATGCGCCGGGATCAGCAAAGCGACTGACGACCGTGCCTCAGATATATCGCTCGCGCGCGTCCTGGCCAGCCCGAAGAGGATCTCACACAGGAAAACCGCATCGATGATCGCGACTGGCACCAGCACGATGCGCGCGAGAATTTCCAGCACGCCGCTCACGCCGCGCCCTGAAACAGCGTTGCCAGCGCCACGCCTATTTTGGCCGAATCGTGCCGGGCCAGCACACGCTCGCGCCCGACCCGCCCCTTGGCCGCCAATGTCTCCGCATCGCAATCAAGCGCCGCGTCCATCGCCGAGACCAACGCGGCTACTGATCCCGCCGGGATCACCCAGCCGCACGCCTCGTCGACCAGTTCCGGAATACCCGCGATCGCAGTCGCGATCACCGGCGTTTCCAGCGCCAGCGCCTCCATGATGACCACCGGCAAGCCCTCCGCAAAACTCGGCAAGACCATTGCGCGCGAGGACAAAAGGATATCACGCACCTCCGCCGCCCCGACAAAGCCAGTGATCGTCACGATTTCACCCAAACCCCGCGCGGCGATCATCGTTTCCAATTCTCCGCGCATCTCGCCGTCTCCGACCAGCACGACATGCATGTCGTCCCGACGCCGTGCCAGCTCCGCCACGGCATCGATCAGCAGCGGAATACCCTTTTGTGCGCTCAATCGCGCGACGCAGCATAACGTCTTGCCATATTTGCCCCGCGCCGCGCCATCTTGCGTGAACACCTGATCGACACCGCACGGAACGATGCGGATCTTGTGCCAATGCGCGGGGGCGCTCCACCGCATCAACTGACTGCGGCCATACGAACTGATCGCCATCACAAAGCGCGCAGCGGCGATCTTGCCGCGCAGATCGAGCGCACCGGGCGCATCGAATTCATCCGGACCGTGAACCGTGAAGCTGTACGGGATTCCAGTCAGGCAGGACACTAGCCGCGCCACTGCCGCCGGGTTGGTGCCGAAATGCGCGTGGAGATGATCGACGCCGTCGATGTTGCGCGCGATCCAGCACGCCTCGACCAGATAGAATATCTGCCGCCAGCCTCGCCTCGGCTCATCGAGAAACGCCCGCAAGGCGATGCCCAGGGCGCTGAGAAATGCCGCTGGTCGGCTGATCAAAAGCTTCAGCGTGGCGAAAGTCAGCGCAACCGCACCCTGGTTCACCACGACATGCGTGCGCTCCGCCTCGGCCCGGTCGGCCGGATCCGGCAGGCCCGCATCGAACGGCCGGATCGAAAAGCGCGTCACCGCGATACCCGCTGCTTCCAGCGCGAGAATTTCCCGGCGGATGAAGCTGTGGCTCACCGCCGGATAGCGATTGATCAAATACGCTAACTTCATCCCGGCCATCCCATGAACCCACGAGGGTCGGGACCGGTGGGTCGGCTCGGCAAGCCCCGCCCGCCCCTATCGCGATTGATGACGTCAGGAATAATAAGCGTCGTAATACCGCTGCGTGCCATAGCCGAAGCCGTAATCGTCCCCGCCGATCCCACCGCGATAGCGGTTGAGGATCGTCCCCATGCACGGTGCGGGCTTAAGCAGTTCGATCGCGTCACGGACCTGATGAGCGGTGGTCTTGCCCTCTTCGACGACGAACATGTAGGCATCGATCTCGCGCAGCACGATCGCAGTGTCATCGTTGGCGAAAGCCGGGGGCAGATCGCAGATGCAGATCACGTTATCGGACAGACCGCGCATCGCCTTGATCAGCGTTTTCAAACGGCTGCCCGCCAGCAATTCGGCCGATGAATCGTCGGTCGGGAAGGACGGGAAGATCGTCAGGCCGGTGCCGTGAATATCGTAGGCGGCGGCATCGAGCGAATCGATTTCGCCCGACAGGAAGGAATTGATCCCCGGCCCCTGAGGAATATCGAACGTCGTCGCGATGGAGCCGCGCCGCAGATCGAGATCGAACAGCAAAGTCCGCGTCCCTGGAATGCGCGACAGGGATGCCGCGAGGTTGCTCGCCATGAACGACTTGCCGACCCGCGGCGTCGCCGAGGTTATACCGACGATCTTGAAATTGTGGGCGTGCATCAGCTTTAGCACCTGCGCGCGGAGCAAGTTGAATGGCCGCGAACGCCGATCACGGCTGTTGAAGCCGAACACACCGCGCTTGGTGGAATCGAACCGTTCCAGCGACTCGGTCGTGTCGCTGCGGCGCAAGATGGTCGAGGGCGAAAGCGGCGTCTCGTTGAGGCCGGCATCCCATTCGTTGGAAAGACTCACGCGTGCTGGCCCTCATCTTCGATAAGCTGATCGATCTTCTTCTTCCGCGTGAACCAGCCCAGGCTCCAGCGCCGATCTGCGGTGCGGGCACGCTTTCTTGACAGCACCGGGACCACCGCCAAGGGCGGCACGCCGGTAATGTTGGTCAGCATGCCGACATTGCGGATCGGACGATGAATCAGTTCGACCAGTAAGGCGAGCGCAAAGCCGACCAGCAGACCGCCGACGATGCCGCCAATCACCCAGACCGGGCGATTCGGCTTGGTCGGTCGGTCCGGAGTAACCGGCGGATCGATCAGCGTCAGACGTTCGCCGCGTTGCTCCTCGGTCAGCTTCGCCACCGATTTCGCATTGAGCAAGTTCGACGTAACCTTCCCCAGATCGGTGCGGATCTGTTCGGCACGGGCCTGAAGCTGCTGCACCTGCTGCGCCACGACCGGGCCCCGCGCCTGCGCGGCGGCCATCGTTGCAGCGCGGCCCTGCGACTGGTTGCGGGCGCTGGTCAGGTCGCTGATCGCCTTGTCGTTCGCCGAAATCTGCTTTTGCACCGTGCTGGTGACATTGTCGTTCTGGAACTTGGACGCGGCGGACTTGGCGGCGGCAAGGCGCGTTTCAGCCAGCTTCACGTCCGGATAATCATCGGAATATTGCGCGCGAAGCGCCGCCAGCGTCGCCTCGGCGGAGGCAACACCAGCGTCGCGACCGACGCCGGTCTTGCCGATCTGCGTCTGCAATTGCAGGTTTTCACGGCGCAAAGCAGCAATCTGACCATCGAAATCGCCGCCGCCGATCTGGATCATGCCCATGCCCGCGCCGCTCGACAGAGCCGCGCCGTTCTGGCCGGTGACACGATTGACCTGTTGCTCGATCGCATCGACCTGACCCTGAAGGCTGGTCTGCTGATCTTCGAGGAAGCGCACATTGGTCTGGGCTTGCGACTGCGATTCC
>NZ_JANYEK010000057.1 GCF_025363195.1 Sphingomonas sp.
TTGAAAACGAAAAAGGGCGGCCCCGTTGCTGGGGCCGCCCTTTCCGTGTCGCTTGGCCAGCATGGGCAAAGCCCATGCTCGTCGGTCGCGGCGAGCCGCGCCGGCCAGCCTTGCGGGGAGTGCGATTTAGCGTAGCTAAACCGTCTCTCCCGCTGCGGTTTACTTGATCTCGACGGTCGCGCCGGCTGCTTCCAGCTGCGCTTTGATCTTGTTGGCTTCGTCCTTCGAGATGCCTTCCTTGATCGCCTTCGGAGCCGACTCAACCAGCGTCTTCGCTTCGGTCAGGCCGAGCGCGGTGATCGCACGGACTTCCTTGATGACGTTGATCTTCTTGCCACCGTCGCCGGTCAGGATGACGTCGAATTCGGTCTGCTCTTCAGCGGCCGGAGCAGCTGCGCCGCCGCCAGCTGCCGGAGCGGCTGCGACAGCTGCTGCTGCCGAAACGCCCCACTTCTCTTCGAGCATCTTCGAAAGCTCAGCGGCTTCGAGGACGGTCAGTGCGCTCAGGCTGTCTACCAGTGCGTTAAGGTCTGCCATGTGTATTCTCCAATGTCGGGGCTGATGCCCCATCGGTTCAGTTCAACGATTAAGTCTCGAAAAGCCCTGAGCGTGACGCTCAGGCTGCTTCCTTCTCCGCATAAGCGGCCAGGACGCGCGCGATCTGCGCTGCCGGAGCCTGCGTGATCGTGGCGAGCTTGGTTGCCGGGGCAACAAGCAGACCGATGATCTTGGCACGCAGTTCATCCAGCGACGGCATCGTCGCGAGTGCCTTGACGCCTTCTACGTCGAGGACAGTCGCACCCATCGCCCCGCCGACGATTTCGAACTTGTCGTTCGTCTTCGCGAAATCGACAGCCACCTTGGCGGCTGCGACCGGGTCGATCGAGGTGGCAAGGCCTACCGGACCCGTGAGCATTTCGCCCAGCGAGAGGTAGTCCGTGCCATCGAGTGCGATCTTGGCAAGCTTGTTCTTCGAGACCTTGTAGGTCGCCCCCGCGTCACGCATCGCGTTACGCAACTTGGTCGACTGCGCCACCGTCATGCCGAGGTTGCGGGTGACGACCACCACGCCGACTTCGGCAAACGTCTGGTTCAGTTCGGCGACGAGCTCGGTCTTTTGAGCACGATCCATGCCATTCTCCACGTGTCAGATCCCCCGTTGTGACGCGGGGAACCGGTTGAAACCGGAGGCAAGACTAACCCGGCCTCCGGGTTGTCCGTCGATTGGGGCATGGGACAGGGCCGCTCCTGCGAGCGGACCAAAGCAAACCGCGCAGGCGCGGTCATGAATTTCCATTCCCCGTCTAGGCAGGATATTAAGCCAGAAGCTGGCCCCTGCTGTCTCGGACGGCTCTCGCATCGGGCGGACCCGTCACGAGAGGGAGCGCAATTAGCGGAATTCGCCCGCATGTCAACGTGGCGGAGCGCGATCGTTGCCT
The DNA here is from genome assembly GCF_025363195.1 of Sphingomonas sp. Lineage (GTDB taxonomy): Bacteria > Pseudomonadota > Alphaproteobacteria > Sphingomonadales > Sphingomonadaceae > Sphingomonas. The sequence continues at coordinate 1,440 of NZ_JANYEK010000057.1, forward strand.
GTCCTGACGTGACCGTCTCAAATCCGACGCTAAAGCGTTGCTATCGCCGCACACCCGGCAAGACCGCAGGAGGGGCGTGTGCGCTCAATCCATATCCAGGAAGCGCCCTGAATTCTTTTCGTATGGTTGGCCGGTATCGACCTGCCATTCGCCGCTGCCGATCTGTCGCATGGCGATGCCGCATAGGTACACCGGCTGACATAGAACTGGCCGTCGAGGCGGGCATGTTTGCGAGACCGGCTATGATGACCGAATTGGCAGCGCAACCGGCCGAAAATTTTCGAAAGCATGATGCTCCTTCGGGTCGGTAAGCCGACGCCGATAACGGGTGAATTTCTGCACGCAACAAGCCCGAGCCGTGGCTTCAGCGTCGCGTCCGGCCTGACAAGATGGGCCTTCTCCAGCGAGCGACAACACCGCCCTTTACCAACTAATGGATTGCTTTCGCTATATCTTTCTTCCAAGGGAAATGTCGTTTTCTTACAAATCTCGTTCACTTCGGGACATGATGGGAAAGCGTGGCCGGGGGCGGCTGTAATCCATCGCAATTTACGTGGTGGGAAAAGGGGTCGTGTGGCGTCTGGAAATTCGAAAAAGGTCGGCGATATGTCCGGCGGCCGATCCGGCGTGGCGCATCCGATCGGGGAGGATTGGATTGCCGGCGGAACTAACCTGCCGGGTATCGCGCCGGATGTGTTCGCCATGCCGCCGGGCCTGACCATCCGGTACGATCAGCCCGCCGCCGATCTCGCGGAATATATCACCGGCTACCACGTCTACACTGCGCGCGGGCCGCATGCTTTGGGGCAGATCGACTGGTTTTTGCCCGGCACGGCAAATGTCCGCATCGCACTGGACGCCGGGCCGTTCTCCGTCGCGATCGGCAAGAATATTTTCGATCCGGTGCCGGAGGTCAGCCTGTTCGGCCCGACCAGCAAAGCCATCCGCGCGACGACGAATGGCGGGGTGATGATCGGCTTCGGTGTCAGCGCGTTGGGCTGGAGCCGTTTGCTCCCCGGAAACGCCGCCGCCGTACGCGATCGCGTACTCCCATTGGGCACGATCATGCCGGGCGGATTTTCCGCCCGTTTGCTCGCCGCGCTCTATGCCTGCGACGGTGAGGAGGAGGTCGCCCCGACGCTCGACCGCCTGCTTCGCGCTGAACTCGGCCCGATCTGTCGCGAGGAGACCATGATCCGGCGCCTGATGGCCCTCATCACGCGCGACGGGCCGGTGGATATCGTCGCGGCTTCGGAAGAACTGGGCGTCGAGCAGCATGCGATGCGCCGGCTGTCGGTCCGTCATTTCGGTTTTCCGCCCAAATTGCTGCTCCGTCGTGCGCGCTTCCTACGCTCGTTCCTGCGGATCAGCGCCTCGCGAGATGCGGCGGATTACGCCCTGCTCGATGACAGTTATTTCGACGTCTCGCATTTTTTACGGGATTCCAACGCCTTCCTCGGCATGACACCGCGCCGCTTCGTCAGCCTCAATACCCCGTTCCTCGATGCCAGCCTGCGCGCTCGCCAAGCCGTATTGGGCACCGCGACCCAGGCGCTGCATGATCCGAATGCCGTACCGCACGTGGTGTGACGAAGCGGGCAGGAATGGTGCAACGCCGCGAATGTCGACATGCTGGTGGACATCGACACCGAGGAAAGCAAGGCGGGCTTCCGGGACACGCCTGCGCTGGGGCGTGGCGGGCCAGTCGCTGATCATCGCCATCAAGCGTCCGGGCCCGAAATCCCCTGCCGACAAACAAAAAGGGCCGGGATCGCTCCCGGCCCTTTTCGATATCGTGCTTAGATCAAGGCTCAGGCCGCGGCGACTTCCGCCACGTCAACCTTGATGCCTGCGCCCATCGTCGAACTGACGGCCACCTTGCGGACATACTTGCCCTTGGCGCCCGATGGCTTCGCCTTGACGATGGCATCCATCAGCGCGTCGAAGTTCGCGCGCAGGTCTTCGGCCGGGAAGGATGCTTTGCCGATGCCCGAATGGATGATGCCGGCCTTTTCGACGCGATATTCGATCTGACCGCCCTTGGCGGCCTTCACGGCCTCGCCGACGTTCATCGTCACGGTGCCGAGCTTCGGGTTCGGCATCATGCCCTTTGGCCCGAGGATCTTGCCGAGACGACCGACGACGCCCATCATGTCCGGGGTCGCGATGCAGCGATCGAAATCGATCGTGCCACCCTGTACGAGCTCCATCAGGTCTTCAGCGCCGACCACGTCGGCACCAGCTTCGCGCGCCTCATCGGCCTTCGCGCCCTTGGCGAACACGCCAACGCGGACGGTTTTACCGGTGCCCTTGGGGAGGGTTACCACGCCGCGGACCATCTGGTCGGCGTGGCGGGGGTCTACGCCGAGGTTCATCGCGACTTCGATCGTTTCGTCGAACTTCGAAGTAGCACCGGCGCGGGCGAGCGCGATTGCCTCGTCCACCGAATGCAGCTTCTCGCGGTCGATCGTGATCGCCTTCTGCTTCTTGCTTACGAATGCCATGATCTTAGCCCTCCACCACTTCGAGGCCCATCGCGCGGGCAGAACCTTCGATGATGCGGGTCGCCGCCTCGAGGTCGTTTGCGTTCAGATCCTTCATCTTCGCGGTGGCGATATCGGCCAATTGCGAACGCTTGATCTTCGCAGCGACGATCTTGCCCGGCTCCTTGGAACCCGATTTCAGGTTCGCGGCCTTCTTGATCAGATACGAGGCCGGCGGCGTCTTCGTTTCGAACGAGAACGAACGGTCGGCATAGACGGTAATCACGGTCGGCAGCGGCGTGCCGACTTCCTGGTCGCCGGTCGATGCGTTGAACGCCTTGCAGAATTCCATGATGTTCACGCCGCGCTGACCCAAAGCGGGGCCGATCGGCGGGGAGGGGTTGGCCTTGCCTGCAGGAACCTGCAGCTTGATATAGCCCGTAATCTTTTTAGCCATGTTTCACTCACTCTGTAATGGACGCGACGGGAGGCCCGCAAAGCCCGGTTCAAGTTTAGCGGTCCAGACGGACGCACGAGGCGCCCTCCCGCAATTCCACAGCGATAGCGTTGGAAGCGACGGCCGGTAGCGCAACCGGCCGGGAATTGCAAACCGCCAAGGTGGCGGACGCAGAGGAATCGCGCAAAACCCCCTAGCGCGCGCTACCCCGCCATTGCTAGGACGCCTGTCTGTCAGTTTAAAAAGGGTATCATTATGGATCGCCGCCAGTTGCTCGCTTCGGGAGGCGTCGCTGCCTTTGCCGTCACGCTGATGCCCGGTGACGTCCTCGCCCAGGCCACAGCAAAAGCGGGTGATGCCGCGCTCGATGCGGAATTCGAGCGGATCTTTCAGGATTCGGTGACGGGTTCGCCGGAACTCGCCACCTCGCTCGGGCTCGACAAGGGCGCGCGCGCCGCGGCCAAGGGCATGTTGTCGCCGCGCACCGCCGCCAAGCGCAAGGCCGACGTCGCGCAGACCAAGGCCGCGCTGGCCCGTCTGGCCAATTACCCGGCGGCAGGCCTGTCGCCCGCCACACAATTGAATCTCGAAGTCGTGCGCTATTCGCTCGACACGCAGATCGCGTCGGCGGACAAATTCGGCATCGACAGCGCGATCCGCCCGTATCGCATCTTCCAGCAAGGCGGCGCATATTTCTCCACGCCGGATTTCCTGAACACAGCGCACACGATCAACGTGAAGGCGGACGCCGATGCCTATCTCTCAAGGCTCGACCAGTTTGGCGCCGTGCTCGACCAGGAAAGCGCGTTGCAGGCGGAAGAAGCCGGCCGGGGCTATCTCGCCCCCGGATGGTCGCTCGACCTGACCTTGGGGCAGATGCGCAAGTTGCGCGACCAGCCGGCAGCGACGTCGAGCATCGTGCAGTCGCTGGTCAAGCGCGCCGCCGCGAAGAACATCGCCGGCGACTGGCAGGCGCAGGCCGCGAAGATCGTCACGGACAAGGTCTATCCCGCGCTCGACCGGCAGATCGCGCTGATCGAGAAGTTGAAGCCCTCGACCAAGCCGGGCGACGGCATCTGGCGTGTGCCGAACGGCGGTGCGGTCTATGCGATGGCGCTGGCGCAGGCAACCACCACGACGATGAGCCCCGACGAGGTGCATCGCATCGGCCTGACCCAGGTCGCCGAGATCACCGCACAGCTCGACACGATCCTGAAATCGCAGGGGTACACGACCGGTACGGTGGGCGAGCGGCTGGCCAAGCTGAACGTCGCAGCCGATCAGGTCTATGCCAACACCGCCGCCGGGCGCGCCGAATTGATCGAGGGGCTGAACGCCAGCGTGAAGGCGATGTACACGAAGCTGCCGCAGGTCTTTTCGACCGTGCCGACGCAGCCGCTGGAAATCCGCGCGGTGCCGGTCGAGATCCAGGACGGCGCGTCGAACGGATATTACAACCGCGCCTCGCTGGATGGCGCGCGCCCGGCGATTTATTTCGTCAATCTGAAGGATGTCGGGGACTGGCCCAAATACACGTTGCCGTCGCTCACCTATCATGAAGGCGTGCCGGGGCATCACCTGCAGATAAGCCTGGCGCAGGAATCGAAGGATATTCCGACGCTGCGCAAGATCGGGTTCTTCTCGGCCTATTCGGAAGGCTGGGCGCTGTATGCCGAGCAACTCGCCGATGAGTTGCACGCTTATGCCACGCCGCTCGAGCGTGCCGGATATCTGCAGAGCTTCCTGTTCCGCGCGACGCGGCTGGTGGTCGATACCGGCATCCACGCCAAGCGCTGGAGCCGGGAGAAGGCGACCGATTACATGGTCGCCACCACCGGCTTCGCCCGCCCGCGCACGCAGCGCGAGGTGGAGCGATATTGCACCCAGGCCGGGCAGGCGTGCAGCTACAAGGTCGGCCACATGGCGTGGACGCGGGCACGCAGGAAGGCAGAAGTCGCGTTGGGCGCGAAGTTCGACCTCAAGCAGTTCCACGAGATCCTGAAGGAAGGTGCGATGCCGCTGACCGTGCTGGAACGGCGCATCGACCAGCGGATCGCGATGATGAAGGGGTGAGGCGTGATGGGTGAGGGCGGGTACCGGTTGTGCCCGCCTTTTCCCGAATTATCGTCCCTGATGCGTTTCCCTGACGGAGGCCGGAATCAGTCGTGGACGTTCGGCGCGACGAGATCATGGAAATTGATCGTCAGTTGCAGGGTCAGCGCGTGATCCATCTGCGCCGGCGACCCGGTGCGGCCGAAGCGATATTGGTTGAGATAGCCGATGTCCGTCGCGATCGCGTGGCCGAACGGCACGGTCACTCCGGCGATGTTGCGCATCCGCTCGTAACCGCTGCGCTGCCCCCAGGCGGTGCTGTTGGGCAGGAAGAAACTCTCATGGCTGACGAAGAGCGCCGCGCCCTTCCTGCCCAGTTTGTAATTATAGCGGACGAGCGGCCGGATGCGAAAACCGATTTCGCTGCCGCCCGGGTTGAAGCGTTCGTCGATGCGGAAGCGGGTGACGATCGGGCCGAACGTCGCCACGGCCTGCTGGCGCAGGCGACTTTCATCGGCGGCGGTGTTGCCGTTATACGCGCCGACCCAGCGATAGCCGAAACCAAGCTCGACGGTCTTCGAGACATGGTAGCCGAGCAGACCGCCAAATTCGGTCTGATACAGGCCATCCTGGCGATCGCTGAACCGCGCGATCTGTTCGAGCGTGAGGCGCAGTTTGTCGGCGACGGGGAGGGTGGTGTTGATCTGCAGCCAGAGTTGCGCATCCTGCTGCTGGGCGCTGGCCGGCTTGGCAAACAGCGTGAGCGGGGTGGCCAGCACGGCGTAGACAAGGGGCGAGCGAGCCATCACGGACATTCCTTACGCGCTTATCCCATTCTGGCAAATATGCTGCCTCGTTCCCTCGCGAAGGCGAGAGCCCAGTCTGGATCCCGGCCTTTGGGGGGATCGAGAAGATTGGCGGGATGCGATTTTTGGCGCGTATTCAGGCGGTAAGTGCCTGGGTGTCATGGGTCTGGATGGCCGGGCGGACGCGGGCAAAGCCCGCGCCTTTCGTCGCTCGGGTTCGCTGGCGCGACCCGCCGGCCGGTCGGGCGTCGTCTCGTGATTAGCGTTCGCTAATCTCGTGCGAACGCGAAGTCGGGCTTTGCCCTACTTCGCTCGCTCGACCTGCTCGAATTCCAGTTCGACCGGCGTTGCACGCCCGAAGATCGACACCGAAACCTTGACGCGGCTGCGATCGAAATCGAGTTCCTCGACGATGCCGTTGAAGCTGGCGAACGGGCCGTCCAGCACCTTTACCGAATCGCCGATCTCGTAATCGACCTTCATCTTCTGCTTCGGCGCCGCAGCCGCTTCTTCCTTGCTGTTCAGCATGCGGGCGGCTTCCGCCTCGCTGATCGGCTGGGGCTTGCCCATGCTGCCGAGGAAGCCGGTGACCTTCGGCGTGTTCTTGACGAGGTGATAGACGTCGTCGTTCATGTTCAGCTTGGCGAGCACATAGCCCGGCATGAACTTGCGCTCGACCGCGATCTTCTTGCCGCGGCGCGCCTCGGTCACCGTCTCGGTCGGCACCTCGATCTGCTCGACCAATTGTTCGAGGCCCATACGGGTCGCCTCGGACATGATCGAATCGCGGACCTTGCCCTCGAAACCCGAATACGCATGAATGATGTACCAGCGCGACATGATCTCAGCCCTTTGCAGCGAGCGACAGTAGCAGCGTGACCAACGCGTGGAAGATCTTGTCCACGCCGAAGAAGAACACCGCGAGCAGGGTGGTCATGATCATCACCATCACCCCGGTCATGATCGTTTCCTTGCGCGTCGGCCAGACGACCTTCTTGGTCTCGGCCTGAACCTGGCGGATGAATTCGATCGGGGTCGTTTTCGCCACTGTGCTGCCTCGTTTCAAAATATATCCCGTTCGCGAGGCAGAAGCCGCCGCCCGGTTCTTGTCAGAACCGGCGCAACCCTATCCTCGCTATCGGATGGGCGCTGCATCTAGCGATTCGTGCCGGGGATGGCAAGCGAGGCAAGTGCTGCCGGGACGCGACGTGATGGGCGCGACCGTGGCTTCGTCGCCGACCCGGCAGGCTTCAGTTTCGAGGCCCTCACAATCCTTACCATAGTTACGGAATGTGTAAGATTCGCTTACAGGTGGATTTCGGCGAACTGTTGGCCCCCCAAGAGTCAATGACTTGGCCAGATGGCACGGAATTTGCTCGGGGCTCAGCCATAAGGGCTTCGATGACTAGCCCGTCCAGGAGCAACGCACATGAAATACTCGCTACTCGCCACTGCTTTAGTTGCCGCAACGATGGCTGTACCGGCCAATGCAACCGTTGTGGTTTCGTTCGCGCCGGCGTCGCCGACGGCAACGGCAGGCACCACCGTGATCCAGGATTTCGAGTCGTTCGCCGACGGTGCCGTGATCGGCGTCAACGCAAAAGTGTTCGCCAATTCGGTCAGCGGCGTGGCCGCACGCCCGAACTACGGCAGCACCGGCAATTTCGCTGCCGTTCTGGGTACGCCGAACGCCGGCTCGTATACGATCAATTTCGGGCCGACCAACCTGTTTGCATTCACGCTCGGATCGCTCGACACCTACAACAGCCTCACCTTGCTGTTCGTCGGTGGTGGATCGACGACCTATAGCGGTGGCCAGATCATCAATGACCTGATCTTTCCGAGCGGCAACCAGATCAGCGGCGAAACCAACGGGCAGGTCAGCTATCGCGTGACCGGTGGTCCGTTGATCACCGGCGCGACGTTCGGCTCGACCGCAAACTCGTTTGAGTTCGATAACATCGCAACCGCAGTGCCAGAGCCGGCAACATGGGGTCTGATGGTCCTGGGCTTTGGTATGATCGGTGCGGCTGCGCGTAGCCGCAAGGTCAAGACGACCGTCCGCTTCGCCTAACGGATCGTTTCTTTACACAAACAAAGACCCGCCGTCCGAAAGGGCGGCGGGTCTTTGTTTGTCGAAGCGAATTCGGGGATTACCCCGCCATGCGGCGCGTGTTGCCAAAAAAAGAAAATGGCAGGGGAGGTCGGACTCGAACCGACGGCCTTCGGTTTTGGAGACCGACGCTCTAACCAACTGAGCTACACCCCTATCCTGCGGTGGCTTTAAATTCATATTTCGGGCAGGGCAAGCCGTTAAGCGGCGGCGGCCTCCCCCGAACCGCGATTGGCGAGCGCGCGGGCTTCGTCGACGGGGAGGGGGCGGCCGAAATAATAGCCCTGGACCTTGGTGCAGCCGAGATCCTGCACCATGCGGTGTTCGGCCTCGGTCTCGACGCCTTCCGCCGTGGTCGCCATATCGAGGCTGCGGGCGAGGGCAACGACGGCGCGGATGATCGCGATCGCCTCGCGCACGCCATTCGAGGCCTGCGTGACGAAGCTGCGATCGATCTTGATCGAGGAGAAGCGCGTGCGGCTGAGATAGCCGAGCGAGGAATAGCCGGTGCCGAAATCGTCGAGGCTGAGGCGCACCCCGAGGTCCAGGATCCGTTCCAGCACCTGCGTGGCGCAGGTGCCTTCCTTCATGAACACGCTTTCGGTCACTTCAAGTTCGAGGCGACCGGCGGGCAGGCCGCTATTCGCCAAGGCCGATGCGACGACGGTGACGAAATTCGGGTTGTGCAATTGCTCCGGCGAGACGTTGACCGCCACGCGCACCGGGTTGGACCAGCGCGCGGCCTCGTCGCAAGCGGTGCGCAACACCCATTCGCCGATCGGTGCGATCATCCGCGCATCCTCGGCCAGCGGAATGAACTTGACCGGCGAGACGTTGCCGAGTTGCGGATGCGTCCAGCGCAGCAGGGCCTCGAAGCCGGTCAAGGCACCGCTGTCGGTATTGACCACCGGCTGGTAATTGAGATGCATCTCGCCGTTGTTGAGCGCCTGGCGCAATGCCATTTCGAGTACCCGGCGTTCTTCCGCCACGACGTGGAGCTGCGGTTCGTACGTGTGGAAGGTGCCGCCGCCGGCATCCTTTGAGCGATACAGAGCGAGATCGGCCGAGCGGATCAGCGTCTCCGCCGTGCGCCCGTCGCGCGGACCGATCGCGATGCCGATGCTGGCGCCGATGAACAGCGTGTGCGCGTCGAGTTCATAAGGCTGCGACAGCGTTTCGACGATCGACCGGGCGATTTTCTCGACGCGGGCCTGATCGCTGGCATCGCGCACGACGACGGCAAATTCGTCGCCGCCGAGTCGACCGATCATATCGTTGTCGGTGATCAACTGGCCGAGCCGTTCGGACACGCGGCCAAGCAGCCGGTCGCCGATCGGATGACCAAGCGTGTCGTTGATCGCTTTGAAGCGATCGAGATCGATCATCATGAAGGCGCAGCGGCTGTTCCATTTGGCCGCTTCCGCCATCGCGTGGCCAAGCGTTTCGTGGATCAGCAGGCGGTTGGGCAGGCCGGTCAGCGTATCGAAGCGCGCCATCTTGTTGATCTTGTCGGTCGAGGCGCGTTGTTCGGTGACGTCCGAGCCCACGCCGCGAAAACCGATGAACGTCCCGCGGTCGTCATTGCGCGGGGAGGCGGCGATTTCCCACCAGCGTTCCTCGCCGCGCACGGTGATCGGCAGCACGAGATCGCGGAACGCCTCGCGGCCTTTCAGCTTTTCGGCCAGCACCCGTAAGCCGGGGGAGAAATTGCCGCCTTCCCAGGACGATCCTGCCAGCAATTGCAGGAACGGCATGCCGTTGACGGTGACGGGATCGAGCCCGACCGAATGGGCAAAGCGCGGAGAGGCGCGGACGACGCGGCGCTGTGCATCGGTTTCCCACAGCCAGTCAGCCCCGGTTTCCTCGAACTCGCGCAGCAACAGGCTGACGGTTTCGTCGCGTTCGGCCAGCGCGATCTCACCCGCGCGGATCAGCACCAGCGCGCGCGCGCGGGCGAAGCAGCCAATCATCAGCAACGCGGAGAATATCAGCGTGGCAGCGGCGAAAGGCACGCCATCGACCCACCACAGCATGACGGCGATCGACAGACCGAGGACGCCGAGAAAGCTCATCGTGGCGAGTGGCAACGCAGCCATCGCGATGGCAGAGGCGGCCATCAGGATCGACAATATGATCCACAGGGCCAACGCAGCGGTGGCATCGGTATGGAGCTCGAAGACGAGCGGCGGGATCGACCAGATCGCGGCCAGCGCGATGCCGTCCAGCACGGTGGCGCGAACGTCGCGTAAGCTCGCCGAGGTTTCGATGCGGTGCCGCGAGGCAAGGCGCCGGAAGGCGACGCCTGCCGATACGGCGGCGGTCAGTGCGCCCCAGGTGGCAAGCTCCCACGCCGGCACGAGGCGCGCGAAGATAAATGTGACGATGGCGGCGCCGAACACGTTGGTGGCCAGCAGGAACAGCGCAAGTTTGCTGCCGGAATTCAGCTGCGCCGCACGGATCGGGCCCCAATCGGTCGAGTCGGCCGGATCGTACAGGCCGAGCAGCGCCCGCGCATCGATCCGTCGGGCAGCGAATTGGGAGGCGGGTTTAATGCTCACGCCGAGGAGCTAGCGCGCAGGAGGTTAGAATATCGTTAGAGTTTGAAAACTTGGCAGAACATTATCGGGAGGAGCGCACGATATTATCGTCCGCCTCTCCCCGGGGAGATCAGGTACCTGATCGGTCGAACTTTTTTTTGGCGCGCCCGTTGGAAATCGCCGCGGACCGGATGAGGGGGTATCAGGCGGCTAGGTCGTACGGCTTGATGTCGCCCGACAGATACAGGTTGCGCGCCTTGGCCCGGCTGAGTTTGCCCGACGACGTGCGCGGCAGCGTGCGCGGCGGGATCAGTTCGATGACGCAGTTCATGCCCGTGACGGAGCGGACGCGTTCCCGAATTTCCTCACGCAGGCGGACACGCTCGGCATCGTCGCTGCTGCGGCATTGCACCAATACGGCCGGGGTTTCCTCGCCACCGGGCGTAGTGATCGCGAAAGCAGCGATGTCACCGGCCTTGAAGCCGGGCAATTGCTCGACCGCCCATTCGATGTCCTGCGGCCAATGGTTGCGACCGTTGACGATGATCATGTCCTTGGCGCGCCCGACGATGTAGATATAGCCGTCGCTGAGATAGCCCATGTCGCCGGTGTCGAGCCAGACGCCTCCGTCGGCATCGGGGGCCATGCACGCGGCGGTCGCGGCATCGTCGCGGAAATACCCGACCATCAAAGACGGCCCGGTGCACCATATTTTGCCGATCGCGCGCTCGGGCAGCGGCGTACCGTCTTCCTCGCGAATCTCGATCTTCATGTCGCGCGCGGCTTTGCCGCAATTGACGATCGCGCGAAACCGCTGGGGACGATCCTGTCCGGCGGCGACGCCCGACAGCTGCGTTTCCTCGACCAGTTCGACGCGGATACCCTCGCCCGGGGGCATGATCGATACGGCGAGCGTCGCCTCGGCCAGACCATAGCTGGGCAGGAAGGCGCTGGCCTTGAACCCGGCATCGGCAAAGGCATCGACGAAATTCTGCATCACGTCGGGGCGGATCATGTCGGCACCATTGCCCGCGACGCGCCACCGCGACAGGTCGAACCGGTCGCCGGCCTTGATCTGGGTCGAGATACGGCGGGCGCAGATGTCATAGCCGAAGGTCGGCGAATAGCTGAGCGTCGTGCCCTTATTGCGGCTGATGAGATCGAGCCAGGCGAGCGGACGGCGCGCGAAATCTTCGGTCTTCAGATAATCGGTCGAGACCTGGTTGGCGACCGGCGACAGGAAGCAACCGACCAGCCCCATGTCGTGATACCAGGGGAGCCACGAGACGCAGCGATCGCTGTCGACCACCTCCATGCCGTGGCTGTGCGCGGCGAGGTTGTTGAGCAGCGCGTGATGCGTGATCGCGACGCCGTGCGGGAAGCGCGTCGATCCGCTGGAATATTGCAGATATGCCACCTCGCTGCCCTGCGCGGTGGGCAGGGCCGCTTCCGGCGCGGCGCGCTGCGCGAATTCGGACCAGTCGATCCCCTCGACTCCGGCGATTCTCGCGGATTCGCCGGCCATCTCGGCCAATTCGGGCGGGTAGATCAGCATCGTCGGGTCGCAACTGGATAGCTGGACGCGCAATTGCTCGATGTACGAATCGCGGCCACCGAACGAAGTGGGCAGTGGCAGTGGCACCGGCCATGCACCGGCATAGACCACGCCGAAGAACAAAGCGGCGAATTCCGGGCCGGTTTCGGCGACCAGGGCGATGCGGTCCTGCGGCGTGACGCCAGCAGCGATCAGACGGCGCGCCATCAGCAGCGCATCGTCGCGCATCTCGGAAAAGGGATAGGCACGGGTCAGCGTACCGCGGGCATCGTGGAAGTTCAGCCCGCGCACGCCGGTGGCAGCATAATCGAGCGCTTCGCCCAGCGTTTCGAAATCGGCGAAGCGGCGCGGCAATGCATCGTTCGTGGCCGTGGCCACCGCGATCCGCTCTTCCTTCTGCAAAACGTCTGTCGTCATGGTCGTGCCCTTGGGGGGACGGTGGTCCCGTCGCTACGTTCGGATACGTATTTGCGTACGATCCGGACGCGTTCAAAATCCATTCCGACTGTGGCACAATGATGGCGCATGGCCAGACCCCCCGTTAATCGCGAGCGCCGCGTGCCGCCGCCGCTCGACAATTCCGCCCTCGAGCGGCTGGCGTTGCGCTATGTCGAGCGCTTCGCGACGACACGCGGGCGGCTGACGGACTACCTTCGCCGCAAGCTTCGCGAACGGGGCTGGGCGGAGGATGCGGGCGATCCCCCAGACCTGATGGCGCTGGCCGACAAGCTGGCCGAGCTGGGCTATATCGATGACCGCGCCTTTGGGGAGGCGCGGGCGTCGGCGATGGCGCGGCGCGGGCTTGGGCAGCGGCGCGTAACCGGTGCGCTGCGCCAAGCGGGCATCGCCGGGGAGGATGCCGAGGCGCTGGCACCCGCGATCGAGGACCGGGCCATCGCATCCGCACTGACATTCGCGCGCAAGAAGCGTATCGGCCCATTCGCGACCGAAGCGGCGGACAGAGTGCTGCGCGAAAAGCAGATCGGCGCGATGATCCGGGGAGGGCATGATTTCTCGCTGGCGCGCCGAATTGCCGCAATGGCACCCGGCGAGAATCCAGATCTGCTATAAAGATAGACATCAGTAAAATCTCTTTTACTGATGAGTAAGCGTGCTAAGACGGTCTCGGGGATGGTGACGAATGCGTAGCGACGGGCAGTCTGGTGTTGGGACCGGGCAAGCTTCCGAAGAGGATCAGCCGGCAGCCGATGTGGTTGCCGGACCAATTCTGTACGGCGGCACGCTAAAATGGTTCGACGTGACGCGCGGCTTCGGTTTCCTGGTGGGGGACGATGCCGAGGTCGGGGACATCCTGATTCATTTTTCGGTGTTGCAGGCGCATGGCCGGCGCAGCCTGCCCGAGGGCGCACGCGTGCATTGCTATGCGTCCCAGCGCGACCGTGGCCTGCAGGCGACCGAGATCGTCTCGATCGACCTGACCGATGCGGTCGATGCGCCGCAGCGCGGACGGGGGGGCGATCGTACCGACCCTTCGGCGTTGATCGACGGTGCCGGGCCGTTCGAGCCGGTCAGCGTCAAATGGTTCAACCGGCTCAAGGGGTATGGGTTTCTCGTGCGGGGCAGTGATTCGGCGGATATATTCGTGCATATGGAAACGCTGCGCCGCGCCGGAGTGGTCGAGGTCGAACCCGAGCAGCGCTTGCGGGCGCGGATCGTCGAGGGACAAAAGGGTCCGCTCGCGGTCGAGATCGATCGCGAAGCTGGGGTCGATCGCGAGGTTGGTGCTTAAAAAAGGATCGGTGATGGGTTTGCGTACAGTGTATCTCGCCGTGGCGCTCGGCACAGTCTTGCTGACTGGTGCCTGCGCATCCGGCGATGCGGCGGCGGGCGCCGCCGAGGCGAAGAACGGCAAGGTCGCGTTGACGATCAAGAGCCGCAACGGTGCGCACGCCTTCAAGGTGGAAGTCGCCAAGACCCCGGCGGAGCAGGAAAAGGGCCTGATGTTCCGCACCAATATCCCCAAGGACGAGGGCATGATCTTCTCGCCTTATCCGGGTGAGGGCGGCCCGCCGCGCGACGCGAATTTCTGGATGAAGAATACGCCGAGCCCGCTCGACATCATCTTCATCCGCGCCGACGGGACGATCGCGCGCATCGCCGAAAATACCGTGCCGTTCTCCGAAGTTCCGATCCCCTCGGGCGAGCCGGTGGCCGCCGTGCTGGAGATCAATGGTGGACGATCGGGGGAATTGGGGATCGCCGAAGGGGATAAGGTTAGTTGGGGGAAGTGAGAGATATTGGGTTTGGCGCGGCGAGGGCGAGGGGAGCGCGTTTACGAGAGGCTTTCGGCCAGTTGCGGACATTGCGAGTCACCGGCTGGCGTTCTCTCCGGCGCTGGCCCGCCAAAGCGGGCCCACTGCGGTAACTAACACAAGCATATTGAAGACCACGTTGGGCTGATTGCCCGACAGCCAAGATCCTGCGCTGTCCAAGACGAACCAACTGAGAAGTCCGTAAACCACCGTCTTGCGCGCCGCTTCCGCGGCGACCGGGTAAACGTATTTCCCAACGCCCCAGATGGTCACGCCCCAACCGAGGAAGAAGCCTCCGGTCAGAGCCGAGAGGAACCTGACTGTGGGTTCATGGTAGCTCATGTTTCCATCAATGGGCCAACTGAGCAAATCGAGCGTAAACCGCGCGGGCTCCGTCAGACCTATGGCTCCCAGAAAGAAGATAGGTCCAAAAGCTCCCACTACCAACGCCGCCACGTTGAACCAGAGTCGATGCCAATCCCGCACAAAACGTCCCCTTATCAACACGCGGAGTACCATAACGGAAGGACCGCTCACCACCAAAATAAGACATTCCCCACGCCATCGCCCGCATTCCCCCGCACGCTAATTGACGAATTGCCAGACGCACCGTGGAGCGGCTATTGCGCTGGGCATGGGCATCAATCTCAATCCCTTCACCTGGTGGAACGGCGCCACCATCGGCACCTGGTTCGGGCTGCGCGGCAAAGCGCGGGTCGGCGAGGATGCGTTGGGCAACGTCTATTATCAGGGCGGCAGCGACACCAATGGCAACCCCCGCCGCTGGGTGATCTATAACGGCCCGAACGACGCGAGCCGCGTTGCGCCGGAATGGTTCAGCTGGCTGCATCATCAGGTCGACGATCTGCCCGACCGGTCGCTGCCGGCGCCGCGCGTGTGGGAGAAGCCGGCCGAACCCAATCATACCGGCACGATGCTGGCGTATCGCCCGGCGGGTGCTCTCGAAATGGGCGGCAAGCGCGCCGCGGCTACGGGCGATTACGAAGCCTGGACGCCGGAGGCGTGAACGCTCGCCGCTGGCTGGGTCTAACGGCCTTGGTCGCAGGGATCGGTGCGGGTGGCTGGTTCGGTTATGAATCGTGGCGGGCGCACCATGTCGTGGCACCGACCGCGCAGAAGCCCGAGATCAAGACCGCGCTGGATGAAGAGCCGGTGCAGACCGACATCACCACGGTCGATGTGTCCGGCGGGGTGGACCCGTCCTTCGGCGCGACGCCGATGGCGCAGCGCGTCGCCGTGCTGGGCGTGCTCAACAAGCGCAACGGCGTCTCGCACGATATAACCCTGAAGCCGGGCGGTGCGGTGCGGGTTGGCGATGTCGTGGTGCGGTTGCGCGCCTGTGAACGCACCGCGCCGTGGGAACAGCAACCCTATACGGGCGCGTTCGTGCAGGTCGATGTGGCGGGCAGCGATCGGCAGTTTCGCCGTGTCTTTTCCGGTTGGCTGTACAAGGAACGCCCGGGCCTGAACGTGGTGCTGCACCCGATCTACGACGTGTGGGTCAAGAGTTGCGCGATGACCTTCCCCGAGGGCGGGCCGAATTCGGTGAGTGGCGGCGGGGGATCGGCGAACGGCGCGGATGCTCCGGTATCGAGCGCGAAAAAATCTCCGGCCGATCCCGCAGCCACCGGGGCCGACACGCCGACCACCCCGGCGATCGCACCGGACAGCAACGCCACGTAACGCTCGCGCGGGATCACCACCGCGCCCAATGAGGCGAGGTGATCCGTCATGAACTGGCAGTCGAGCAGGGTGAACCCCCCGACGCGCAATCGCGCCGCGAGCCAGGCGATGGCGATCTTGGACGTGTCGCGCGCGCGGCTGACCATCGATTCGCCGAAGAACGCGCGACCAAGGGCAAGGCCGTAGAGACCGCCAACCAGATCCTCGCCGTCCCACACTTCGATCGAATGCGCGAAGCCGAGCCGGTGCAGCTCGATGAAGGCGCGTTCGATCTGGCCGTTGATCCACGTATCCGGGCGGTCGGTGGCAGATTCCGCACAGAGTTGGATGATGCGGGCGAAGGCGGTGTCGGCGGTGACGCGGTAGCGATCCTGCGCCAAAGTCTTGCGCAGGGATTTCGACAGGTGGAATCGCGTCAGCGGCAGGATCGCGCGCTCCTTCGGCTCGACCCAATACACGCTGTCGGCGTCGCGTGCGTCGGCCATCGGGAAGACGCCGACGGCATAGGCGCCGAGGACCAGTTGCGGATCGAGCGGGACCACATTCGTAGGATCAGGGGGCACCGCTTCCGGCGGCGTCCGGCTCATTGCGCGAGGCGCTTTTCGATCCGCATCCACAGGTGCGCGAACGCCTGACCGCTGGGTGATTTGCCCGCGAAGCTGCCGACGGGCGCGCGGCGCACGGTCATCGATTCGATCACGCTGGCCATCGGCACGATTGGCCAATCGGGGTGGCGGGCGAGCGCCTCGGCATGCAGCTTGCGGCGACGATCGACCATCGAATGGACCGGCAACACCTGCGCTTCACTGCCGAGATGCTTTACGACCTCAGCAAAAGCGCGCTCGGACAAAGGCGAGGGAATTACCGGCACGACGATCAGATCGGCGGCGCGCATCACCTGGTCGCTGGTGTCAGTGAGGCCCGGCGGGCAATCGAGCAGGATGCGATCATAGGATTTGCGCAAGCCCGACAGCAGTTTCTGCAGCCGTTTCTTCTTGTCGAGTTCATGGAACAGCAGGTCGAGCCCGCGGAGCGACGCATCGGCGGGCAGCAGATCGAGCCGATCGATCGCCGTCCTGTGGATCAGCTTTTCGGGCTCGACGTCCTTGGAGAATACGGCCTGTGCCGGCTCCTTCACCTTGCGGTCGCCGAGCAGATAGCTCGACGCCGCCTGCGGATCGAGATCCCACAACAACGTCCGCCGCGACGACAGCATCGCCGAAGACCAGGCGAGATTGACCGCAAGCGTCGTCTTCCCGACGCCGCCCTTGAGACTGTAGATCGCGATAGTGGCCATCTCGCCATGGTGGCGCAGTCGGGTTGCAGGCGCAAGGCGGGGGGTGCGGGAAGTGGATTGGGTGGGCGTGTGGTTGGTGTCGGCGAGTGGTGGTGAGCTGCCGTTGGGAAGTGATCTGCAACCCACCGTCCCACTGCCAAGATTTTTCGTTGTTTCAAGGTTCCGGGCCAGCATCCCGCAGCGGGACGCTGAACCGCGTTGCAAATTCGTTAATTTTGCAATAATGCCCGTTCTATCGGCAGTCCTATTACCAAGATTTTTCAATCCGTTAGCGCTGTGGGCTCCGGCAAGCTCTGAGTAGAAGCCATGAAGGTACAAGTGGAACCCTTGTCCCTCGTGTTAAATTAAATCGATCCAAACAAGGGAAATAATATGCGCATGAACTTAGCAGTCGCTTTTGCCGGTGCCATTGTTGCCGCCTCGGCCACGCCGGTCACGGCCCAATCATATGATGCAAATCCTACTGTGAATTACACCTACGGTGTCGGCAATGGCTACAATCCCGCTAACGCCGTGGTTAGCACTAAAACTACGAATGGCGTCACTACAGGCGAATTAGCTGTCCGTGCTCACCTTGCGAATTCGGTAATCCCGGCTTCATCCACTGGCGGCACCGGCATTTATACATTCGCACTCGGTCAGAAAGTTAGTTTCGATTATAGCTTTTTCGGATCGGCGCTGCCAGACGCAACTGTGACGCTGACTAATCTCGACGGCAGTGGCACGGCTTCCTTCGCCGCCGCTCTCATAGGCGGTTTTCAGCCTAACGGCGCACTCCAAAATAGCGAGCAACTGGGCTTTGGCTTTTTGAATGGAGGCTCAGTTTTCGGTAATCTTCATTTCAACAATTTGGTGGACAGCACCTACAGCATCAACCTGATGGGTGGTGGACAGTCGGTCACCGCTTTTGCGCAACTTGGAAAAGGCTTCACCGCAGTCAACGGTGCGGTTCCTGAGCCAGCCACTTGGTTGATGATGATCTTAGGGTTGGGCACAATCGGCTTCGCCATGCGCCGACGCCAGAAGGTCTCCACGCAAGTTTCGTACGCCGGATAACCCCCTCGTTCTGAGACACTTAAGGAGAGCCGTCGATTCGGGAGATCGGCGGCTCTTTCTTCGTCTGCCTAGGGCGTCGTCGGGGTCGAGCAGAACGACCGCAACTGGACGCAAGCCGGCGTACCCGACCATCGATTGCTTCATGCCACTAAAAAGGCCGGCGGATCGCTCCGCCGGCCTATATTTTTCGTCGTGTCTCAAGCGTTTACGTCTTGCAGGTCAGCTTGCCCTTGCCCGGCAGCGTCAGCGTCACTCCCTTGGGCGTGCCGGTCATTTCGTAGCCGCCATCGGCCTTGAACGGCTGGCCGGCTTCGGCGGCGACCAGCTTGGTGACGGGTGCGGTCTTCGCGGTCTTGACGAAGGCCTGCTTGTCGCCCTCGAAGAAGGTAACGAACGCCAAGCTGTTGCCCGGGTTGCAGCGGAACGAAACGTCGGCCTTGATCGCGGGCGGGAGTTCGACCGGCGCGCGCTTGGCGATCTCCGCACGCTGGGGGTCCGCCGACACGCTGGTCACGACTTCCGGACCCTTTTTGTTGTCACAGGCCGTCAGCGCAAGGAGCGAGACGACGACGAGGCTGGGGAGGATGATTTTCATAGCGTCGGCTGCTTTGCGCACGCGAAAGAATTCGTCAAGCGCGTAGTCTGCATGCGGGCCAAAGGATTGCGCGGCGCAACAAATGCCTCATTTCGTAGCGTCCGGTCCGACGGTGGCTTGGCAGCATCGATCAGCGGGCGCGCGCGGAATAAAAATGCGCGGTACGGATCTGGAAATTCATCGCCCGGAAGGGTTTGTCCTGCTAGGGTCGCACGCGTGACCCAAGCCATTCCCCACAGCTTCCCGATCGGGATCGACCCTGCCGACATCGACTTCATGGGGCATGTCAACAATGCCTCGTATCTGAAATGGGTCCAGGATGCGGTGGTAAGCCACTGGCAGCGTTTCGCGCCGGCCGAGGCGATCGCGGCGAACCTGTGGGTCGCGCTGAAGCATGAGATCACCTATCGTAAGCCGACTTTCCTCGATGACGAGGTGATCGCCACCGTGCTGCTTGAAAAGGTGCAAGGCGCGCGCGCTTTCTACCAGACGATCATCAAGCGCGGCGAAGAGGTGCTGGCCGAAGTGCAGTCGAGCTGGTGCTGCGTCGATGCCGTCACGCATCGTCCGGCACGCATCGCGCAGAGCGTGGCGGACCTGTTCTTCCACAAGGACTGAACCGGCGGCCTTGCCGCAGGATCGGGCACTAGTAGTTATCGACCGCCAAGATGCGGCGCGAGCGCGGCCCAGGCCGGGCGCTTTGCGTCGAAGCCGATCGTATGCAGCGGGCTGCTGGAGGGCAGGGCGATCAGCGTGAGATCGGTCGGACCCAATTGCCGAACGCCGTGACGGTGTGCGGTGGCACCGTTGAAGGCGATCGCACGCAGACCGGACAAACTCGCGACCAGCCCCGCCAGATCGTTGCCGACCGATTCGCGGATCGCGGCGTCGGTGCTGCCGGGGCGAACCGCGCTGGCA
>NZ_JANYEK010000061.1 GCF_025363195.1 Sphingomonas sp.
CAACACCGCCTATCTCCAGCGCGAAGTCGCCGCACGGATCAAGATCAAATACGCCGCGAAACTCAAGTTCCTCGCCGACGAAAGCTTCGACGAGGGCAGCCATATCGACAAGCTGCTGAAAGATCCGCGCGTCGCGCGCGATCTGGAACCCGACGCCGAAGATTGACATCGCCGGCGGTAAGACGCATCTTACCGGGATGAACGCGCAGACCAAAATGTCGCAGAAAGGCCAAGTGGTCATTCCTAAGGATGTACGAGACCGTCTTCGGTTAGCACCTGGTGATCGGCTGGATGTGGTGGAGCGGCCAGACGGCGTCTTGTTGCGCAAACATGTCGAAAAAGGCGGCGAAACCTTTGACGAAATTACCGCACGGCTGCGATCACGAATTTCATATGACGGTCCCGCAATATCAATCGAGGACATGGGTGCGGCGATAAAGGAGATGTGGGAGGCCGGTGGTCCGCGTTGGGACGGTTGAAAAGCATCGATACCAATATCATCGCCCGCTACGTCATGCAGGATGATCCCGTCCAGACGAGAGTGGCCACCGCCATCTTGTCGGAAGCTTGCTTCGTATCGGACACGGTATTGCTGGAAACGGCATGGTTGCTTTCCTCACGATATCGCCTTGGCCGGGCCGATCTCGCCGCCACGTTGAACGATCTCCTGCGCTTGCCCTTGCTGGAGGTGAGCGATGCTGGCCTTGTCGGCTGGGCAATCGACCGCTTCGCCGCCGGAGCGGATTTCGCTGACATGATGCATGTCACATCGGCCCGCCATACCGGCTGCTTCGTCTCGTTCGAGCGATGCCTTGCGGCACTGGCAGGACCGCAATCGCCCGTCCCGATCGAAACGCTCGGCTGATGGCCAAGCTCTATTTCTACTACGCCTCGATGAATGCGGGGAAATCGACCAACCTGCTGCAGGCCGATTTCAACTATCGCGAGCGCGGCATGCGCACGATGCTGTTCACCGCCGCGGTCGACGACCGGTTCGCGGCGGGGACGGTCACGTCGCGGATCGGGCTTGGCGCGGATGCGATCGCGTTCGAGCAGGATACCGATCTGATCGCGATCGTCCACCGCGATGGCGAGGCGCTGCCCGCCTGCGTATTGGTCGACGAGGCGCAATTCCTGACCGGGCAGCAAGTCGATCAACTGGCGCATTTGGCCGACGTTTACGGCGTACCGGTGCTCGCCTACGGGCTGCGCACCGATTTCCAGGGGGAGTTGTTCGAAGGTTCGGCCCGCTTGCTCGCCATCGCCGATTCGCTGGTCGAGATCAAATCGGTCTGCGTGTGCGGGCGCAAGGCGACGATGAATTTGCGCGTCGATGCGTCGGGCCTGCCGGTCGCCGAGGGAAGGCAGACGGAGATCGGTGGCAACAACCGCTATGTTGCCCTGTGCCGGCGGCATTTCAACGAAGCGCTCGGCGCCAAAGGCTGAACCGAAATGCAGGGCTGGATCATCCTCGACAAGCCGTTGGGGCTTGGCTCGACGCAGGGCGTTTCCGCCGTGAAGCGCGCGCTGCGGCAGGGCGGCTATGGCTCAGGAAAGAAAGGCCCCAAGGTCGGACATGGCGGCACGCTTGATCCGCTGGCGACGGGCGTGCTGCCGATCGCGATCGGCGAGGCGACCAAGCTGGCCGGACGCATGCTGGACAACGACAAGGTCTACGATTTCACGATCCGCTTCGGCGTGCAGACCGATACGCTGGACGGCGAAGGGGTGGAGATTGCGACGAGCGATGTGCGGCCGAAACTGGCTGAGGTCGTAGCGGTGTTGCCGAGCTTTACGGGACCGATCGATCAGGTGCCGCCGGCCTATTCCGCCCTGAAAGTGGACGGGCAACGGGCTTATGATCTGGCCCGCGCAGGGGAGGAGGTGGTGCTGGCGAGTCGTTCGGTGACGGTCCACGCGCTCGATATCCGCCATCCGGACCACGTCGATGGCCACGACCTGGACGATCTGGATGATGTCACGCTCACCGCCCATGTCTCCAAGGGCACGTACATTCGCAGTCTCGCGCGCGACATCGCACTGGCGCTGGGCACGGTCGGCCATGTTACCATGCTTCGCCGCACTAAGGCCGGGCCGTTCACCCTCGAACACGCGATATCGCTGGACAAACTGGCCGAATTGGCTATGTCACGCGCGCTGGAAGACGTAACTTTGCCCTTGAGGGCGGCGCTGGACGACATCCCGGCCCTTCCTCTCACCCCCGACCAGGCAGGGGCGCTCCGACAGGGGCGTGTTTTGGTCGGGATCGCCGCAGACGATGGCCAATATTTCGCGTGCATCGGGGACACCCCGGTCGCGCTGGTATCGGTTCAGGACCACGAGGTCCGCGTCGTCCGGGGTTTCAATCTGGATTGATGTCGAGGGAAGAATACACATGACGATTACCGCAGAGCGCAAGGATGCGCTGGTCAAGGATCACGGCCGCGCCACCGGCGACACCGGTTCCACCGAAGTCCAGGTCGCGATCCTTACCGAGCGCATTCGCAACCTGACCGAGCATTTCAAGACGCACAAGAAGGACAACCATTCGCGCCGCGGGCTGCTGATGATGGTCAACAAGCGTCGCTCGCTGCTGGATTACCTCCGTCACAAGGACGGCCAGCGTTATACCGATCTGATCGCGAAGCTCGGGCTGCGCAAGTAATATGGGACGGCGCCTCAGGGCGCCGTTTCGCTTTCTACCGTTGTTCCCCCGCGAAGGCGGGGACCCAGTCTGGACCCCCGCTTTCGCGGGGGCACAAAGAGACCGACAATCCGGCCTGTCTCTTACGGGGGCCATGAAAGGCTCCAAACCGCGCGGACCGGCTTAGTCCGCACATAGGCCCCAACCGCATCTGGTGGTTGGCGTTGAAGGAAATAAAATGTTCGATACCAAAACCGTAAGCACCCAATGGGGCGGCAAGACGCTCACGCTGGAAACCGGCCGCGTTGCCCGCCAAGCCAATGGCGCCGTGCTCGCCACGCTGGGCGAAACCGTCGTCCTGTGCGCCGTCACCGCCGCACGTTCGGTGAAGGAGGGCCAGGATTTCTTCCCGCTCACCGTCCATTATCAGGAAAAATATTCCGCAGCGGGCCGCATCCCCGGCGGCTTCTTCAAGCGTGAGCGCGGCGCGACCGAAAAGGAAACGCTGACCAGCCGCCTGATCGATCGCCCGATCCGCCCGCTGTTCCCGGAAGGGTTCTACAACGAGATCAACGTGATCTGCCAGGTGCTCAGCTATGATGGCGAGAACGAGCCGGACATGCTGGCGATGGTCGCAGCTTCCGCCGCCCTCACCATTTCGGGCGTGCCGTTCATGGGCCCGATCGGCGCCGCGCGCGTCGGCTATATCGATGGCGAATACATCCTCAACCCGACGCTCGACCAGGTAAAGGAAGGCGAGCTCGATCTCGTCGTCGCCGCCACCGGTTCGGCCGTGATGATGGTCGAATCCGAAGCCAAGGAGCTTTCGGAAGAGATCATGCTCGGTGCCGTGCAGTTCGCCCACAAGGCCTGCCGCGAAGCCGCGAATCTGATCATCGATCTGGCCGAGCAGGCTGCCAAGGAGCCGTGGGAAATGGCCGAGCAGGCCGACCTGTCGGCAGCCAAAGACAAGCTGAAGAAGCTGATCGGCAAGGACATCGCCGTCGCCTATAAGGTGACCGACAAGTCCAAGCGTTCGGACCTGCTCAACGTGGCGCGCGCCAAGGGCAAGACCGCCTTTGCCGATGCGACCCCGCAGGACCAGATGGCGGCCGGCAAGCTGATGAAGAAGCTGGAAGCCGAAATCGTTCGCGGCGCCATCCTGAAGGACGGCAAGCGCATCGACGGTCGTACGACCACGCAGATCCGTCCGATCGAGGCGATGGTGCACTTCCTGCCGCGCACGCACGGTTCGGCCCTGTTCACGCGCGGCGAGACGCAGTCGATCTGCACGACCACGCTCGGCACGCGCGATGCGGAGCAGATGATCGACGGCCTGAACGGGCTGAATTACGAACACTTCATGTTGCACTACAACTTCCCGCCTTACTCGGTCGGTGAAGTCGGTCGCTTCGGCGCGCCGGGCCGTCGTGAAGTCGGCCATGGCAAGCTCGCCTGGCGCGCGCTGCACCCGGTGCTGCCGTCGAAGGACGAGTTCCCGTACACGATCCGCGTCCTCTCCGACATCACCGAGAGCAACGGCTCGTCGTCGATGGCGACGGTGTGCGGCGGTTCGCTGAGCATGATGGATGCGGGCGTGCCGCTGAAGCGGCCGGTCTCGGGCATCGCGATGGGCCTGA
>NZ_JANYEK010000066.1 GCF_025363195.1 Sphingomonas sp.
ATCGAGGACCGCGCGGAACTGATTATCCAGCTGATGCAGTTCTTTGGCCGGCATGACGGCGAGGAATCGGTAACGTTGCAGTAAGCGTGCGGCGCGCGGGGTGCTGGTAGGCGATGCGCCAGCTCCTGAAGCCCTGCCCCCGTTGGTGTTGAGCCTGTCGCAGGACGACTCTCCCCAGAGAAGATCGCGTCTGGGAAAACCGGCCCTCTGACTGGCGCAGGGCAACCGAATGGGCCTCGGGTGCCGCCCGATATCTCGGCCGCTCCCTTTCAAAATCAGCGACCAAAACCGAAAAGGGCGGCCTCTTGCAGAGCCGCCCTTCCCTGATTCCGTAATCGACGCGAGAATTACGCGGCGATCTTCACCTTCTCGACGGCAACTGCAACGCGGTTCGAAATCGGCTGGGCGACTTCGCCGACCAGCTTCAGCATGGCTTCGGTGTTCTTCGAGGTCTGGGCGACCAGCGAATCGAAGGCCGAACGCGCATAATCGCTCTGCAGCTTGAAGAAGTCGGTCGGCGACTTGACGCTCGACAGGCTCTTCAGTGCGGCGGTCGCGCCTTCGAACTGCTTGCGGCTATATTCGGCAGCGTCCTGGCCCATGGCTTCCATGCCCTTGGCGGCGATCTTGCCGCTCTCGACGATGGCTTCGATGTTGCCCTTCGAAAATTCGTTCATGTCCTCGAAGGCCTTGGTGCTCTTGGCATTGGCATCGGCGAACATGGTCTTGGCCTTGTCGGCAGCGTTCTTGATCGAGGCTTCCATGATGTTCACTTCCTTGGTTACGACGGCCTTGGCTTTCGCGACGGCCGGCTTGATGGTTTGGATCGCCTTGGTAGCGACAGTTTTTGCGGCGGTTTTCGGGGCGGCCTTTACAGCAACCTTCTTCTTGGCCACGCGCTTTGCAGCCGGGGCGGTAACGGTTTTCGCCGCTGGCTTGGCAGCGGCTTTAGCCGCAGGCTTCGGCGCGGTCTTGGCGACGGGCGCTTCGACCTTGGCTGGAACCGGATCCGCCTTGGGGGCGGGCGTTGCCGCAACCGTCACGGGAACAGCGGCGGGTACGGCGGGGGCGTCCACCTTGGCGGCGGGCTCGTTTACGGGCGTCATGCTGGCCAAAAGGACCTCCTGATGATTCGTTGTTGCACTGCAATATAATGCGTGCGAGCGCTCATGCAAGAGATTTTTGTTGCAGTGCAACATAATCGTCACGTCGTCAAAACTTAGCTGTGATGTTAAGAGGTTACCGCGACCTCACATACTGACCCGGCGCGTCCTCGATTGCCTTGAGGCTGCCCTTGCCCGGTTTGCGGGCCCCCTTGGCTGGCACGGTCTGGTCGTCGCGCTCCCGCAACCAGCCGATCCAGTCCGGCCACCAGCTGCCCCTGGTCTCACGCGCGCCGGCGACGAATTCGGCCAGCGTATTGACAGGGTCGGGGTTGGTCCAATATTGATATTTGTTCTGTGCGGGCGGGTTTACCACACCGGCGATGTGGCCCGACCCGGCGAGCACGAATTTCAACGGGCCGGTAAAGTGCTTGGTGATCTCCCACACGCTGTCGACCGGCGCGATATGATCCTCGCGCCCGGCCTGAATATAGGACGGTGTCTTGACCCTCGTCAGGTCAATGGGCGTACCGCCGGCCGACATCACTCCGGGCCGCACCAACAGATTGTCGCGATACAAATCGGTCAGATAGGCGAGATGCCATTTCGCAGGCAAATTAGTGGTGTCGCCGTTCCAGTGCAGCAAATCAAACGGCGTATACTCCTGCCCCAACAGATAATTGTTGGTGACATAGTTCCAGATGAGGTCGCGCCCGCGCAGCAAATTGAAGGTCAGCGCCATATAGCGTCCGTCGAGGAACCCGTCCGGCGACAGCTTGGTGATCGTGTCCAGCTGCTTGTCGTCGATGAAATTGAGCAATTCCCCGGCGCGGCTGAAATCGACCTGCGCGGTGAAGAAGGTCGCGCTCTTCACGCGGGCGGCCTGCCCGCGCGCAGCCAACACCGCCAATGTCGCGGCCAGCGTGGTGCCCGCGACACAATAGCCGATCGTGTGGACCGCTTCGACCGCCAATCCGGCCCGAACCGTGTCGATCGCATCGATCTGCGCGGCGATATAATCGTCCCACACCACGTCCTTCATGCTCGCGTCGGCGGATTTCCACGACACCATGAACACGGTGATGCTCTGATCCACCGCCCAGCGG
Source organism: Sphingomonas sp. (assembly GCF_025363195.1). Lineage (GTDB taxonomy): Bacteria > Pseudomonadota > Alphaproteobacteria > Sphingomonadales > Sphingomonadaceae > Sphingomonas. The sequence continues at coordinate 2,210 of NZ_JANYEK010000066.1, forward strand.
ATGAAGCTCTTCTCCGGCGTCAGATCGAGGATGTAGAAGCGGTTGATCCATGGCGGGAAGATCACCAGCGGTATGGCCAGCACGCTCTCGGTGGTCGGGCTGTACTGGATCAGTTCGTACAGATCGGTGCGACGCACCACCTTGCCCGGCGTCATGGCAAGATTGCGCCCGACCTCGAACGCGTTCGGATCGGTGTGCGTCAGCTGCCCCTTGCTGAGATCGACGAGCATGTTCTGCAGGCCCTTGAGCAAATTCTCACCACCGGTCTCGATCGTCTTTTCCAGCACCACCGGGTTGGTCGCGGGGAAGTTGGACGGGCTCATCGCGTCCAGGAAACCGCGCGCGGCGAAGCGCATCTGTTCCTTCTGTTTGTCGTCCACCCCGTCCAACGCATCGATGCCCTGCAACATGTGGTCGGAGATCAGGAAGTAACTTTGGCGGATCCAGTCGAACAACGGGTTCTCGCGCCAGGCCGCGTCCTTGAAGCGCTTGTCGCGCGCTTGTTCGGGCGATTCGACCGGCGGCTCGCTTTTGCCGGGGTCGAGAAAGCGCTGCCACAGGCTCAGACTGTCGGCCCAGAAGCTTTCCGCGCGCTTGAGCGTGGCGGGATCGGTCAGGCCCGGAATCACCGGCAGCACGGGCACCTCCGACGGAACGGTCGGCAGCCCGCTCTCCAGCATCATCTGCTGCGCCCGGCCCAACACCCAGGTCCAGTGCTGCATATCCGCGAGGGTCGGGAGCTTCGGAAGCTTTTCGGGATCTGGGGCCATATGTCTCTCCTGATCACACCCTAGCCGCACTCGTCATTCCCACGAAAGCACGAATGACCTATGGCTGCATTTCCTCGCACTAACGAGAGTCCCGATGTCCGAAGAATTCTACCGCATGAAGCGCCTGCCGCCCTACGTGATCGCCGAAGTGAATGCGATGCGGGCCCAGGCGCGGGCCGCGGGCGAGGACATTATCGATCTCGGCATGGGCAACCCCGATCTGCCGCCGCCCGACCATGTCATCGCGAAACTGGTCGAAGTCGCCCAGAAACCCGATGCGCACGGCTATTCGCAATCGAAGGGCATTCCCGGGCTGCGTCGCGCGCAGGCGAATTATTACGGCCGTCGCTTCGGCGTCGATGTCGATCCCGAAACGGAAGTCGTCGTGACGATGGGGTCGAAGGAAGGGCTCGCCAGCCTGGCCACCGCAATCACCGCGCCGGGCGACGTCGTCCTCGCGCCCAACCCGAGCTACCCGATCCACACCTTCGGCTTCATCCTGGCCGGTGCGACGATCCGCGCCGTGCCGACCACGCCGGACGAGCGGTATTTCGAGGCGTTGGAACGCGCGATGGCCTTCACCGTGCCGCGTCCGTCGATCCTGGTGGTCAATTATCCGTCCAACCCGACGGCGGAGGCGGTCGATCTCGCTTTCTACGAGCGATTGGTGGCGTGGGCGAAGGAGAATCAGGTCTGGATCATCTCCGATCTGGCCTATTCGGAACTCTATTATGACGGCAATCCGACGCCCTCGATCCTGCAGGTCGCGGGTGCCAAAGATATCGCGGTCGAATTCACCTCGCTCAGCAAGACCTATTCGATGGCCGGCTGGCGGATCGGCTTCGCGGTCGGCAACAAGACGCTGATCGCCGCGATGAGCCGCGTGAAGTCGTATCTCGACTATGGCGCTTTCACGCCGATTCAGGCTGCGGCCTGCGCGGCACTGAACGGCCCGCAGGATATCGTCGAGAAGAATCGCCAACTGTATCACAAGCGCCGCGACATCCTGGTCGAGAGCTTCGGCCGCGCCGGATGGGATATCCCGGCGCCACGCGCGAGCATGTTCGCCTGGGCACCGCTGCCGCCGGCGTTGGCGCACCTAGGAAGTCTTGAGTTCAGCAAACAATTGCTGACGTGCGCCAAGGTCGCGGTTGCCCCAGGAGTGGGGTACGGCGAAAATGGAGAAGGCTTTGTGCGCATCGCGTTGGTCGAAAACGAACAGAGGCTGCGCCAGGCTGCGCGCAACGTGAAGAAATACCTGCAATCGATGGGCGTCAACACGCCGCCATCGGCAACCGCGTCAAAGGCCGGCTGATGTTCCTGTTCCGCGGGCTGGAAAGCCATCCGCGTTCGCTGGTGAAGGCGATATCGTGGCGGACGGTGGGCAGCATCGACACGTTCGTGCTCGGCATGCTTTTCACCGGTGGCGATGCCAAGGTCGCCGGGTCGATCGCGGGAACCGAGGTCATCACCAAGATCCTGTTATTCTATTTCCACGAACGCGCCTGGTCGTTGGTGAAATGGGGCCATCGCCCGTATCCTGGTAACGCCGAGCAGGTGGATGAAGGGATTCCGTTGACGCCGGCGACCGGGAGCGGCATCGCACGGCCATGACCGATCGCATCGCCACCAAACTCGCCGAACTCGGCCTCGACCTGCCGGTCGCGGCAGCCCCCGTCGCCAGCTATGTCCCCGCCGTCGAGGCAGGTGGATTGCTCCACATCTCCGGCCAGTTGCCGTTCAAGGATGGCGCGCTGATGACCGGGCGCCTCGGCGAAGATCGGGATCTGGCTTATGGGCAGGAAGCAGCGCAACGCTGCGCCCTGATGCTCGTCGCGCAGATGAAGGCGGCGCTCGGTGAATTGCACCGCGTGAAGCGGATCGTGAAGCTGGGCGTATTCATCAATTCGTCCGGGGACTTCACCGATCAGCCGAAAGTCGCCAATGGCGCATCGGACCTGATGGTCGCCCTGTTCGGCGATGCCGGCAAGCATGCCCGCAGCGCTGTCGGCGTGCCGGTCTTGCCACTCGGCGCAGCGGTGGAAATCGACGCGATCGTCGAAATCGGCGATTAATCCTGACTTCGGGGCGTCGGGCGCTGAACCCGCTCGCGCCCGAAATTCAGGCGCTTGGTCACATTATAATCCAGCACGGTGATGACGAAATAGGCCGTCGCCTGCTGCACCCGGCGCCACATCGTGGTGCGCGATTTGTACAGGGCCTTGGTGATCAGTTCCGATTGCGCGATCTCGCCCTCGACATAGGCGCGCGCATGATCGGCAAACGCCTTATCGTCGATCCGCAGCATGATCTCCAGGTTCAGGAACATCGACCGGATGTCGAAATTCGCCGATCCGACATAGACGACGTCATCGATCACGAAGAGCTTGGTGTGCAATTTGGTCGGCAGATATTCGTGGATCTGCACCTTCTTGCGGAGCAGCCCGGCATAGGTGAAGCGCGACGCCCAGATCGCCGCCGCATGATCGTTCTTTGACGGAAGCACGATGCGCACCCGACCGCGCCGGCTGAGCTTGTCGAGCCGCCGCAACATACCCGGATTGGGCGCGAAATAGCCCGCGATCAGATCGAACGTCTTCGCCCGTTGCAGGTCCGCGCGCACCGCCTTGGCCCAGGGACTGAGATGCCGGGTCGGCCCGCCGAACAGCCACCGCGTCTGCCCCTGATGCTGGCTCCATTGCCCCAGCAAGCGGCGCAGCGCGCGGATCGGCGCCTTGGGCGTCCTGATCCATGTGGCCAGCGTGTCGAAATAGCCGGAAAGATCGGCGGCGGACGATCCTTCGATCAGCAGCCCGAGATCACGCCATGCTTGCTCGGCGGGGGTGCCGAAATAGGAATCCTCGATATTGAACCCGCCGATGATCGCCCGCGCCTGTGCCGTTTCGGCGTCGGCCAGCGCGAATTTCTGGTGGTTGCGCAACAGATAGCGCCGCCCGAATTTCGGCTCGAACCGGCACACGCTCGCGCCCGCATCGCTCAACGGCGCGAAGAACCCTTCGGTCGCTGCGGGTGCGCTGCCCATGCCATCGACGATCAACGATACGGTCACCCCGCGCTTCGCCGCATCGATCCTCGCCTGGCGCACCTTCACGCCCGCATCGTCATCGACATAGATGTAGTACAGGATGCGCAATGATGAACGTGCACCGTCGATCAGCGCGATCAATGCGGCGAACCGGCGCGGTCCGGTGTCGAGCATGGTCAGCCGGTCGCCATCGACCTCGAACGTCGGCTGCGGAAGGGCGCTCGGCGTGTCGGGGATGCTGGTGAGCGAGCGCGGTTCGACCATCGCCCGGCTGTGGCGGCGCGACGCGGGGCGTGCAAGCCGGATTTCTTGACTCTCGGGTGTCCTCGCCCTAGATCGCGGCGCTTCACCTTATTGTCCGTTCACGAAGGAAGCCATTCATGGCGCGCGTCACCGTCGAAGATTGCGTCGACAAGATTCCCAACCGCTTCGATCTGGTCCTGCTCGCCGCACAGCGCGCCCGCCAGATTTCCGGCGGTGCCGACCTGACGATCGATCGCGATCGCGACAAGAACCCGGTCGTCGCCTTGCGTGAGATCGCCGAACAGACCGTGAAGCCGCCGCATCTCGAAGAGTCGGTGATCTCCGGCCTGCAACGCGTCCAGGTCGACGACGAGGACGAAGCGGACGCCGTCGGCAGCCTGGCCGCATCGGCCGAGGCACTGCGCCTCACCGCCGCCGCGCCGCCGCGCAACCAAAATCTTGGTGCCGATTATGATGGCTAAGGCCCGGAATTAGCACTCGCTAATTCCGGATTAAGCCAAAGCCACCGCCAGCGGGCAAGTCCGACCGACGATGCGGCTCAGCCGCGGGGAAAACCCGAGCCGAAAGCCCGCGAGCATAACCTTCGCGGGCTTTTTTCGTGCCTCTCCGCCCGTCGCACCCATACGTCCTTTCTGCTTCCCCGGCGAAAGACGGAGACGTATAAAGTGGCTACGTCCTCGGCCCCGGGGAGCGCGAAGCCCACATCATGCGTTAGGACCCGATGCGCGCTTTTGCCGATCTGCTCGATGCCCTGATCTATACGCGGTCGCGCAATGCGAAGCTCAAGCTGATCGCCGATTATCTGCTGGCCACGCCCGACCCGGACCGCGGCTGGGCGATCGCCGCATTGACCGGCGATCTCGATCTCCCGGCGGTGAAGCCCGCCGTGATCCGCGCGCTGATCGAGGCCCGCGTCGATCCCGTCTTGTACCGGATGAGCCGCGATTATGTCGGCGACAGCGCAGAAACCGTATCCCTGCTCTGGCCCACGCCCGCCCTTCCGCCCGACGAGGCGGCGCCGCTGACGATCACGCAGGCGGTCGAGACGCTCAACGCTCTGTCCCGCTCCGATGCCCCCGCCGCCCTGGCCGCCATGCTCGACCGGCTCACCGCCGAGGAACGCTTCGCCCTGCTCAAGATGGCGACCGGCGCACTCAGGATCGGCGTCAGCGCGCGTCTCGCCAAAACGGCACTCGCCAACGCGTTCGGTCTGGATGTCGAGGCGGTCGAGGAGGTGTGGCACGGCATCGCGCCACCTTATGCCGCGTTGTTTGCCTGGGGCATGGGTGTTGGCGAACAGCCGATCGCCACCGACCTGCCCGTCTTCCGCCCG
>NZ_JANYEK010000076.1 GCF_025363195.1 Sphingomonas sp.
TACGAATATAACGATCGCGCCAATCGCGGCAGCTTCCGGGGCTCCGCGTTGTACAGTTGGCATAACGCGGACGAGACGTTCGGCATCCTCGCCTCGGTCAATTACGATAAGGAACAATTGAGCCGCGCCGGCATTGCGAGCTATTATTACGACAAGGGCGGTAACATTCTGCTCGGTAGCTAGACATTTGTCGTACCGTGGAGAAATGAGCCGGAGGGGGGTGGGCATGTTGCTGGCGGGCAGGGCGATCTTCGTGACTGGCGGTTCCGCCGGCATCGGTCGGGCGATCGCGATCGGCGCGGCGCGGCAGGGTGCCGATGTAGCGATCAACTATCTGGGTGATCCCGCAGGCGCCGACAGCGCGGTTGAAGAGATCCTCTCGATGGGTCGTAACGCGGTCGCGATTCCCGGCGATGTCGGCGATGCCGCCACCGCCACCAGTTTCGTCTCGCGCGCGGGCGAAATCCTCGGGCGGCTGGACGTCTTCGTCAGCAATGCGGGTATCTGCCCGTTCCACAGCTTTCTCGACATGCCGGGCGAGATTTTCGAGCGCACGATGCGCGTGAACCTGCACGGTGCGTATTATATGGTGCAGGCGGCGGCCAATCGGATGGTCACGCAGGGAACGGGCGGGTCGATCGTCGCGATCTCGTCGATCTCCGCGCTCGTTGGTGGCGAATACCAGACGCATTATACGCCGACCAGGGCGGGGGTGCATTCGCTGATGCAATCGGCAGCGATCGCGATCGGGCGCTATGGCATCCGCTGCAATTCGATCCTGCCAGGCGCGATCGCGACCGACATCAATCGCGAAGACGTCGCCTCTCCCGCGAAACGCGGTCATCTGGAAAAGCGCATCCCATTGGGGCGGCTCGGGCGACCCGACGATCTGGTCGGACCGGTGGTGTTCCTTGGGTCCGATCTCTCGTCTTATGTCACGGGAGCGGCTCTGCTGGTCGATGGGGGCATGTTTGTGAACCTGCAATGATGAAAGCGGCCTCGGCCCTAGACTATCGCCGCCTGGCACGGCGGCGGCTGCCGCCGTTCCTGTTCGAATATTTCGATGGCGGTTCCTATGCGGAGGTGACGTTGCGGCGGAATATCGCCGATCTGGAAGCGGTCGCGTTGCGGCAGCGCGTGCTGACCGATGTCTCGTCGCTCGACCTGACGACCGAATTGTTCGGGCGCAGCCAAGCGTTGCCGGTCGCGCTTGCACCGATCGGGCTCGCCGGCCTGTCGGCACGGCGCGGCGAGGTACAGGCAGCGCGCGCGGCGGAAGCGGCCGGCGTGCCCTTCTGCCTGTCCACCGTATCCGCCTGTTCGATCGGCGAGGTCGCGCGCGGTACGGTCGAGCCGTTCTGGTTTCAGCTCTACATGATCCGCGACCGCGGCTTCATGAAAGACCTGCTCACGCAGGCCCGCGCGGCGGGGTGTACCGCATTGCTGTTCACGGTCGACATGCCGGTACCGGGGTCACGGTACCGCGATTATCGCTCCGGGCTCGCTGGTGCGCCCGGCATCGATGGCATCGCGCGGCGCGCGTTCCAGGCGATGCTTCGTCCTGGCTGGGCATGGGACGTCGGGCTTAACGGACGGCCGCACAGTCTCGGCAATGTCGCCCCGGTGGTCGGCAAGAATTCCGGGCTGGAGGATTTCTTCGCCTGGATGCGCGACAATTTCGATCCTAGCGTCCGGTGGAGCGATCTCGACTTCATCCGGTCCGAATGGGATGGGCCGCTGATCATCAAGGGCATTCTCGATGCCGAGGATGCACGCGAGGCAGCGCGGATGGGCGCGGACGGCATCGTCGTTTCTAACCATGGCGGCCGCCAGCTTGACGGCGTGCCATCGACGGCGGTCGCGCTGCCACCGATCGCCGATGCGGTCGGTGACCGGTTGACCGTGCTCGTCGATGGCGGCGTGCGTTCCGGGCTCGACGTCGTGCGGATGCTGGCGCTGGGCGCTAAGGGGGTTCTGCTGGGGCGCGCCTGGGCGTTTGCGCTGGCGGGCGGGGGGCAGGCAGGTGTCGCGCATATGCTGCGGCTCATCGAGGCCGAGATGCGCGTCGCGATGGCACTGACTGGACGCACCAGCATCGCCGCGATCGATCAGTCCGCCTTGGTGGAGGGGCTGCGATGAGCCGCAGGATGTGTTTCGCGCTAGACCTGGTCGACGATGCCGCGCTGATCGCGGACTATGAGGCATATCATGCGTCGGGCGCGGTGTGGCCGGGGATCGTCGCCGATATCCGGGCTTCGGGGTTCGACGCGATGGAGATCTGGCGGGTGGCCGACCGCCTGATGATGGTAACCGAAGTCGCCGACGATTTCCCCCGCAAGCGCGACGCGGCGACCTAGGAAGTGGTCGATCGCTGGGAGGCGATGATGGCGCGCTATCAGAAGCCGCTGCCGGATGCTGAACCGGGCGAGAAATGGTTGCCGATGACGCGGATCTTCACGCTGGACGAGAGGTCATGACCATTGTGATGCTGGCGATCGACGACCTGTGCCCGCATGGCGCGCCTCCCAGGCCCCGGGCAGGCTGATGCGGATCGATGCCCACCAGCATTTTTGGGATCCCGCGCGCGGTGACTATGGCTGGCTTACGCCCGCTGAAGGCGGGCTGTATCGGCCCTTCCAGCCCGATGCGCTCGCCACGCAGATCTACGCCTGTGGGGTGAACGGCACGGTGTTGGTTCAGGCGGCGCCAACCGAGGCTGAAACCGACTATCTGCTGGCGGTTGCACGGACGACGCCGTGGGTGCTGGGCGTAATCGGCTGGATCGATTTCGATGCGGCGGACGTTCGTGCGCAGATTGCGGCCCGCAGTGAGGATATGCTGTTCGTCGGCGTACGGCCGATGTTGCAGGACATGGCGGATCGGCGCTGGATCGTGGAAGATCGCCATATCCTGAGCTTTGCCGCGCTCGCCAATGCGCGGATAACGTTCGATGCGCTGATCCGCCCCGACCAGATCGATGCCATTGCCGAACTGGCGGAATATCATCCCAATCTCTCGATCGTGGTCGATCACGCGGGCAAGCCTGCGATTACGGCCAACGGCCCCGATCGTCACTGGATCGACGGTATCGCTCGGCTGGCCGCGCGCGCCAATGTGGCCTGCAAGCTGTCGGGCCTGCTGAGCGAAGCGCCGCGCGGTGCAGATGCCGGGATGCTCCGTCCCTACGTGGATGTCCTGCACGCGGCATTCGGGGCCCGGAGGTTGCTGTGGGGCAGCGATTGGCCAATACTGACAAATGTGGGTGATTACACGGAATGGCATGCGACCGCGTCATCGCTGATCCCGCCCATGGATCATGACGCGGTCTTCGGCCAAAATGCCCGGCGGCTGTACCATTTGGAGTCCCGGTCGTGAGTGCGGCCGTTAATGGCCTGCCCGGACACCATGATTGCATCCTCAAGCGATGGATTTCGGAGGAAAAGCCGGGTTTCAATCGGCGCCCCGTCGCCGGCTGAGCCCGGCTTCACTGCACGCCAGCCGAGGGGCGGTGTCGGCCGCCCCGGAGAGATCGTCGCGTTGACGCCGTGGCTTGCGTGTGACGACCCTGGCCCCATCACGGGGCAGGCGCATGCGATCGACGGCGGATGGTCGAACCGGGCGCGGTTTCAGATCCGGGCGTCGTTCCGGAGAAGGCTTCCCGCAATCTCCTTGGCGGCGGCGCGGAGATGATCCGCGACCTCGTCGACCGGCATCTGCTCGCCCAAGGATTTGACGAACGGCACGGCGAGCGCTGCGGCGGCCAGATCGCCACGCAACACGGGGGCGGCGATGTCGGTAATGCCGGTGACGAAACCGCTCGGCAATCGTGCATAGCCCTGCGCGCGGATTGTGTCGGCCAGGGCGCGAAAGGCCTTCAGCGCGGCGGCATCCGGAACAGGGGAGAAATAGCTTTCCCAGAGCGACCGCACCTCCTCCGACTGGAACGCGTAGAGCGTTGCGCCCGAGGTTGTGAGATGGAGCGGTTTGCGATAGCCGACCCGCACCGAAAAGCCGATCTGTTCGCTCGATTCCATCCGCATCACAGCGACGGTGTCGCTGCGCGACGGCAGTGTGAGATGACAGGATTGGCCGATCTTGCTCGACAATTGGCGCATGACCGGCATCGCGATCTCGGCCAAGTTGCGTACCGGCGGGCGTTTGAGTCCCAACTCGAACAACCGGGCGGTAAGAACATAACCCCCGCCGTCCTGCGCCACAAAACCGCGATGTTCGAGGACCTGGATCATCCGAAACAGTTCGCCAGTCGATCGCCCGAGCCGCTGGACGATCGCGCTGACGGTCAGCGGCTTTTCCTCAATCGCCAGCAGTTCGAGGATATCCAGGCCCTTTTCCAGTGCCGGGGCGCGATACAGCCGGTTGTCTTCCGCACTGTCGATCGGTTGCGCTGTTTTCTTCACCAAGATGTCGTTCCCGTCCTACATCGTCTTTTGCCCGTTCTTGGCATGGCCCGGCGCGTCCGACCATTGCCGAAACTGTTGGCTCGACACGATCAGTTTCTCAAGAGGAGTGTATACGATTTAGCAGGTGTCACGAAAGCAGCGACCCGGATTAATCCCGCGCGAGTATGATCAGGTGGGAAAGTATCGGCTCAAGGGTCGATCCCGGAATGTTGCTAAGACACGGCGGATGACCGGTTCCTGGACGGTAAGTTTCCTGGCTAGACCCCTAAGTGCCGACGACGCGGACCAGATCGACCAGTGCCCGGACCATCCTCGCGCCGCCCGGGGTGGCGATGTAGCGCGGCGCCCAATCGGGGGCGTATTTCGCCTTGAACGCGCGCAGGCCGATGAACCCGTAGATCCGCTCGCCATTCTCGAACAACGTTCGCGCGAGTTTTGCCCAGAGTGGGGCGAGGCGGTTGCCCTCGATGCCGGCCAGCGGTGCCACGCCGAGGTTGAAGCGCGCATAGCCTTCCGCGCGACCCCAATCGAGTAGGCGCACGAACAGCAGGTCCATCGTGCCATACGGCGCCTCGGTGGCGTGGCGCATCAGGTCGACGGACAGTTCGCGGCCGTCCTGCGTCGTCCAGATATTGGCGAACGCGACGATCCGCATCCCGTCGCGCACCACCGCCAGCGGGAAGCGCTCGAGATATTCGGGGTCGAACGCTCCAAGGCTGAAATGCTTGTCGGTGCCGCCCTTCTCCGCGAGCCATGCGTCGGAAATGGCGCGCAGTTCGGGGATCAGGGCGGGCACGTCGGCGGCGGGCAACACCGCGAAGGCGAGGCCCGCCGCCTCGGCCCGTCGCGTCGTGTGGCGCAAATTCTTCGCCTGTGGCCCAGCCAGCGTGAAATCGTCCAGCGGGATGGTCGCTTCCTCGCCATATTTGATCGTCGCCAATCCCAGGTCGACGAAGAATGGCAGCATCGCCTCGCTCGCCTGAAAGAAGCACAGTCGCCCGCGCGCGGCATCGCAGGCGCGGCGCACCGCCCAGACGAGTTCGCCCCACGCCGCGCGCGGGCCCACGGGATCGCCCATCACGATCCAGGTGCGGCCGTGGATGCGGTACATCAGGAACGCATCTCCGGCGCGGCTGACGATGAAGCTCTTGTCGCCGGTAAAGGCGAGGTTGGCATCGGTGCGTTCGGCAAAGGCAAACGCCCGCGCGGCGACGCTGTCAGGCAGGATTCCCGGCTCCGCGCGTGGGCGACGGCCGGACAGCAGATGCCAGAAGGCGGTGGCCGACAGCAGGATTCCGGCGGCGAAACTCGCGCGCAGAAAGCGTGGGGCATTGCCGTTCACCGCGAAATGCCACCACAGGTCATCCGAATAGGGCGTGCGCTTGTACGCGAAGAACCCCGCCCACAGGCTTAGCGCGACGGCGATCGCGGCGGCGCTCAGCCACGCCCAGTCGATCGGCCCGGTCAGCAGGCCGGCTTTCCGGTAGAAGCCGTGGCGACAATACTGCAGCAACCCGGCGATCGCGAGCATCATCGCGGCTTCCTCATAATCGAGGCCCTTGAACAGCGAGAAGATCGCGCCCCCGATCAGCAGCAGCCGCGCCATCTGGAAGCCACTCTGCAACCGCGCGTTAAGCGCCGGGGCGACGAGCAGCAATGCGGTGCCGATCAGGCTGCCGCCGAGATGCGATCCTTCGATGAACGGCAGCGGCACGACATCGTCGAGGCTGGTCAGTCGGGTTTTTACGCCCGGCAAGGCCCCCGATACCAGCAAGATGAATCCTGCCGTGAACACCAGCAACGTCACGGCGGAAGGTGCCATCGCCCGGCTCGCGCGATCGAGCAGCGACAGGCCGGTGCCGATCGGCTGGCGCAGGCGTTTGCCTTCCGCCACTGTGATCAGCGCCCCCGCGACCAACAACGGCAGCAGATAATAGATGATCCGGTAGAGCAACAGCCCGGCGAACACAGCGGGATGATCATTGGGCAACATCGCCAGCATCACCGCCTCGAACACCCCGAGTCCGCCGGGGACGTGCGTGACAAGCGCTGCGAGCAAGGCAAGGACATACGCCAGGAAGAAGATCGGGAACATCGTCGCCCCGAGACCGGGCAGCAGCACGAACAAGGCCGCGGAGGCGGTTAGCACGTCGAGCAACGTGACACCGCCAAGCTTCAGCAGCTGGCGGTTGTTGGGGAGCGGCAGCGACGCCCCGCCGATCCGGAGGATGCGCTCACCGCGCGTACGCAACAGCAGGAAGATACCGGCGAGCAGGGCGATCACGCCGATGCCGAGCGCGCGGCATTCCCCGGCGGAAAGCGCGATCGGGCCAAGCGCGAAGCCATCGGACGCCGCCAGCAAAGCCAGCCCGCCGGTGGAAATGATGCCGCCCCAGAACGTCAGGCTGGCGAGCGCCGAGACGCGGGCGACATCGCCGAGATCGAGCCCGACCGACGTATAGACGCGGTAGCGCGCCGATCCTCCGGTGAGCAGCGACAGGCCGAGATTGTGGCTGATCGTGTAGCTGGTGAATGACGCGGTCGCCGCAACCAGCCAGCGTTGCGGGCGACCGATCACCTGCAACGCGATCGTGTCGTAGAAGGTCAGCGCGAGATAGCTGAGGACGGTCAGCGCCAGCGCCATGCCGATGCGCGTGCGTGGCACGGCGGAAATCGCCGCGCGCACATCGCTCAAATGGACCTGGTGGAGGATCAGGCGCAGCGCCTCGAAACCGATCCCCGCGACGATTGCGACGACCAGCACCGCGATGATCCGCCGGTATCTCACGCCGATGCGGGTAATGGTGGCGATCAGGTTGGGCAATGGGTCACTTCAGGCGCTGCCACACCTGTGACTTGCAGAGGAACCCGCGGACCAAACAGCCGGAAATCTTCAGCGCATCGGGCGAAACCTGTTCGATTCGGGAAGAGAAGCTGCGGCCCATATCGGGCACGTATACGCGCCCCATCCACACCCGGCCATGCGCGGGGTGATAATCCTGCAGCAATTGCAGGCCGATCAGCTGCGGCACCCCGGCATCGCGCGCATCGGCCATCGCCTGGAGGTCGGCGCGCACGATCGCCCCGCAAAGGCCGCCGCCCTCGCAGGCCGCAGTCTGCACCGCCACCGTATGCTTGGGGTTGACCCAGGTTCCGAGCACCGGGTTGGGCCCGGCAACGGCAGCAGGCGCGATCAGGGTGGTGAGGGTCGTGATCAGAATGGCGAGGGTGCGCATCACGAAAGGTCCTTGGTGGAGACACGAATCGCATCCAGCACATGGGCGATCAGCGCGGCACTGTCACGCTTCAGGAAATGTCCGCCGGGCATGGCGATGATGTTGAGATTGGGCATCGAAACGCCGGAAGTCGACCGGGTGGGCGGAGCCAGTTTCGGACACAGGCTGTCTGTCTCCGCAGCGCCGTAGATGCAGGTAAACGGCACCCAGTTCAGCCGGCGCGCGGTCGTCAGGCCCATGCTGTCGGGCGTCCCGTGATAGACGAGACCGGAGGGGTCGGCGCGGAAGAACACCGTATCGCCCGGCACGACCAGCACGACTGCCACCACCTTCTTGCGCAAATCGGCGGGCAGGGTGGCAAGCCCGGTCTGCAGGATGTCCGCACCGTAGGACTGGCCGATCAGCACGATGCGGTCTGACCGGGTCGCGGCAAGGCCGTCACGCACCGCATTGGTCACGATCTTGTCGACATCGGCCTGCGTGCGGCGTGCCGCGAACAGGGTCGGGCTGTTGATCGCATAGACCGGCTGGCCGTGCGCCGCGAGCGCGGGAATGGTATCCGCGCTCATCCCGAACCACACGCCCATGTCGCCGGTGAAATAGACCACGCCGATCGGCTGGCGCCGGTCTTTGGCCGCGACCAGATGCACCGCATCCCGGTCGAAGAAGCCCGCGCTGGCGAACAGCACGACGATGCCGATCAGGACGATCGCCGCGATGCCGGTAACGCCTACCAGGCGCCCCCGCACGGGCCCCCCAACGCGCCCCCGCCCACTGGCGGCCATAAGGGGAGGGCGACGGCCGATCATGTCGCCCGGCTAAGCCCATCAGCGTGTCCCGGCCGTGACACCGACATGACATTCACGTCATGCTGGCCCCTCATGCCGGCCCGTCATGCGCAAGCGCCATCCAGGGCATATCAGGCCCGGGCGTCCGCCTCGACGCTGCCGGTGCGTTCCAGCTTGCCCCAGCCAACGCCCAAGCCGCTGATCGCTGCGCCGATCGCCTTCAGCACCACCCAATACATCACCTGGCGGTAGATGAATCGTTGTGCGATCAGCAGGTGCGCGGGGTAGCGCTGCTCGCGCGGTTCGAGGCGGTAGGCGATCCAGCCGCACAGCACGTCGATCGCAGTGAAGGCGAGCCAGTAGAGCGCCATCATGAACACGTCGCTTTGCGTCTGCGCCCAACCGTGCTGCGAAACGCGCACCCATGTTCCGACGATCGAGACGATCAGGGCCAGATCGATCACCGGCGATACGGCAGCGAAAAAGATCTGGAACATCCACGCCTGCGGCATGCCGACAAAGGCGAGGCCCTTGGGCTTGCCGTCGCGCAGGATGCTGCGGTGCTTGAACAGACATTGCAACGTGCCGAACGCCCAGCGGAAACGCTGTTTGGCGAGCGCGGAGAAGCTTTCCGGCGATTCGGTCCAGGCGACGGCATCGACGTCGTACGCGATGCGCCAGCCCGCGCGCTGGATCGCGATCGTCAGATCCTGATCCTCGGCCAGCGTATCGACCGGATAGCCGCCGACCGCATCGAGCGCCGCGCGCCGCCAGGCCCCGACCGCGCCGGGCACGACCATCATCGCGTCGAACTGCGCCAATGCGCGGCGTTCGACATTCTGCGCGGTGACATATTCCACCGCCTGCCAGCGGGTGACGAGGTTCACGCGGTTGCCGACCTTGGCATTGCCCGCGACCGCGCCGATGTGCGGGTCCGCGAACCAGCGCACCAGTCGCGCGACGGTTTCCTCCTCGAACTGCGTATCGGCGTCGAGCGCGACGATGATCTCGCCCTTGGCATAGGTCAGGGCACGGTTCAGCGCCTCGGCTTTGCCGCCATTGGCCAGCGTCAGCAATTGCACGCGCGGGTCGCTGCCGAACGCGGCGGTGACCACGGCGCTGGTGCCATCGGTCGATCCATCATCGGCGACGATCACCTCGATCCGCGCGTCGGTGCTCGCCAGCACACGTTCGATCGAGGATACGATCACGCGTTCCTCGTTCCACGCCGGGATGATCACCGAGACGAGGCGTTCGGTGTCGAACGGCGGTACGACCAGGCCGTTTTCGCGCCGTTTGTTCCACAGCGCGAGCCCGGCCATGACGACTGCGCGGGCAATGCCGAGCGCGATGGCGAGGAAGAAGATCCATTGCAGCGACCAGCCGATGATCGCGAGAAACGCGAAGATGCCGACATCGGCGCGCACCGCGATCAGGTCGCTGCCTTCGATCCGCGGCATCACCTGTTCGCGTGACAACCCGGCGAGTTGCGACACGGGGACGAAGCGATACCCCTTCGCGCGCAGTTGATCGATGATTTGCGGCAAGGCGGCAACGGTCTGCGCGCGGTCACCGCCGCCGTCGTGCAGCAGGATGATATTGCCTGATCGCTCGGCATTGGCGGCCGCGACCTGCTGCACCACCTGCGTGATGATCGCGTCCGTGCCGGGGCGCTGCCAGTCGTTCGGGTCGACGTGCAGGCCGACGATCGTATAGCCGCGCTCCTGCGCCTGCAGCGCGGGAAACAATTCGTCCTCCGTGGTCGGCTCGGCATCGCCGAAATAGGGCGCCCGGAACAGTCGCGTGCCGCGCCCGGTATAAGCCTCGATCAGGCGCTGCGTGGCATTCAGCTCGACCGCGATGCCGCGCGGAGACGCCAGCGCCATGTTCGGGTGCGTATAACTGTGGTTGCCGATCTCGCTGCCTTCGCTGATGATGCGGCGCAGCAGCAGCGGGTGGGCGAGACCGTTCTCGCCGACGATGAAGAAGGTGCCGACGACGCCTTTCGATTTCAGCACATCGAGAATCTTCGGCGTCCATGTCCCGTCCGGGCCATCGTCGAAGGTCAGCGCCAGTTCCTTTGGTCGGTCGCCGATGCGCCGCACGACATAGGGGGTGGGCAGGCTGGTATAATTGACGTCCCGGATCAGGCGATTGGCATCGGTGCGGACGGTCCGGCCGCCGTCGCCCGGTGTCGCGGAGATGCGCAGGATCTCGCCATTGCCCTCGATATCGACATTGGTCAGCGGGCTGATCTTCGCGAGATCGGGCAGGCCATTGCCCTGCCACCCGAGGAGATCGGTCCACACACCCGGATCTTCGCTGCCCAGCCGCCACAAGGCGACCGAATTGACGCCCATCGCGTGCGTCACGCGCAACTGGTTCCACGTCGCAGTGGCATCCAGCATCCAAACCTGATGGTCGTCGGTGCCGTCGTTATAGGCGAAGCTGGTATTGCCACTGGCCTGGTCGAAGCTGATCTTCGCACCGCTGTCATGCGCGGCAAGCCAGGCTTCCTCCATCGTCAGCGCATCGACATGCGCGCCCGCGCCCTGGCCATGCCAGTCATAGGCATAACTGCCGAACGCGACGATCAATTTGTCGCGCCCGATTTTGGTCACCGCATCGCGCAACTGGTGCACGAACCACGGCTGCGATGCGATCGGCCCGGCGGTGCCGCCCTGCCAATGCTCGTCATAATTCATCAGGAATACGCGGTCGGACACCGTGCCGAAGGCACGCAGATCCCAATCCTCGTCGCCGGCCGGCACGGTCATCGTCACCAGTAGCTTGCGCGGCACGAAAATCGCGCGCGCGTCCTGCAGGAAAGCGCGGTAATCGCCGAGCGCGGAGGCTGGCAGGCTTTCTAGATCGAACACCGCGCCTGCCGCATGGCGCTGGTCCAATCCGTCGGCCAGTTGCTTGAGCATCGCGCGGCGCGCCGGCACATTATGCATCAATGCCGCCATCCCGGCCCCGTCCCAATTGCCGTCGGCGATATTCTGGACCATCGGCAGCACCGCCGGGCGGCGCGGCGCCGTCGCCATGATGATATCGAAGCGCGGATCGGGTGTCTGGACCAGTTGATGCTTCGGCCCGGCGATGCTGTAGAATGCCGGAACGACCCAATTGAGCTGGTCGAGATGCGCCGACAGCGACACGCGGCTGGCATCGTCCCACGGCACGTAGAAGCCCACCGCCAGCGGTTTTCCGCCCGGCTTGCCGCGTGCGCCATGCGGCGGCAACCAGCCGAGCGAGCGGAGGCTCCGCGTGATGCGGTGGCGGATCGCGGCGACCTGTTCGCCCAGCACCGGCGTGGAATGCGCGCGTTCGTAGCGGATCGGCAGCGGATCGCCCGAGGGCACGTTAAGAATCGTCAGCGCAAACACACCTGCGGCGATCACCACTACGGCCAACGCGGCGAACAGGCTGCGGAACGACCAGCGTCGCCGCGTGCCGCGAGGATCGAAGAAAATGGGTTTTGACATGATTAAGGTGCGCCGCCCCTAGCACCGCCCCTTGGCGCACAAGGGTGTCGGCAAGATGAAATATCCGTCACGCGGCGCAACGGGCGAACCCCGACGCGACGAGCGCAACCTACGCTGCCGAGCCGCGACAGTCGAGACCTTACGGGATGGAGGAGCGTTCGGGCGATCGCCCCGTCTTGATCTCCCCGTCTTGCACCGTGGAGGTCAGCCGATCAACAGCCCCGCGAGCGCCGCCGACATCAAATTCGCCAAACTACCCGCCGCCAGCGCGCGCAGGCCTAGCTTGGCGATCATCGGGCGCTGGTTCGGCGCCAGGCTCCCGGTCACCGCCATCTGGATCGCGATCGAGCTGAAATTTGCGAAGCCGCACAATGAGAAGGTGACGATGGCGATGGTGCGTTGGCTCAGCCCCTGTTGCGTGCCGAGGCTGATATAGGCGACGAATTCATTGAGCACGATCTTCTGCCCGAACAGGCCGCCGGCGATTCCCGCCTCGTTCCACGGCACGTTGAGCAGATACATGATCGGCGCGAAGACATAGCCCAACAGCGCCTGGAAGCTGAGTTCCGGATAGCCGAACCACGCGCCGATCCCGCCAAGCAGGCCATTGGCCAGAGCGACCAGCGCGACGAACGCCAGTACCATCGCGCCGACCGCGACCGCCAGCTTCACGCCGGTCTGGGCGCCTTGGGCTGCCGCCATGATGATGTTGGCAGGCTTTTCCTCGTCGTGCGTCGCCTGCGGCAGCGGCTCTCCGGCAATGCTTTCGGGCACGTCGCCCAGCGCCAATTCGCCATCGGGCACGTCCCGGCTGTCCGGCATGATGATCTTTGCCATCAGGATGCCGCCGGGGGCGGCCATGAAGCTGGCAGCGAGCAGATAATCGATGCGGATACCCATCGAGGCGTATGCGGCGAGGATCGTTCCCGCGACGCCGGCCATGCCGCTGGTCATTACGGTGAACAATTGCGCCGGGGTCAGGCCCGCCAGATATGGTCGGATGACGAGCGGAGATTCGCTTTGCCCGACGAAGATGTTCGCCGCCGCGCAGAGCGATTCGACCTTCGATACGCCGATCACCCATTCGATCGCCCCGCCGACCCAGCGGACGATCAACTGCATCAGCCCGAGATAATAGAGGATCGAGACCAGACTGGCGAAGAAGATGATCACCGGCAACGCGGCGATGGCGAAGCTTTGCCCGCCGATTTCGGGCGTCGCCATCTTGCCGAACAGGAATTCGGTGCCCCGCTGCGAATAGCCGAGCAGATTTGCGACCCCGCCCGACATCTTGCCGAGAACGATCTTGCCCGCGCTGGAATACAGCACCAGCACGGCGATGCCGGCCTGCAGGGCGAAGGCCGCGCCGACGATGCGCAGGCGGATCGCGCGCCGGTCGCTCGACAGCAACACAGCGAGCCCCAGGATCACGGCGATGCCCGCCAGACCGATCAAGAACCTGTTCATCGTACCCCGTATTCCCCGCTCTTGGCCCCGCCTTCGGCCCGGCTTTTGCGGAAGCTTCGCAGCATTGGCGGGGATTCCGCAACCGAATTGTGCGCTGCACCCTGTCGGCGGATGGCCAAGCGGATTGACGCGAGCGCCCGAACCGGTAGCGTCGACGTGATGGAAACTGCCTCGATCAAGATGCCCCGCTCGCTCTTCGTCTTCTCGATTTTCTATGGCGGCATGGTGTGCATCGCCGGGGTGCTCGGCAACAAACAGGTCGGGCTCGGCCCATTGTCGGCGCTCGGACCGCTGTTCGGGTTGGGGCCGCTGGCGGTCGAGGCGGGCATCTTCGCCTTCCTGCTGCTGGTAATCGTGTCGAGCGCGGTGGCGGAACTGCATGGTCCGAAAGTGGCCAACCAACTGGTCCGGATCGGTTTCCTGCCGCTGATCGTGTCGATCCTGCTGTCGTGGATCGTGCATCTCCTGCCAGCATCGCCCGATATGCAGCCGGCCAATCGCGACGCGATCCAGCTCGTGCTCGGTGCGACGTGGCGTATCTGGCTGGGCGGCATCATCGCCTATGGCACCTCGCAGACCCTGAACGTCACGATCTTCGCGGCGCTGAAAGGGCGGGAGGGTAGCAAATTACTATGGTTCCGCGCCGCCACCGCCAGCGTGCTCAGCCAGATCGTCGATACGTTGTTGTTCGCGACGATCGCCTTTTACGGCGTCTTCCCGATCGGCGAACTGATCGCCGGGCAGATGCTGGCCAAGATCGCGCTGTCGGTGCTGCTGGTGCCGCCGTTCATCTATCTCGTCGTGGCGCTGGGGCGGCGGCTGGACGGGGGGGCGGACAGGGGGCTGGACCGGGTCTGAAGTCCCGCGCGCTTTCGCTGGCGAACGCTTGCCGCTAAAGCGCAGCCCATGACCGACCACGCTCCCGCGCCCGCCCTGCTCGCCAAAGCCGAAACTTTGGTCGAAGCGCTGCCTTATCTGCAGCGTTATGCCGGGCAGACCTTCGTCGTGAAATATGGCGGCCACGCGATGGGCAGCCCGGAATTGCAGCGCGATTTCGCCGAGGATGTCGTGTTGCTGAAGGCGGTCGGCATCAACCCCGTGGTCGTCCATGGCGGCGGTCCGCAGATCGGCGCGATGTTGAAGCGCCTTGGGGTCGAATCGCGGTTCGTCGATGGGCTGCGCGTGACCGATGCGGAAACCGCGCAGATCGCCGAAATGGTTTTGGCGGGCAGCATCAACAAGGAAATCGTCGGCTGGATCGGCCAGGCCGGGGGGCGCGCAGTCGGCCTTTCGGGCAAGGATGCCGGGTTCGTCACCGCCGAAAAGGTCCGCCGCGACACGCCGGACAAGTTGCAGGGGATCGAACGGCATGTCGATCTGGGCTTTGTCGGCGAGCCCGTCGGCGTCGACCGGCGGATCATCGACACCTTGTCCGCCGCTGGGATCATCCCGGTGGTCGCGCCGATCGCGATCGGGGCGGACGGGCACACTTATAACATCAACGCCGACACGATGGCCGGGGCGATCGCGGCGGCTTTGGGTGCGTCACGCTTCTTCCTGCTGACGGATGTGGTCGGCGTGCTCGACAAGCAGGGCGAATTGCTCACCGATCTCGATCCGGCCCGCATCGCCGAGCTGCGCGCCGATGGCACTGTCACCGGGGGGATGATCCCCAAGCTGGAAACCTGCGTCGCCGCGGTCGAGGCCGGGGTGGACGCGGCGGTCATTATCGACGGGCGCGTGCCGCACGGCATGTTGCTGGAAATCTTCACGCGCGAGGGTGCAGGCACGCTGGTCCACCGCTGAACCTCGCAACGCGCCATCATCCTGAACTCGTTTCAGGATCCATGCGCATTAGGAGACCCAAAAGCGTTCTTATCTGGGTCGGGCCGCCGCACATGGATCCTGAAACAAATTCAGGATGACGATGTATCCCGTCCCTTGTCGCGAAACGGTAACCTGCCCGTAGCGCAAGCATCACATCGACCCGGTATCCTGCAAGTCCCCGAAGCAGGAGTTTCCCCCTCATGCCCGATCTCAATCTCCGGCCCGATCTCAATCGCTGGCCCGATCTTAATCGCTGGATCGCCGATCTCGCCAATGCCATCGCCCGTGCCACCGCGCAGGATCCGATGAGCCCGGAGTACGACTACCGCACCGGCGTCGTCATGCTCGGCTTCACCGTCTATCCCGATGGCGGCATCGCCGATATCCGCGTCATCGGCTCGTCGGGTGACGACAGCCTCGATCGCCGCGCCGTCGCCAAGCTGCGCCGCGCCGATCCGCTGCCCGCCGGTCCGGATGAAGCGCGCCCGCGGGGCCATGTCGCGGTCGTCAGCGTCGCCGAACGTATCGGGACGTCTGCCGGCCGCGCCGTCCCCGCCCCGAGAAGGTCGCTCGCCGCTGCGTGAATGACCCGACAAGGCTCGAAATATAGCCTCGATATGGTCGGGTGTTGTTCCACGGTGGCCGCATGCGCTATCGGGGGACGACATGCCAATCCGGAGACCGTATTTTGATCGTCATTCTACAGATCGTTCAGGTGCTCCTGACCGTCATATGGTGGATCATTATCGTTCAGGCGATCCTGTCCTGGTTGCTCGCGTTCAACGTGATCAACACCTATAACGATACGGTGCGCACGATATGGGAAGCGCTCAGGCGCATGACTGAGCCGCTCTATCGGCCGATCCGGCGGATCCTGCCCGATTTCGGCGCGCTCGACCTGTCGCCGCTGGTCGTGCTGATCGGCATCGTCGTGCTGCAGAAGCTGGTCAGCGCGGGCATCAACCAGCTGATGTACGGCGTCGCCGCTGCGTCGGTGTGATTCGCACTACGCTAGCGGAGACGTTCGCACGCCTCTATGACGCGGCGCCATGAGCGCAGAGATCATCGATGGAAAGGCCTTCGCCGCGCGCTTGCGCGGGCGAATCGGCGAACAGGTCGCGGCCTTTGGCCTGGTCAGCGGGCGTGTTCCCGGCTTGGCCGTGGTGCTGGTCGGCGAGGATCCGGCGAGCGCGGTCTATGTCCGCGCCAAGGGCAAGGCCACGCGCGAGGCCGGCATGGCCAGTTTCGAACACCGCCTGCCCGCCGATGTCGATCAGGACGATCTGCTCGCGCTGATCGACACGCTGAACGGCGATTCCCAGGTCGACGGCATCCTGGTCCAACTACCTTTGCCGCCGCATATCGACGAGCGACTGGTGACGATCCGGATCGACCCCGACAAGGATGTCGACGGTTTTCACCCGGTCAATGCCGGGCGGCTGGCGACGGGGTTGAACGGCTTCGTGCCGTGTACGCCTTATGGCTGCGTGATGCTGCTCAAGGATAGTCTGGGCGATCTGTCCGGCCTCGATGCGGTGGTGGTCGGGCGGTCGAACATCGTCGGCAAGCCGATGGCGCAATTGCTCATCGCGGAAAGCTGCACCGTCACCGTCGCGCACTCGCGCACCCGCGATCTCGCCAGCGTGGTCGCGCGCGCCGATATCGTTGTCGCGGCGGTCGGCCGCCCGGAAATGATCAAGGGTGACTGGTTGAAACCCGGCGCGACTGTGATCGATGTCGGTATCAACCGCACCGACGCGGGCCTGGTCGGCGATGTCGATTTCGCCGGCGCGATGAGCGTGGCGCGCGCGGTCACGCCGGTGCCCGGCGGCGTCGGCCCGATGACCATCGCCTGCCTGCTGCGCAACACGGTGATCTCGGCCCACCGCCGCGACGGCGTGGCCTTGGATGAGCTTAGTCTGTGATCGAACTCTATATCTCCTCCTTGATCACCTTCTTCGTGGTGATCGATCCGCCGGGGTGCGCGCCGATCTATGCCGGGCTGACGACCGGGGCCGATGCACAGCAACGCCGGGCGATGGCGCTGCGCGCGGTGCTGGTCGCGGCGGCGATCTTGCTGGTGTTCGCGTTGTTCGGCGAGGCGTTGCTGAACGGGCTCGGTATCAATCTGGCGAGTTTCCGCATCGCCGGTGGCATCATGCTGTTCCTGATCGCGCTGGAAATGGTGTTTGAGAAGCGCACCGAGCGCCGCGAGGATCGTGCCGCCAAGGTCGCTGCGACGCCCGAAGTGGAGGACGTATCGATCTTCCCGATGGCGATGCCGATGATCGCCGGGCCGGGGTCGATCGCCTCGGTCATGCTGCTGATGGGCCGCGCCAAGGGGCTGGAGCCGTCGCTGATCGTGCTGGGCGCGCTGGCGACGATCCTGTTGTTGACGCTGTTGGCGCTGCTCGCGGCAGGGCCGATCATGCGCGTGCTGGGCGCGAAAATCGAGGCGGTGATCACGCGGTTGCTCGGCGTTCTGCTTGCCGCCCTGGCGGTGCAGTTCGTGATCGACGGGGTACGGATCAGCCTGCAAGCATCCTAACCCATCTCCGTCACTCCGGACGTAACCCGGGGCTTAGACCTTTGGATCATTCGCACTCTTCGTCATCCCCGCGCAGGCGGGGAGCCATGATCACCGACGTCGGAGATGCTCGCCACATCCGCCAATATGAATTGCCGCGTGCGCGGGAATGACGATAAAACCTTTGAATGGCACCATCACCGATCGTCTCCGGGGTGACGGCTGTGGGGAGGGAGAGATTGGGTCGCCGCACCAATACGTGACGAATCCCCTGCGCGCCGCTAAGCCCCCGCCTCCCATGGACGCGCCCGTCACCATTCTGGCCCTTACTGGCCCGCCCCCGGAAACGACAGGCGACGAACTGCGCGCACTGTTGCGGCTCGCGGTTCCGCTGGCCGCTGCCAACCTGTTGCAGATGGCGGTCTACGCGATCGACGTGATCTTCGTGGCGCGACTCGGGCCGGTGGAACTCGCCGCCGCCACGCTCGGCGTCTATCTCTATTCGGTGATGATGTGGGCGCTGTCGGGTCTCGTCGGCGCCGCCGCGACCGTGATCGCGGCCGAACTCGGCGCGCGGCGCCATGCGGTCCGGCAGGTGCGCCGCTCGTTCCGCATGGCGATGTGGTTGTCGGTGCTGGCGACGGTGCCGTTCCTCGTCATTCTGGCGCAGGGCAAGCGGCTGCTGCTGCTCGCCGGTCAGGATCCAGTCGTCGCCGCGCATGCGGGTGCATTCCTGCACATCTTGCTGTTCGCGATGATCCCTTCGGTCGCCAGCGCGGCGATGCGCGTCACCGCCTCGGCACTCGGGCGACCCGGCTGGGCGACGGCGATCACGGCGCTGGCCTTGCTCGTCAACCTGCTCGGCAACTGGCTTCTGGTGTTCGGCAATGCCGGGTTTCCCGCACTCGGCCTCCAAGGTTCGGCGATCTCCAGCGTGATCACCAGCGTCGCGATGATGCTGGCCTATATCGCAATCCTCGTCATCGACCCCAAGATCCGCCGCTATCGCCTGTTCGGCAATTGGTGGCGCAGCGAGTGGAGTCGGTTGCGCGAAATCGTCAAGCTCGGCATCCCGATCGCGCTGATCTTCAGCCTGGAAGGGGCCTTGTTCAGCACTGCCGGCTTCCTGATGGGCCTGATCGGCGTCGAACAGGTCGGTGCGCATGCGCTGGCGCTGCAGATCGCCGCGATCGCCTTTCAGGTCCCGTTCGGCGTCGCGCAGGCGGCCACGATCCGCGTCGGCATGGCGTATGGTGCCGCCGATCATCGCTGGATCGGGCGCGCGGGGTGGGTCGCTCTGGGTGTCGGCATCGGCTTCATGGGTGTCACGGCCAGTCTGCTCTGGCTCTTCCCGCGCCTCGCGCTCAGCCTGTATATCGATGTCGATGCGCCGGCCAATGCGCCGCTCGTGGCACTGGCGCTGCAATATCTCGTTATCGCCGCCCTGTTCCAATTGTTCGATGGCGGACAGACGGTCGCGGCAGGCGTCCTTCGCGGGCTTCAGGACACGCGCATGCCGATGGTCATCGCCGCCTTCGGGTATTGGGTGTTCGGCTTCGGCGCCTTCCACCGAAGCGGTGAGGATTTCGCCGCGCCATTACGCCAACGCGGTGTGCCGCTGGCCGGCCTGTACGGTTCGAGCGAAGTGCAGGCGCTGTTCTCACTGCAGCGTGAAGGCCTGCCTTTGGCGCAGCTGATCGAAGGCGGCGGCTTGCCGGCGTCGGGCCCTGCCGCCCAGGTCCGCGTGCGCGATGTCGAAAGCGGCGTGCTGCTGCCGCCGGGCGCCAGCGGTGAAATCGAGATTCGG
>NZ_JANYEK010000088.1 GCF_025363195.1 Sphingomonas sp.
CGCGCAACCACGATCTCGCCCGCGCCATCAACTACATACTGCGCCGGTGGGAGGCGTTCACGCACTTCCTGGACGACGGCAGGGTCTGTATCTCGAACAACGCAGCTGAGCGGGCGCTGCGCTGCGTTTCCCTCGGCCGGAACGCTTGGCTGTTCTGCGGCTCGGACCGCTGCGGTCAGCGCGCTGCGGTCCTCTACACCCTGATCCAGACCGCCCGGCTCAACGCCGTGGACCCGCAAGCCTAGCTCGCCGACGTGCTCGCGCGCATCGCCGACCATCCCGCAATTCGCCTCGACGAACTGCTCCCGTGGAATTGGCGCCGAATACAGACCGCGCTCGCCGCCTGATCCATCAGCCTGCGGCCCCCACCGGATGCGTACTTTTCGCAGGCATCAAGAGAGTTCTAAGTCACGGAAAAGGTGGTGGACGCACTTGGGCACGAACCAAGGACCCGCTGATTAAGAGCGAATCAAATAGGTTTCGCAACGTCCGAAGGTTGAGCTGCTGCCGGTTTCGTGGACACCGAGATAAGGTGTTTTCGGAACCGGAGGGTGTAAATGCAACGACGGAAGTTCAGCCGAGAGTTCAAGCTCGAGGCGGTGAAGTTGGTCCGAGATCGGGGCGTGGCGGTAGCGCAGGCCGCGCGGGACCTGGACCTGCACGAGAACGTGCTGCGCAAATGGGTCCGCGAAGCGGAAGCTGATCCCCAGTCGGCATTCCCGGGCAACGGTCAGATGAAGCCCGAGCAGCAGGAGATTGAGCGGCTGCGCCGCGAGTTGGCCCGGATGAAGGCCGAGCGTGACATCCTAAAAAAAGCCGCGGCCTACTTTGCCAGGGACTCGATATGAAGTTCGGGTTCATCGCAAAGCATCGAGGGATCTGGCCGGTATCGTGGCTTTGCGGGGCGCTCGATGTCTCGCGTAGTGGTTTCCACGCCTGGCTCGTGCGGGCGCCAAGTGCCCGGTCGCGCAGCGACGAAGTGTATGCAGGGAAGATCCGCGCCAGCTTCATCTCCAGCTATCGAACTTATGGCGCGCGTCGCGTCTGGCACGATCTCTTGGCCGAAGGCCTTTCATGTGGCCTGCATCGTGTCGAACGGCTGATGCGTGTGCACGGCCTGATGGCGCGGCCGCGGCGCCGCGGTCTGCCCAAGGATCATGGCGAACGCTCGATAATCGCGGGCAACGTGCTCGATCGGCAGTTCAGCGCCGACGCGCCGAACCAGAAGTGGGTGGCCGACTTCACCTACATCTGGACCGCCGAAGGATGGCTGTATGCTGCCGCGGTGATCGATCTGTTCTCGCGGCGGGTGGTCGGCTGGTCGATGAGCGACACGATGACGGCGCAGCTCGTCACCGATGCGCTGGTTATGGCGATCTGGCGGCGAGGCAAGCCCGATGCGCTGCTGCATCACTCCGACCAGGGCAGCCAATATACCAGCGAGCAGTTCCAGCGGCTGATGGCCGACAATGGCGTCACCTGCTCTATGAGCCGGTCGGGCAATGTCTGGGACAACGCCGCGATGGAGAGCTTCTTCTCCTCGTTGAAGACCGAACGGATCGCGCGCAAAACCTACCGCACGCGCAATCAGGCAAGGCAGGACGTGTTCGATTACATCGAACGCTTCTACAATCCCACACGCAGGCACTCGACCTTGGGCTATCTCAGCCCCATGGACTTCGAGAAGCAGGCTCATGTAGCCTAACTTAGTGTCCATAGGACCGGCAGCAGCTCAATCTGTGCCATTTGTGCTGACGGGGAACAGCCATGTCGTGCAGCGAAGCTGGCGGACTATGCGCCCCGCTAAAACGATTGCGCCCTAGACGTGAGGCAACCAAGCCGAATTGCTGAACCCAGATTAGCCTGGAATGAGCATAACGATTGCCGCAACACCCATAACTACGGTCGTAATCCAGCCGAGGACGACAAGCGTGCGGCTCGCCGTAAACGGCCCCATTACACTTTTCTTAGACGCCAGCAGGACAATTACTCCGACGAGTGGGACCGCGACCACTCCGTTGATGACCGCGCTCCAGAACAAAGCCTTCATCGGGTTTATCGGCGAATATTGAATTACCAAGCCCAATAGCACGCTGACGGCGATCACGCTGTAGAAGCCTCGGGCGTCCTTGGAGCTCCGTTCGAGCCCTTCCTTCCAACCCATCGCCTCGGACAGCGCGTAAGCGCCGGAGCCGGCTAGCACGGGAACGCCAATCAGGCCGACACCTAGGATACCCAATGTAAAAAGGAGAAAAGCGAAATTTCCCGCCAAGGGGCGAAGTGCCGTTGCTGCTTGCGCCGCGGTGTTGATGTCGGTGACGCCCGCCACGTGGAGCGTTACCGCGGTCGCAAGGATGATAAAATAGGCGGTGACGTCGGAGTAGAACATGCCCGTCCAGGTATCCCACTTGATGCGGCGGAGTTCCTTTGAAGCGTCGCTTCCGTTCACAACGAGCGCCGAGCCGCCATTGCGGTTCATGTCCTCGACCTCCTCAGAGGCTTGCCAGAAAAACAGATAGGGGCTGATCGTGGTGCCGAAGACGCCAACGACAACCGCAGCGGCGGCGGCGTTAGGTACGAATTGCGGCAAGAGCGTACGAAGCGCGACCTGCGTCCATGGCACATGAACGGTAAACAGGACTGCGGCGTAGGCCAGCAGCGAGAGCGTCAGCCACTTCAGGAAGAACACATAGCGATGATAGGGCACGAAGATTTGCAAGCCCAGCGTGCCGAAGACAAACACGAACGTCATGAAATGCCGGTTGATGCCGGTCACTAACTCGCCGACTTCACCCATGACAGCCACGTCAGCGGCAATATTGAGGGTGTTGGCGATCAGCAGCAACAGGACGACCGCGCGCAGAACGACGGGTGGAAATGCGGTCTTGATGTTTGCCGCGAGCCCCTGGCCGGTCACCCGCCCAATCTGGGCGCACATCGATTGGACCGCAGACATCAGCGGGTAGGCCAGAGGCATCGTCCAGAGCATGTTCAGCCCAAACTGCGCTCCGGCCTGCGAATAGGTTGCAATACCGCTGGGGTCATCGTCGGCGACCCCGGTAATGAGGCCCGGCCCAACCCTAGCCAATGGATGCTCAGCTAACCGTTTCCATGCGGCACGCAGGACGCCATGACCCTCAACGTCGACCTCATTGCGATCACTCTCTGGCATGCGGCAGCTTTCGGCTAATGAGACACGAGGACGGGAATTTTTAAAGACAAAAGCTCGGTCTTGGTCGCTCAGGCGAAGACGAACTCCATCCATCTCGATCGCGAACACCCCGTTGCCCATGCATTCGGTCGGCATTTCGAAAAGGTGCCAATAAAGATCTGTTGCAGCACTAATGGGCCGTTCACGCGGCTTTGTCGCCGCTTTCTTGCCCCTGCCTCTGCCCATCTGGCGCCCGTCACGTCCATGAAAGCGCCATTAGATCCGAATTTCGGTTCCGACCTCGACCACTTGCTTGGAAGGGATGCAGAACGAAGCTCCGGTCGGGGCGGTGTTCCGCTGCATCGATACGAACAACGTCTCGCGCCACGGCGCCATACCTGGAATGTGCGGATCAGCGATCACTGTCTCGTGGCCGATATAGTAGCTCAGCTCGTCAAGCTGCGCCGGATTCATTTTTAGGTCAGCGCAACGCAATCCGTGGGGAACATCGAGATCCTCCATAAAACCAAACCTGAGGATCACGCGCTCCATGCAGTCGCCAAGTTTGGTCACCTTAACCCGCTCATCGTCAGCGACGAACGGAGTTTCGGTGGTCTCAACCGAAACCAGCAACACACGCTCTTGCAGGGCCTGATTGTGGCGAAGGTGATGAGATAGCGCGAGGGGAATGCCCGATCTGGCGGTGCTAAGGAAAGCCGCAATCCCCGGCGTGCGCGCGAAGCTGTGCACGGTAAGGCGCTTTATGAAATCAGCTTCGTTTTCCCGTTGGTCCGCGCGCGCTGCCTCGACGAGTGCTACTCCGCTTCTCCAGGTCAGCATCAAGAACGCAAGCAGGCCCGCCAACGCCAGGGGGAACCAGCCGCCTTCAATGAGCTTGGTTGCATTTGCTGCGAAGAAAATCAGATCGACGATCAAAAAACTGCCATTAACAAGCAGGATCAGGCCGGCCGGATAACCCCATCGCAGCGCGATCAAACCGGCAAGTAAGGTGGAGATCGCCATCAACCCTGAAACTGCAATCCCGTAGGCCCCTGCCAGCGCATCGGACGACCGAAACAGGAGCACCGCCGTAAGGGTCGCTGCCATAAGCAGCCAATTGGCTAGCGGAAGGTAGACCTGACCTTCCTGATCGGCCGAGGTGTGAAGGATATTCAGCCGCGGCAGAAAGCCGAGTTGGACCGATTGTTGAGTAAGCGAAAACACGCCGGAAATGATGGCTTGGCTTGCGATCACGGTTGCGGCTGTCGCAAACGCGATCAGCGGGAAGTGTGCCCAGGCCGGGGCGAGGCCAAAAAACGGGTTCGCGAATCCCGAGGGTTCGCGAACGATCAGCGCCGCCTGCCCAAGATAGTTTAGCACCAACGCTGGCAGCGCGATCACAAACCATGCGGCCCGGATTGGAAAGCGGCCGAAATGTCCCATATCGGCGTACATCGCCTCGCCGCCCGTTACGGCCAGGAATACCGCGCCGAGCACCGCAAAACTAACTGCTAGCGGTGCGTGCGCGACGAAATTAAGCGCCGGCCAAGGCGTGAGTGCTTCAAGCACCTGCGGCGTATGCACTATCTGAATCGTGCCTAGTAGCGCCAGGGCGGCAAACCAGACGAGCATGATCGGTCCGAATAGCCGCCCGATAAAACCGGTGCCCTTGGACTGAACTACGAACAGAAGGATCAGGATGGCGATGGTGATCGGCAGGACTGCGGGCGTCAGCGCTGGCGCGTCCGCCTTTAGCCCTTCGACCGCACTGAGGACTGAAATGGCCGGCGTGATTGCGCCGTCGCCATATAGCAGCGCTGCACCGATCAAACCAAGGACTAGCAGCCCATGCCGCCAGCTTTTCGATGGCGCCTCGCGCGCATTGAGCAACGCCAGCATCGCGACCACCCCGCCCTCACCGTGGTTATCAGCCCGCAGGATCAGGATGGCATATTTGAGCGATACCACGACGATGAGTGACCAAATGATGAGGGAGGCGATGCCTACGGCGGCCACATTAGGAGCCTCGCCAGCTGCCTGCACCGCCACCTTCAATGCGTACAACGGGCTGGTGCCGATATCGCCATAGACAATGCCAAGCGCGCCGAGTGCCGATAGCGCCGCGCTGCGACTGAACTTCGTCGGGCGTCCGCGCGGGTCGACTTGCATCTGGTCCATGGGCGGTCTCTCCTTCGTGATGCAACGCGTCGACCGTCTGTTTGGTAACATGCGAAAGTAAAAGTGCATCGCGCCATGCCAGCGATGAAAAAGTTCAGCGAAAACGACGCGGGGTGTTCGAATCCCGGTGGTATGTGTTCGCGCGGTTGGAGCAGTACGAAGCCATCGGCGCCGTGAGCGGAAGTTCGATGCGCCGCCAGATAGCAGGCTCGATGTCGTCGAGTGTCATGCGGATCCGCGCGATCTGGTTGGTTATGCCGCCATGCTAACGGGAGCTTGGTCGACTATCCAGTTCTAGGGCATGAGCTCATCCCAACGCGATGCGGGCCAGTCGCCCGCGATCTTCGCGATGACGTCGGCGATGCAGGCCTGCGGCTCGACACTTTTGCGCTTGCAGGTTTCGATGACGGTATAGATTGCGGCGGCGCGCTCACCACCGGCCTTCGATCCAGCGAACAGCCAGTTCTTCCGGCCGATTGCGATGCTACGCTTGGCGCGTTCGGCGATTTTGTTGTCGATCTCGAGGCGGCCGTCCTCGACGAACCGTGTGCGCGATCCAGCGCTTGGGGCCATAGGCGACTGCCTTGGCGACCTCGGGCTTGGGCGAGAGGCGTCGTAGCGCTTAGTCGGGGGCGATGCGGAGCGCCTCGATCACAGGCGCTGCGCGCTCCAGCTGGGTTCTTCGTCGGACAGCCGGTGGCATCCCGTGGATCTCATCCTCTATTTTATAGAGGCTGCCGATCCGGGTCAGCAGTTCAGTGGTGAGCGGCGTCGGGCTGGTGGTGTGTATGTCAAAGATCTTGCGCCGGAAATGCGACCAACCCATAGCCTGCTGGTCGCGGTCTTGCTGCGGCCCGGATCGAGCATCGGCACGGATGTGTCGTCGGTGTCGATCTTGGTGGCACTCGGCCCGACCTGGCGGATGCGGCTGACGATCGGATCGAGCAGCGCGGATGCCTGGCCGGCCCAGCCGGCGAGCGTCGAGCGATCCAGCTCGATCCCCTGTGCCGCCATCATCTCTGCCTGGCGATAGAGCGGGAGATGATGATCGAACTTGGCGACAACGACATGGGCCAGCGTTGCGAACGTTGCCTTGCCACGCGCGATTGCCTTCCCCGGGGCGGCGGCCTGCACGACCTTGTCGCAAACCCGGCAGCTATACTTGGAGCAGATGGTGCGCACGACGCGCCACTTGAGGGGCACAGCGTCGAACATCTCGTCGCTGTCCTGACCCAGCGGGTGCAAAGCGCCGCCGCACTCCGGACAGGTCCAGCAGCCGTGTTCGGGTTCGATCCGCTGCTCCTCGCCCGGCAGCTGTGCCGGCAGGGCTCGAATGGGTGCAGCCCGCTCTACGCTGACGGGATCGGCGCGCTTTATGCTGGCCACGACTGCCTCGGCCTCGAGCTATTCGAGCGCCAGCTCCAGTTGCGCGATCTCGTGGGTCAGCCTCTCGAGGAGGTGCCGAACCGCATCCGCCTAAGGCGGACGATCTGTACGCGCAACGTGTCGATAAGGATGTCGCGCGCGGAAATATCGGCGCGAACCGACGCCAATGCAGCTTCGAGCTCGGCGATGCGAGCGCTTTTGTCAGGGGAGGAAAAGCCTACGTCTGACACCCGCATTACATGGCATATCGGGCGTCTTCGGGCCAGGAAAACCGACTCTATCCGGGGGTTTTTAGTCTGCCAAGGACGCGTCCGACAGAGGTGGCTCGGTTTGTTTGAACAGCGCCGCGCGATTTATAAGTGGAACGGCTGCCGGTTGATTATGCCGCTGCGAGAAGCGGTCGGTTGAAGCAAGCCTGA
>NZ_JANYEK010000117.1 GCF_025363195.1 Sphingomonas sp.
GCGTTGGTCGTAGTCGTGCCGCCAATCGGGATCGATGCCAGACTGAGCAAATTGCCGAAGATGTTGCTCGAACCGGCGGTGTAGCTCATGGCGATGGTCCGACTGAGGCCGACTGCGTTGTTGTCGGTCACCGTGATCCTGACCGTCCCGTCGTATCCCGTCCATACTGTGCCATTATCGGAAGAACCGAAGCCGGTGACGCTGCACGAGCTGAAAATCACGCGATTGACGGTTCCACCCTGGCACTGCGAGACACCCGCCTGAGCGTACCACATATTCACTGCAGCGACGGCGGATTCGAGCCGTGTTTTCGACAGCATTTGCGGTGTTACACCGGCCAGCGCAGCGGCATCGGTCACCGCGTTCAGGCGAGTCTGGATGCGCGCTGCGCGTGCATAATCGATGGTCATCCCGGTCGCGAAGGTCAGCGGAACCAGCGCAAACCCGAAAATCATCAGAACGTTACCCTGCCGATCGTCCCGCAGGCTTCGCAAGTGGCGCTTAAGCGGATGAAAAATCGACATCATGGCGGCGGACCCCGTGCAACGGTGTATCAATTGTAGGCGATGAAGGCTGAGTTGCGCGGCGACATATAGATCGTCTGGCTGAGCGGAATCGTGCCGATCAGGGTCGATGCTATGCGCGGCGTGTAGGTATAATAAATTTCGCTGTAGACGACATACCTGCCGGCCTGAACGATTTGGGGAGGCGCAATAAACGCCGACCCTGTAACATAGGGCGTGCCGTTCAATGCTCGGCTCCAGCTTACAGTCGCCGTGCCCGCAGCGTCGAACTGGACCTGCGTTATCCGCAGGATCGCGCTGGCTGGGGAATATGGTGCCATAACCTGCTGGGAAGCAGCAAGAATTTCATCCGCTTGGCTAGCCGTTATTGTGGTGTTCTGTGTCGTCAGATCGGCCAGCGTTCTCACGGTGTTCCCGACCTTGCGATAGGCCGATATGGCGTCCATCAACTGAAAGCCGCCGATGAACAGCAGAACCAGAAATGGCAGCACAAAAGCAAATTCGACCAGTGCGATACCGCGTTGATCTTGTGCAAACCGCCTGGCTCCGCGTGATCGACAGGTCCAGCGCATCATGACCAGTTCGGTTCGGTTTTGAATACCGATGTCGAGATCAGCAGGCGCTTGCCGCCCGACAGGGTGGAGAGATCGAAGCCAAGTGGTCCCTTGCTGACATCCCAGACATACATGATGCGGGCAACGGTGATCTGGCCAGGAATACCGGGCTGATAGACCCAGGAATTGTTGACGTTGCCGCTCGAGTCGTACGTCAGCGTCGGCACGCCGGTATTGGCGGAGGAGAAGTTGCTCGCGACCTGGACGTCGACAATGACATTTGCGCACTTCATGAACGATGGCAGCTTTGAGCAAACCAGTGTCTTGAATTGCGCTTGAGACATATTGCTCGTTTGCGCCGCGCCGGTGAGCAACTGGCGAACGGATTTTTCTGCCGTGGTTTCAAGATTTTGCTGTGCGAAGTAAGTCAGGCTGGTTTGTAGGATGGCAACCATCAGCGCCATCAACGGACCGACGACGAAGGCGAATTCAATCAGCGCCGCGCCGCGCGTGTCGCCACCCAGCCCAGCCAGGGGCCGAGGGATTTGCGGAAAGGAAAGTCTTGATCGGCATGACATGATCCCGCATTCGCCCGTCTTTCGCATGCCGAGGTTAAGGATTTGAAAATGTCTCGCGCCGCTTTTGGATAAGATCGATCCGGAACGGGCGCTGGTTTTGTCCTACGCGTCTGCGCGTGCGCGGCTAGGCACGGCTGCGTTGCTCGCGCTCGACGATCAACTCGGCCAGATTCTGCGCACCACGCGCGAACCGATGGTCGGCCAGATGCGGCTGACCTGGTGGCACGAGGCGCTGATCAACCTCGATACCGCGCCGCCGCCAGCCGAACCGGTATTGCGCGCGCTGGCCGCGGAGGTGCTGCCGCGCGGCGTCAGCGGGACGCTGCTGGCTGGTATGATCGACGCTTGGCAACTGCTGCTCGATTCCGATACGCCCGACGACGCGACGCTGGAAGGCTATGCACTGCGCGGCGTGATCCTGTTCGGGGCGATCGGGACGTTGCTCGGCGCGCAGCCGGGCGATCCGGTGGCACCGGCGGGACGGGGTTGGGCGCTGGCCGATTTGGCGCGGCATGTCGGGGATGACGCGGTGGCGTCACGCGCTGCAGCGCTGGCGGAGCTGGCCTTGGCAGCGGCGACGAAGGGCCGGTGGAGCGCGAAGGCGCGGGCGCTGGGCGCGATGGCGCATCTGGCGCGGATGGATCTCGCGGTGCCGCTCGGGCAGCCGATCCGGCGTGGCGCGCCCAATCGGGTCGGGCGGCTATTGTGGCACCGAATGACCGGACGATAGACTTTCGCAAGCGCGACAAAGTCGATAGCTTCCTCCTTGGGAAATGACGGGGGACTTACTGATGTGGCGCTATCTGGCGGGCGGAGTGGCGGCGTTGTTGCTGGTGGCGGCGGGCGTGTTGCTGTTCAAGAGCCCGGCGCGGTCGGATTCCCCCTTGCCCGCCGCGCCCATCGCTGTGCCAGGGCAGCTGGACGAACGCCTGCCCGACACCGTGCCGGAAGCAAGTGCGAAGACGCGCGAGGAGAAACGTTTCAACCGTTACGATAAGGACCGCAACGCGCAGATCACGCGCGAGGAATATCTCGCCCCCCGCCGCAAGGCCTTCGCCAAGCTGGACGTGAATGGTGACGGCAAGCTCTCGTTCGAGGAATGGGCGGTGAAGACCACGACCAAATTCACCGAAGCCGACAAGGACAAGTCCGGCGTGATGACCGCAGCGGAATTCGCCACCACCGCGCCGAAACGCAAGGCGCAACGCCCCAGGACGCCGTGCCCGCCGGCGGCCGCGAAGCCTGAGCCGGAGGATAGCTGACGCAACCGCCAAAGAACCGGTCAGGCTGACCGGGTCCAAACTATGCTGGTCCGGCGTCGATGCCGCTCAACAAGCTCAGGACGAAAAGGGAGCTTTCAGGCCGCCAGCCATTCCCCCAGCGCTTCCCGCGCGCGATCCGTATACATCTTCTTGCGGTCGGCCTTCTTGGTCCGGCCAGGGATCGGCGGGAATAGGCCGAAATTGACGTTCATCGGTTGATAGGTCGCTGCCTCCGCCGCGCCGGTAATGTGATGCAGCAACGCGCCCAAGGCGGTCGCGACCGGCGGCGGCGTCAGGGTCTCGCCGTTCAGCTCTGCGGCGGCGAAGCGCCCGGCGATCAGGCCGATCGCCGCGCTCTCGATATAGCCCTCGCACCCCGTAATCTGCCCGGCGAAGCGCACGTTGGGCATGGATTTCAGGCGCAGCGTCGGATCGAGCAATTCGGGCGATCGGATGAAGGTGTTGCGATGCAAGCCGCCCAGCCGCGCGAACTCGGCATTTTCAAGACCGGGGATGGTACGGAACAGCCGCACCTGCTCGGCATGTTTCAGCTTGGTCTGGAAGCCGACGATGTTCCACAACGTGGCCGACGCATTGTCCTGCCGCAACTGTACCACGGCATAAGGCCAGCGCCCGGTGCGCGGATCGTCCAGACCGACGCCTTTCATGGGCCCGAAGCGCAACGTCTCCGGCCCGCGCTCGGCCATCACCTCGATCGGCATACAGCCTTCGAAATAGGGCGTGTCCTTTTCCCATTCGCGGAATTCGGTCTTCTCGCCATCGACCAGGCCCTGAACGAAGGCGTGGTAAATGTCCTTGTCCATCGCGCAGTTGATGTAATCCTTGCCCTCACCCTTGTTCCAGCGTGATTGAAACCATGCCGTCTCCATGTCGATGCTGTCGAAATGGACGATCGGCGCGATGGCGTCGAAAAATGCCAGCGCATCCGCCCCCGTCGCGGCGCCGATGCTGGCGGCAAGCGGTGCGGCGGTCAGCGGGCCGGTGGCGATGATTACCGGGCCGTCGGTGGGGATCACGTCGACCCGCTCGCGTACGACAGTGATGTTGGGATGGCCGACGATCGCCGCCGTCACGCCGTCGGAAAAGCCATCGCGGTCTACCGCAAGCGCCGAGCCCGCCGGCACCTTGTGAATATCCCCCTCGCGCAGGATCAGCGAGCCGAGTGTCCGCATCTCCTGATGAATCAGCCCGACGGCGTTGCTCGTCGCGTCATCGGAGCGGAAACTGTTCGAGCAGACCAGTTCGGCCAGCCCGTCGGTATGATGCGCGGGGGTCCGCTCGCCGCCCTCGGCACCGCGCATCTCGGAAAGCTTCACCCGGAAACCCGCCTCGGCCAATTGCCATGCCGCTTCCGAACCCGCGAGGCCGCCGCCGATAACCTGTATGTCGTGTGTCATTGGGGGCTGTTAGCGCCTATCACGAACGTTCGCCAACCGTTCAGCACTGGACTTGCGGCGATTATGTTGCCCGCCGCGCTTTTTTCCAGGGCTGGGCATCGCGCGCGAAGCGGCTATCGTGAGATGATGACGCGTCTGCTCCTCATTGCCGCCTTGCTCGCCGGGACCAGTTTTCAATTCGCCAGGGATTTTCCGCCCGGTGTCGGGTTGATCGCGTGGAAGGGGGCCGGCGTCGCGTTGCTGGCGATATGGGCTGCGGCCGAGGTGCGCGCCGGCAAGGGCTATCTGCTGGTCGCGGCGTTGGCGTTCGGCGCGCTGGGTGATGTGCTGCTGGAAACCTCCGGCACGGTCGCGGGGGCGGTCGCCTTCCTGATCGGGCATATTTTTGCCATCAGTCTGTATCTGGCCACCCCGCGTGGCCGCTTCGGCCGGTCTATTGCCGCTGCAATGGGAGCGGGGTGCGGAATATCCGCAGCTGGGTTTGCGTTGACCCATGATGCCGGGGTGGGCCTCTATGCTTTCGGGCTGGGCGCGATGGCCGGGGCCGCGCTGGCGAGCCGCTTCGCGCGCACAACTGTCGGGCTGGGGGCGACATTGTTCGTGATCTCGGACCTGTTGATCTTCGCCAAGGGCAGTGCGCTCGCGGGATCGTCCTTACCCGGCCTGCTGATCTGGCCGACCTATTTCGCGGCACAAGCGCTGATCGCGATCGGCGTGGCGCGCGGCTTGCGGGCCGGCGCGGGCCGCCCCATCTCGCTGGGATGAAGATCTTCACCATCGGGTACGAGGCCGTCACGATGGCCGATTTCCTCACCGCGCTGAAGACTGCGGGGGTCGAGAGGATCATCGACGTCCGGGCCTTGCCGCTATCGCGCCGGCCCGGTTTCTCGAAATCCTCGCTCGCCGCGTCGCTGTTCGATGCGGGGATCGGTTATGTTCACCTCAAGGCACTCGGCACGCCCAAGCGCGGGCGCGATGCGGCCAAGAAGGGCGATGTCGCGACCCTGCGCGAGGTCTATGCCGAACAGCTCGATGTTCCCGAAGCGCAGGTTCAGGCGGCGCAGATGCTGGAACTGGCGGCCGAGATGCCGAGCGCTTTGCTCTGCTATGAGCGCGACCCATGCCATTGCCACCGCACATTGTTACTGGACGCGGTGGGCGAGGAGGCCGAGGTGGTGAATTTATACGCTTGAGGAAAGGCAAGCGCCGCCACCCTCCTGACGTAATTCACATATCAGGCTGAGGGCAGGGGAAGAAAATTACCCCGCCACCGGCAGCTTGACACGCCCGTCCGCATCGCGCTCGAGCGGGCCATAAGCGAACACCGTTTCCAGCAGCAGGGCGCTGCCATAGATGTGCGGAAACAGCTGCCCGCCGCGCGATTCTTCCCAGCGGATGTCGCCGAAAGCAGCGAGATCGACCGCCGCGACGTGCAGGTCGCTTTGCCCGGCGAAATGCTTGTCCACCGTCTCGGTCAGCTGCTCGGGCGTCGACAGGTGGATATAGCCATCGGCAAGATCGACCGGCGCGCCAGCAAAGCTGCCAGCCGCCTCCAGTTCGGCCATCTGTTCGGCGGTCAGCACCTTATAGGCGGTGGTCGGCGTATCGCTCACGCGCCGTCGACCGGGCCGGCGGCACTGTCGTCGCTGGTGTCGGCATCGTCGTTCGGGGCGATTGCCGGAACATCCTCGGGGCCGCGCACATCCATTTCGGCATCGCCCTCGGTTTCCTCGATCCGTGCGGCGGAGACGACATGTTCGTTCTTGCCGACATCGAACAGCTTCACGCCCGCCGAGTTGCGGCTGATCACGCGCAGGCTGCCCAGCGTGGTGCGGATCACCTTGGCTTGATTGGTCACAAGCATCAGTTGATGCCCCTTTGCCGCCGCGAAGCTGGCGACGACCTGGCCATTCCGGGCAATATTGTCGATATTGGTGATGCCCTGACCACCGCGATTAGTGCGGCGATAATCATAGGCGCTCGACAATTTCCCGTAACCGTTGGCGCACACGGTCAGGATGAACTGCTCGCGCGTCACCATATCGTCGAACAACGCCTGGTCGTCGGGCACGCCCTCGCGTTCGGCCTTCCACGGCGCGAACTTCATGTAATTTTCGCGCTGTTCCGGCGTGGCGTTGACGCGGTGGAGAATCGACAGCGAGATCACCTCGTCACCGGCCTTCAAGGTCATGCCGCGCACGCCGGTGGAATTGCGGCTTTGGAATTCGCGCACATCGGTTGCGGCGAAGCGGATCGCCTTGCCCGCGCGCGTCGCCAGCAGCACGTCGTCGTCCTGATCGAGCACGGCCACGCCGATCAGCCGGTCGTCGGCATCGTCACCTTCGAACTTCATCGCGATCTTGCCGTTCGATGGCACATTGGTGAACGCATCCATCGAATTGCGGCGCACGCTGCCCTTGGCGGTGGCGAACATGACATGGAGCGCGCTCCATTCGTCCTCATTCTCCGGCAACGGCAATACGGTGGTGATTTTCTCGTCGCTGGCCAATGGCAGCAGGTTGATCATCGGTCGTCCGCGCGTGGCGGCACCACCCTCGGGCAGGCGCCACACTTTCATGCGATAGACCTTGCCGTGGTTTGAGAAGAACAACACCGGCGTGTGCGTGCTGGTCACGAACATCTCGGTGACGACGTCCTCGTCCTTGGTCGCCATGCCGCTGCGGCCCTTGCCGCCGCGGGCCTGGGCGCGGAAGGTGTCGAGCGTAGTGCGCTTGATATACCCCTGCATCGTCACGGTGACGACCATGTCCTCGCGCTCGATCAGGTCTTCGTCGTCGATGCCATCGGCGGCGGCGGCGATCTCGGTCTTGCGCGGCGTCGCGAATTCGGCGCGCACGGCGGCGAGTTCGCCCTTCATGACCTCGTACAGCTTAAAACGGTTGGCGAGGATTTCGAGCAGATCGGTGATCGAATCCGCCAGGCCCTGAAGCTCGTTGCCGATCTCGTCACGGCCCAACGCGGTCAGGCGATGCAGGCGAAGATCGAGGATCGCGCGGACCTGTGCTTCGGATAGGCGATAGACGTCGCCCTCCTGCTTGTCCTCGACCGCCTCGACCAGACGGATGTACGGCGCGATCTCGGCGATCGGCCAGGATTTTTCGAGCAGTTTCGCACGCGCGACCGCCGGACTGGACGAACTGCGGATCATCTTCACCACCTCATCGAGGTTGGTGACGGCGATGACGAGACCGAGCAACAGATGCGCCCGCTCGCGCGCCTTGGCGAGTTCGAACTTCGACCGCCGCGTGATCACCTCTTCGCGGAACTTGACGAATGCTTCGATGATATCACGCAGGTTCAGCGTTTCCGGGCGGCCGCCGCGGATCGCGAGCATGTTCGCGGGGAAGCTTCCCTGCGCCGGCGTGTGCCGCCAGAGCTGGTTTAGGACGACCTCAGCCGTCGCGTCGCGCTTCAGGTCGATGACGATGCGCACGCCGAAGCGGTTCGATTCGTCGCGAATATCGCTGACGCCTTCGATGCGCTTGTCCTTGGCGGCTTCGGCGATCTTCTCCACCAAAGCGTTCTTGCCGCTCTGGTACGGAATTTCGGTGAGCACGATCGACCGGCGATCACCGCGCGATTCCTCGATCGTGTGGCGCGACCGGACGACGATCGATCCGCGCCCCTCATGATACGCGGAGCGGCAACCGGCACGACCCAGGATGATCCCGCCGGTCGGGAAATCGGGACCGGGCACGATCTCCATCAGTTCCTCGATCGTGATCCCGCCATTTTCGATATAAGCGAGGCAGGCATCGACCACTTCGCCGAGATTGTGCGGTGGAATGTTGGTCGCCATGCCAACGGCGATACCGCCCGCGCCATTGACCAGAATATTAGGGAAGCGCGCCGGCAGCACGGTCGGCTCTTCGCGCGATCCGTCATAGTTCGGTGCGAAATCGACCGTGTCCTTGTCGATGTCGCTGAGCAGCGCCATCGCCGCCTTGGTCAGCCGCGCCTCGGTATAGCGCATCGAGGCCGGCATATCCGGATCCATCGATCCGAAATTGCCTTGGCCGTCCATCAGCATCACGCGCATCGCCCAATCCTGGGCCAGGCGGGCGAGCGCCATGTAGATCGAACTGTCGCCATGCGGATGGTAATTGCCCATCACGTCGCCGACGATCTTGGCGCATTTGCGATACGGGCGTCCGGGGACGAAGCCGCCCTCCTGCGACGCAAAGAGGATACGACGATGCACCGGCTTCAGTCCGTCGCGCACGTCGGGCAGGGCGCGTGACACGATCACGCTCATCGCATAGTCGAGATAGCTCGACCGCATCTCGTCCACGATCGAGATGGGGGAGATATCGGAAGGGTCGGCGAGGATGGTCTCGTCGGTCAAATTTCAACGCTTTCGGGGTTGGTTTCAGTATCGTGACGCTTTAGCCGAGCCGTCACCCTATGCCAACCCCGCGCGCCCGTGCGTACGCGCCCGCGAGGCATGCACCCTCGTCTCCTATTGAGAGATGGGCGGTTTAATTAGATGACTGGCCGGGCGTCCGCTCCGGGAGCTGGCGGACACCACGACCGGCCAAGTCGCTAAAGTCTTACTTGCAGGCTTTCTTCGTCGCATTGCCGGCGAGCGAGCAATTGTAGGTCACGGTCTTGCCATTGGAGAGCTTGGCGGAAACCATGCGCCCGGTCGAAGCCGGCCGCGACGCCATTCTCGTCGC
>NZ_JANYEK010000135.1 GCF_025363195.1 Sphingomonas sp.
CGCGCACGCTGGGGTATAATGACGGGTATCTCGTCTCGGGCATGATCTTCTCCCTCGCGCGGGCCTGTGGTGCCTCGCCGATCGCCGCCGCCGAGTTCACGCATGCGGCGTACAAGCTGGCGGGATTTTTCGGCATGTACCTGCTGCTGGGCCGGCGGGGCGGGTGCGGGATTCGATGGGCGCTGTTCGGCGCGACGTTGTTCACGATCGCCGATCTGACGCAGCAGCATGCCAATCACGGACAATTGTTCACGAACGCCTTCGCGCCGTTCCTCGTCCTGCTCGGCTGGAACGCGATCGAGGCTTTGCGGGCCGGTGCGCTTGCGCGATTATGGTGGCAGGGGGCCGCGTTTGTCTTGCTGTTCGCCGCCTGGTTTAGCACCGCTTTCTACCTTGCCTGGTTCTTCGGGCTGTTTTGCCTGATCCTTGCGGTCGTCGCGGTGATCGGCATGGCAGGCGACCAGCGCAGGATGTTGCGGGCTGCCGTGACGCGGGGCTGGCGCGCCGTGCTGGCGATCGTCCTGATCGGCGGGCTGGCGATGGTGCCGTTCGCCGCCATCTACCTCGTCAAGGCGGGGGAGACCGGCATGCATGCCTACGATGTCGTGCGGCGGGGCACGCTGACACCGATCGAGCTGATCTATCCGGGCCCGGCCAACATCGTTTGGGAGCCGTTTTTCGCGTTGATCCGCAAGATGCTGATCCCGACCCTGCCGCTCAACCCGGACGATGTGTTTGCCATGACGCCGATCGTGTTCGGCATCGCGATCGCTGCGATCCTGGCGGCGCGGCGCGGGCGATTGCCGCAGCCCTTGTGGTGGATCGGGCTGTCGATCGTGATCGCATGGGTGCTGATGCTGCGGCTGTGGCCGGAGAGCCTGTGGCGGATCGTCTATGCGATCGTGCCCGGGGCCGGGGCGATCCGGGTGGTCGGGCGCTTCCAGATCCTGCTGCTGGTGCCGGTCATCTTCATCGTGACGATCTGGCTGAGCCGCTGGCCGCGGCGGCGGCTGGCGATCCTGCTGGCCGGTCTGGCGCTGGTCGAGCAGACCAGTGCCACCGGGCGCGTCGATCTCGACCGGCGCGAGCAGCAGGCGATGCTGGCCGCCGTACCGAAGCCGCCGGCAGACTGCCAAAGCTTTTACGTCCGAGCCAGCCGCCTGCATGTGCCGCAGGGAACCAGCGGCGTCGGCAACGACCTGATTTATGCGCATAACGTCGATGCGATGGTGTTGTCCGAAATGCTGACGCTGCCGACGGTCAACGGCTTCTCGACCTTCAATCCACCGTTCTGGGATTTCGCCGATCCGAACGGCGCCGATTATGATCGCCGCGCTTTGGCGTATGCGATGCGCTTCGGGTTGCGCGGGCTCTGCCGCCTTGACGTGCGCGGCGATCCGGCCTGGCAGCGCATTCTTCCCTAGTCGGCGATCGTCTCGTGGATCGTGATGCGCTCGCTGGAGGCGGCGAAATCACGGATTTCGCCGAGAAACGCCAGCGATCCCGCAACCTTGCCGTGCCGCTGCAGCGCCGCCAGATCGCGCCATTGTTCGTAGAAGAACAGGCGCAGGGGATTCTCGCAATCCCGGTACACCGAATGGACCAGGCACCCGTCTTCGGTGCGCGAGCGGTGGACGTGATCCAGGCTGGCCCGAAGCAGCGCCTCGAAGGTTTCGGGCCGCGCGGTGACGCTGCCGGTGACGATGATCATATCCACTCCCCAGTTTCTGGTCCGCGTCGGGCATAAAGCCCGGTTCGCGGCGACCGGCAAGGCGTCAACCGGCGCGCCCCAGCGCCTTCGCGCGGCGGCGTTGCACGGAAGAGCCGATCCCGAGCGCTTCGCGATATTTGGCTACGGTGCGTCGGGCGATGTCGAAGCCCTTGGCATTGAGTTGCTCGACCAGGGTATCATCGGACAGGATCGTGTTGCCTTCGCCCACGATGAGCGTGCGGATCGCGGCCTTCACCGCCTGGGCCGAGACGGCGTCGCCGCCTTCGGACGACTGGATCGCGCTGGTGAAGAAGTATTTCAGTTCGAACAGCCCGCGTGCGCAGGACAGGTATTTGTTGCTCGTCACCCGGCTGACGGTGGATTCGTGCATCTCGATCGCGTCGGCGACTTGGCGGAGCGTCATCGGTTTCAGATGCGCGACACCGTGGAGGAAGAACGCCTCCTGCTGTTTGACGATCTCGGTCGCCACCTTGATGATCGTGCGCTGGCGCTGGTCGAGCGCCTTGACCAGCCAATTGGCGCTGGCCAACATCTCGCCGAGCCATGCCTTGCTCGCCTTGTCCTGCTGCCCACCGGACAATTCGACATAATAGCCGCGATTGACCAGCAGGCGCGGCAGCGTGGCGGCGTTGATCTCGATTCCCCAGCCCTGCTTGCCGCCGATCTTGCGGTGGGCGATGAAGATGTCGGGCGTCACCGCCTGCACCGGTTCACCGCCGAAGCGACAGCCGGGTTTGGGATCGTAACCGCGCAACTCGCGGATCATGTCCGCCATATCCTCGTCATCGACTTCGCAGATACGCTTCAACCGGGCGAGTTCGCCGCGCGCCAACAGATCGAGATGGTCGATCAGTCGCGCGAAGCAGGGGTCGTAGCGGTCCGCCTCGATCGCCTGCAATCTCAGGCATTCGGCCAGATCACGCGCGCCCACGCCGGTCGGTTCGAAGGTCTGGATGATCGACAGGACATGTTCGACGCGCGCCAGCGGCACACCTAGGCGGTTGGCGATCTCCAGCAGCGAGACATGGAGATAGCCGCATTCGTCGATCTGGTCGATCAGGTGCGCGGCGATGAACGCATCGGCACCGTCGACCACCGGACCGGCCTGGGCCAGCAGATGTTCGGCCAGCGTCATGTCCCCGGCGGCGAACGAATCGAAATCGGGGCCGTCTTCGCCCAGTGCACCGCCACCGCTGCCGGTGCCGCTCAGGCCGAGCGAGCCGTCCATCCCAGCGCCATCCGAAGGACTGTCATGGTGGAAGCTTTCGGCGGTGAAATCCACGTCGAGCGAGGCTTCGCCGGTGGCGTCTCCGCCCATGACGAGCTGGTCGGCGGTGGCGGGCTCGCTGCGCTGTTCGGGGGCGAAATCCTGCAATGGTTCGCGGTCGAGCGACGGGCCGTCATCCTCCGGCGCGGAGGATTCGAGCAGGGGGTTGCGCTCGATCTCCTCGGCGATGAAGCCTTCGACCTCGAGGTTCGACAGTGCGAGCAGGCGAATCGCCTGCTGCAACTGGGGCGTCATCACCAAGGATTGCGACTGGCGCAGATCGAGGCGCGGCGCGAGGCTCATGTCAGAGCGAGAAGCTTTCGCCGAGATACAGGCGGCGGACATTGGCGTCGGCGACCAGTTCGGCCGGCGACCCGGTGAACAAGACGCGGCCGTCATAGATGATGTAGGCGCGGTCGACGATTTCGAGCGTTTCGCGCACGTTGTGATCGGTGATCAATACGCCGATGCCGCGATCCTTGAGCTGGCAGACGAGATCGCGAATATCGGAAATGGAGATCGGGTCGATGCCGGCGAACGGCTCGTCGAGCAGCATGATCGA
Organism: Sphingomonas sp.; assembly: GCF_025363195.1. Lineage (GTDB taxonomy): Bacteria > Pseudomonadota > Alphaproteobacteria > Sphingomonadales > Sphingomonadaceae > Sphingomonas. The sequence continues at coordinate 3,562 of NZ_JANYEK010000135.1, forward strand.
TGGTTCGGCGGCCAGCGCACGCGCGATTTCCGCGCGGCGGCGTTCACCACCGGACAGCGCCATCGCCGGCGCATCGCGCAGCCGGGTGAGGCCGAATTCGCCGAGCAGCTTTTCGAGCTTGGCGGCGCGCGCCTCCTTGTCTGGCTCGGTCAGTTCGAGCACGGTCAGGATGTTCTTCTCGACCGACAGGCCGCGGAAGATCGAGGTTTCTTGCGGGAGATAGCCTAGGCCAAGAATCGCGCGGCGGTACATCGGCAAGCCGGTGATATCGTCGCCATCGAGCATGATGCGGCCCGAATCCGGCTTCACCAGCCCCATCACCGAATAGAAGCAGGTCGTCTTGCCCGCGCCGTTGGGCCCGAGCAGACCGATCACCTCGCCGCGCCCGACCGTGACGGACACGTCGGTCAGCACCACGCGCTTGTCATAGGATTTGGCGATCGACACCACGGCGAGCCCCTGTGCGGCGGGCTTTTCGTGGATCGGCGGCATCGCTTCGAGGATCGCTGTGTCGGTCATCTGCTCGACTGCTCGCATCTTAGGGTTAGCATAAGCTTACCAAAAGCAATTTGGCAGGCTTCGTGCATGCCTAATGCCGCAGACGGACGCCGGTTGAAAGGGCGAAGCGGAGACGCTCACCGATTGGCCGCCGATCGTCCGATCGATTTAGCCGTCGAATCAGTTCGTCGCGGGCTGGTCGCGCTTGGGTACGGAGAAGCGCCCGGTGACGCGCCCGCCGGGCGTCGTGGTCGTCGTGCCATCGCCGTTGATGCGGGTGCTGCCGACCGAGGATCCGTCGATCACCGCACGCCCATTATCGAGGTTGATCGTCAGCCGCCCGCCATTCACCGTATTGCCGGCCTGCGTCAGCGTGACCGCGCCGAGCATCGTCACGACGCGGCGGTTGAGATCATAAACCGCGAAATTACCGCGGGCCGTCTGGTCCGGCCGTGATACCACCACGTTCCCGGTTGCATCGAGCCGCGAGACCTGCGGGCTGCCGTCGACCACTTGACCCGTATAGGACACCGTCATGCGCGCCGAGGTGAGCGTCATCTCGGCCTGCTTGACCGATACGCTGCCCGACAAAAGGGCGCGATTGGCCTTGTCCTGCAACTCGATATGGTCGGCCCCGAAGTCGATCGGCGCGTTGGAATTGTGCCGCGTCTGTGCCGTCGCACCGTGAGCCGATAGCGCGCCGACGGACAGCAAGGTGGCCAGGACCACGAAACGGGGAAGCATGAGACGGACAGGAGTGGACATGGCGGCTATTTCGTCCTTCCCGGCACGATCCGCAAGCGGGCGTTACCATCCAGCGTCACGACATGGGTTTCCAGATCGGCCTTCATCGCATCGGCGCTGAACTTGCCCTGCGGCACGGTACCGGTGACGGCGCCGCCGCTCTGCATCTTGCGGGTCTTCAGGTCGACGGTCGAATCCTGCGTGTCGAGCCGATATCCGCCCGCCGCCTTGAACAGGACCGGGCCGTCCATCATCACCTGTTCGGTGGTCATGTTGTAGCGGCCACGATTGGCGATCAGGCTCGCCGGGCCATCGGGCAGCCGGATCGCGGCGGACAACGTACGCAATTGTACGATCGGCTCGGCGGAACTCTTCTGGATCGCGGACCCGGCAGTCAGCGCGAAGGGCTGGCCCTTGCCGTCCTCGCCGCGATAATTCGCTTGCTGGATCCGCAGCCGTTCCTGCGCCACTTCGACCTTGTTCTTGTCGAGCAGGAAGGACACGTCGCCGCGCATCGTCAGCGGTGCCATGACGAGAAACGCGGCCAGCACGCCGATCGCCACCGGCAGAGCGACGCCCGAGGCCCGCACGAGCCGATCGTGGCTGCTGCCCGGCGCGGCCCAGATCTGCCGTTCGGACCGGACCTGGGCGGCGATCTCAGACATGGATGTTCTCGTTGGAGGCGCGGTGCCAGACGGACGGGGAAGCGGGCTGGCACCGCTGATGCGCGGCATCAAACATGTGCGAAGATATCGGTTTCGGGCCAGCCGGCCAGATCCAGGTCGGAACGGTGGGGCAGGAAATCGAAGCACGCCTGTGCCAGTTCGGTGCGGCCTTCGCGCGCCAGGCGGCGGTCGAGTTCGTCCCGCAGCCGGTGCAGGAAGCGCACGTCGGAGGCGGCATAATCCTTCTGCGCCTCGGACAATGTCGGGTTGCCCCAGTCGGACGATTGCTGCGCCTTGGAGATATCCTGGCCGAGCAATTCGCGCACCAACTCCTTCAGGCCGTGTCGGTCGGTATAGGTGCGCACGAGCCGCGACGCGATCTTGGTGCAATAGACCGGCGTCGCATCGACCTTGAGGTAATATTTTACTGCCGCGAGATCGAAACGCCCGAAATGATAGAGCTTCACCCGGCCCTTGTCGGCGAGCAGGGCACGCAGATTCGGCGCGGCATAATCGCTGCCGGCGGAAAAGCGCACGAGATGCTCGTCCGGCCCGCCATCCGACAATTGCACGACGCAGAGCCGGTCACGCGGGGTCAGCAGGCCCATCGTCTCGGTATCGACGGCGATATCGGCCCCTTCGGCGAACACGCCGGCCGGCAGATCTTCTTCATGGAGATAAACGGTCATTTGCCCCGCCTAGCCGTGAAAGGCCCGACGCTCAATGGCACCGCTCAATGGCACCACTCAGTGACGGGTCGCTTTCGCCGCCGCCTTGCGTTCGCGCGACCGGCGCGACCAGATGTTGAGCCCCTCGACCGCGGCCGAGAAGCCCATCGCGGTATAGATATAGCCCTTGGGGACGTGCGCGCCGAAGCCCTCGGCGATCAGCACCATGCCAATCATCAGCAGGAAGCCCAAAGCCAGCATCACCACCGTCGGGTTGCGGTTGATGAAATTGGCCAGCGGATCGGCGGCGAGCAACATCACCAGCACCGCGACGATCACCGCGACGTACATCACCTGCACATGCTCGGTCATGCCCACCGCGGTCAGGATCGCATCGATCGAGAAAACGACATCGAGCAGCAGGATCTGGACGATCGCGGCGGTGAAGGTGAGCTGCACGACCTTCTTCTTGTCGAGCAACTCGTCCGATTCGCTTGCGTCGGCGCTGTGGTGAATCTCGTTGGTCGCCTTCCACATCAGGAACAGGCCACCACCGATCAGGATCAGGTCGCGCCACGAAAAGGCCGTCTCGAACGTAGGCTCGCCGTGGCTCCCGAGCGGTCCGACGATGCCGAGATCGAACACCGGCGCGGTCAGCGCGACGATCCAGGCAATGGCGGTGAGCAAGGCGAGCCGCAGGATCAACGCGAGCCCGATGCCGAGCTTGCGGGCCTGGCCGCGCCGGTCTTCGGGCAATTTGTTCGACAGGATCGAGATGAAGATGAGATTGTCGATGCCGAGCACGACTTCCATCACGATCAGCGTGGCAAGCGCGGCCCAGACGGCGGGATCGGACAGCAAAGTGAGGATCGACATGGCCGAACCTGTGCCGTTCGGGCAACGCCTGCGCAAGTATCTGTTACGGGGCGTGCCGCAATTTGGACGAATTCGTTCGCGGCATGGGCGTTTTTAAGCTAGACCGACTCGGTGGCACGATTGGTTTGGTGCCCGGAGACCCGCGCTTTTCGCCTGGCGTTCGGTTTCGATAGGCAAGTTTGGCGAACCGGGAAGACGAACAGGGCATGAGTTTCGATAAAGGACGCCGCGGTGACCGCGGTGGGCGTGGCCGCGACAAGCGCGACGGTTTCGGCGGCGATGATTTCAACAGCGGCGGCGGCAGCAGCTTTGGCGGTGGTGATCGCTTTGGCGGCGGCGGCGGCGGCGGTGGTGACCGTTTCGGCGGCGGCGGCGGTGGCGGCGGTGATCGCTCCGGCGGTGTGGCGGCGGCGGTGGTTTCCGCAGCGGCGGCGGTGGTGGTGGCGGCTTCGGCGGCCCGGGTGGCGGCGGCGCAGGCCGTGGCATGCCCCCCCAGGTCGTTGGCGAAGGCACCGGCATCGTCAAGTTCTTCAACGGCCAAAAGGGCTTCGGCTTCGTCGTTCGCGATGATGGCGGCGAGGATGTGTTCGTGCACATCAGCGCAGTCGAGCAAGCCGGCCTGACCGGTCTGGCCGAAGGTCAGCCCTTGGGCTTTACGCTCGTCGATCGCGGTGGCCGGATCTCGGCGACCGACCTCAAGATCGATGGCGAGCCGATGGAAGTGACCGATCGCGGTCCGCCGCGTGAGCGTGATGCTGCCCCCGGTGGCGCACCGCGTGGCGGTGGTGCGGGCGCAGGCGGCGGCTTCGGTGCCGCTCCACAGCGCCAGCTGACCGGCGAGAAGGCGACCGGTACGGTCAAGTTCTTCAATGCGATGAAGGGCTTCGGCTTCATCCAGCGCGATGACGGACAGCCCGATGCGTTCGTGCACATCTCCGCCGTCGAGCGTGGTGGCATGACCAGCCTCAACGAAGGCGACCGGCTCGAATTCGAACTGGAAGTCGATCGTCGCGGCAAGCATGCTGCGGTGAACCTGACCTCGATCGCGTAAGCCTTCGGTTCAGACGACACGAGACAGACCCGGCGAGCCTCATGGCCCGCCGGGTTTTTCGTGTGTGGTGCAGGCCCTGGCGACCTTCGGCTTCTCTCGATCGGCGTTACCAAAAATATCGGCCATTCGGATCGGGTGCGGTGGTATCCCCTGGCGATGCGCATCGTTCCGCGGACCGATCGTCATTTCGGCGATGTGTCCGCCGAGCCGGAGACGCTGCGTACTGCGCGGGGCTTCACCGTCCCACTGCCTGCTGGCAACCATACGATCTCTCTATGGGCGATGCGGGTGCCTGCCCCCGCGTTTGGCGTCGCGTGGTAATAGTTCGACACCGTCCCGCTCGAAATCGCGGCGGTGGCGGAGCCAGCGATCTGGGCGATGATGATCGCCGGTTTCCAAATGATCGGCAGATCGTTGCGCCAGCGCTGCCGCGCAAGTGTCGCCATCGCCTGCGACACATCACGACCGATCAGGAGGAACCGTCAGGTCGCGAAGGCTCGGCGGCCTTTCGTTGTAAGGTTTACCCGGCGATGATCAGTCGCTTCAGTCCCGCCACGGTGTCCGCCTCGGCCGCCGGCTTGTCGGTCCTGATCCGGGCGATGCGGGGGAAGCGCATAGCGACGCCGGATTTGTGGCGTTTCGATTCGTGGATCGAATCGAACGCGATCTCCAGCACCAGCGTCTTCTCCACCTCGCGCACCGGGCCGAAGCGGGCCGTCGTATGGCCGCGCACGAACTTGTCGAGCATCTTCAATTCC
>NZ_JANYEK010000164.1 GCF_025363195.1 Sphingomonas sp.
GAGATCCCGGCGAACTGAGGCAACTGGCACACGCCCGCAAAGACGTCGGGATACAGGTCGACGACACGTTTGATGAGGTCGTTCGATCGCCGTGCCCAGACATGCGCCACCTCCTCGCTGCCGACATGCGGCGCCATCGCAGAGGCGCGCGGCGAGAAGATCGTCATGTCCGCGCCGCGCTCCCGCAGCAGGCGCAACTGGTTCGCCTCGATCGTCTCGCGGATCTCGTCGTCGGAAATCGCGGGATAGGCAGGATCGATGTCGCCGCCCGACCCGATGGCCGCGACCTGTGCATCACGCCACGCGTCGTGGCTTGCAGGCGCGGTCGTGTAGTGGCCGTGGCAATCGATGATCATGCAGCACTTTCCTGTAAACGACAACATCGACGCAGGTCTTGCCAACCCGAAGTGCCAGCGATCGCACGCCCACGGTCTAGCCGCGCCGCATGTATCGCGCGTATCGAAACGGCTGCCCGTCCATTGCTTTTCCTGAGGTCCGCTCGGAACAGATGGTCCGGAAGACGCCCTGGAATTCGCGCTGAAGCCGCGTCGGGCGCCACTCGTCGCGGGTGGTCATGCCGATCTGTCGGCGAAGCGCGGAGCCTGTTCCGGCGATTCCGCTCAACAGTCCGGCACGTTCTTCGAACAGGAACTGGTCGCGCGACATGAGCGTCAACCAATCGTCCTCCAGCATCAGCCCGCGCACCACCATCACCGACCCGCATTCGATCCGCGGGAGTGGCGGTTTCAGACCGTGCTCTCCGAACATCTGTTCCCACCGATGCCGTACCGGTGCGCCGCGTCCGGCGATGACCCACGGAAAATCCAATAGGCGAGAAAACGCGAAACCCGGTTCGGCAACTAACGGATGGCCCACCCGTCCAACAATGACGGGATCGTCGTCGAACAACGGCTCCTGCACGATGTCGGCCACCGGCAGCGGCTCGCGCATTGCGCCGATTAGCATGTCGATCGTGCCCTCGCGCAGGGCCGACAGCATTTCCATATAGGACCCCTCCAGGACCGTGACCGTGGCGACCGGATAGACGCGGGCAAAACGCGCAAGAGCCTGAGGTAGCAGGATCGCGCGCGCCAGTGGCATCACACCCACGGTGACCCGCCCGGCGCCGTCGAGATGCAAGGCTGTCAGCTCGTCGAACCCCGCTTCCAGCTCGGCCTGTGCCAGTCTGGCGAACCGCAACAGCCGTGTCGCGGCCGCGGTCGGCTGGACCGTGCGACCCTGACGGACCAGCAATGCAACGCCCAGCAAATGTTCGAGATCACGCGCGGCGCGGTGGACGGCGGGTTCGGACAGCCCGGTGTGTTTGGCGGCCAGCGCAAAGCTGCCTGCGCGATCGACCGCCATGAGCGCCAGAAACTGTGGCAGCGTGATGCGACGCTCGATGTTCGGGAGCGGAGGCAGGCGCGCTCCGCGTCGGACGTTTCGCCCGCCCCGCGAGACATAGGCCAGTGCGCGCTCGATCCGACCGGTCATAAGCCGGCCTGCCTCCGTCGCGACGACACCGCCGGGCTGGCGGTCGAAAAGGCGGTGCCCAAGCAGCGCTTCGACCTTAGCGACCGCCTGCGTCAGGGCAGGCTGCGACAGGTTCATCGCCTGCGAGGCGGCACTGATGCTTCCCAGACGGGCGGCGGTAGCGACGGCGTCGAGATGACGCAGGTTGAATTCGCGAAGCATCGGCATAGCTGGGACCTCAGCACAGCTTATGTCGTGTGCGCAAATTCGTTTTGTGTTGGCGGCGTTGAAGGTTCCTAGGAACGGTAGTCAGTAGAGGAATGAGAATCAAAGATGCCCAGCGTCATCACCCGGATCGAACGCGCCGAACTATCAGTCATTGACGGTCTCGCCAGGGCCGGCGTTGCCACCGTTCATGAGGCGCAGGGCCGGATCGGTCTGCTCGCCAGCCGTCTCCGCCCGATCTATCCGGGTGCGCGCATCGCCGGATCTGCGGTGACGGTGTCCGTTCCGCCAGGCGACAACTGGATGATGCACGTCGCCATTGAACAAGTGAAGGACGGCGACATCCTGGTCGTCGCGCCGACCTCGCCGTGCGAGGACGGCTATTTTGGCGACCTGCTGGCCACGTCCGCGCAGTCACGAGGCTGTCGCGGCCTCATCATCGACGCGGGTGTGCGCGACGTGCGCGACCTGACCGAAATGCGGTTTCCGGTGTGGTCCAGGGCAGTCTTTGCGCAAGGTACGGTCAAGGAGACGCTGGGCTCGGTCAACGTGACGCTGGTGTGCGCCGGGGAACGGATCGAGGCGGGGGATGTGATCGTCGCCGACGACGACGGCGTGTGCGTCGTGCGGCGCGGCGACGCGGCCAGTGTCCTGGTCGAAGCACAGGCCCGCGAGGCCCGCGAGACGGAAAAGCGTGATCGGATGGCCAACGGCGAACTCGGGCTCGACATCTATGCGATGCGTAAGCGGCTGGCCGTCAAAGGTTTGACTTATGTCTGACGACCTTTGCGCTGACGGTATCCGTGCGATGTGGATGCGCGGTGGCACGTCCAAGGGCGGCTTCTTTCTCGCCGACGATCTGCCGGCCGATACGAAGGCGCGCGATGCGTTCCTGCTACGTGCGTTCGGTTCGCCCGACCCACGCCAGATCGACGGGATGGGCAGCGCCGATCCGCTGACCTCCAAGGTGGCCGTCGTCTCGCGCTCCATGCGTGATGGTGCGGACGTCGATTACCTGTTCCTTCAGGTCTTCGTCGATCAGGCGATCGTCAGCGATTCGCAGAATTGCGGCAACATGCTGGCCGGTGTCGGTCCGTTCGCGATCGAACGCGGTCTGGTCGACGCGGTGGACGGCACGACGGCCGTGTCGATCTTCATGGTCAACACCGGCAAGCTCGCCACCGCGAGCGTGCATACGCCGGGCGGCGCCGTGACCTATCAGGGCGACGCGCGGATCGACGGGGTTCCTGGCACGGCGGCGGCGATCCCCCTGGCCTTTGCCGATATCGCGGGGTCGAGTTGCGGTGCACTCCTGCCTACCGGCAACGCGGTCGATTTCGTCAATGGCGTCGAGTTGACGCTGATCGACAATGGCATGCCGTGTGTGGTGCTGCGCGCGACCGATGTCGGCATCACCGGCTACGGGGATTGCGCGACGCTGGATGCTGACGATACGCTAAAGGCGCGGATCGAGGCGATCCGGCGCAAGGCCGGGCCATTGATGAACCTTGGCGACGTTACCGAACAATCGGTGCCCAAGATGATGTTGATCGCCGCCCCGCGTAACGGGGGGGCGATCAGCGTGCGATCGTTCATCCCGCACCGGTGCCACGCCTCGATCGGCGTGCTCGGCGCAGTTAGCGTCGCGACGGCGTGCCTGCTCGACGGGTCGCCCGCCCATGCCCTCGCGGTGGTGCCGGACGGACGCTCTAAAACGCTCGATGTCGAGCATCCCAGTGGCGCGACTAGCTGCGTCATTGACCTCGACGAGCACGGCACCGTCGTTGGCGCCGCCATGCTGCGCACCGCGCGCAAGCTGTTCGACGGCATGATATTCGGCTGAGAGCGCTGGCAGGTCGCCTTGAAAGATCGGTGATGACGAATGAAGCAGAAGCCACGAACGCGCGAGCCTGTGCGGTGCCCCAGGCCGGCTGTGGGTTCAGGTGTCGGCTGAACGCCGATTACGCTTTCAAGAGAAGACCGGGTCGCGCACCGATGCCGCTGCTGAGGAAGCGGCCATGTCCATGGCGTTCGTCCTCAAGCGCATCGAAGCAGCACAGTCGATCGAAGCATGCCGGCACCGTGCGCGTGCCGTCCGAAGTCCGTGGTGCCGATCGATCCATCGGGCCGATGGGCCGGATGGATCAAACAATGAAGCGGTCGAAAGCCGCCATAGATCGTCGAATGACTTCATATCGTGAGAGCGGACCAGGACGACAGGACGCCTTGCCTGTCGGGGGGTCATCCGGCCGGCCTAGCCCAGCTTCGGTGATAGAAGCGCCGTTCGCTAAGCCTGTGCTCGATCTCCTCGAGGCTCTGGCCGAAGGTTTCGGGAACGAGGAAATACTCGAAAGCTACTGCGACCAGGGAAATATCCGCATACACCAGGAACGTGTTCGATACGCCGAGCGCGGTGACCAGGCTCAACGTCGTCAGGGTGACGATCAGATCGAAGAACCAGTGACTAAAAGCGCCAAGGCTTGCGCCTTTTCCGCGGACGAACAACGGGTAGACTGAGGTGGTCCCGGAAAACTGGACAGGGTGTTAAGCTATTCCCGATCTGAAGGATGGACGGGAATGAAGACGAC
>NZ_JANYEK010000208.1 GCF_025363195.1 Sphingomonas sp.
GCCCATGCCGACGGCCAGCGGGGGCAGGCGCATCTTGCCGGTGCGGCCGAGGATTTCGTCGAGCGCGATCACCAGCACGCCGATCAGCGCGCCCGACCCGATCAGGCTCCAGTCGAGATCGCCACCGAGCACGCCCTTGGCCAGGCTGGAGATCAGCGCCGCTTGCGGAGCCGACAGCGCGTTCTGCCCGGCATTCGGCATGCCGACGAAACCCAGCGTGTCTTTCAACAGATTGAGTACGAACGGGATCACCAGCGACCCGAACACCACGCCCAACACCAAGGCGACCTGCTGCTTCCACGGCGTCGCGCCGACCAATTGGCCGGTCTTCAGATCCTGAAGATTGTCATTGGAGATCGTCGCCACCGAAAAGACGATCGCGGTAGTGAACAGGGCATAGGCGACCAAGGCATTGGCGCGGGCCGGATCGGCATTGTGGCCGAACACTGCGACCAGCAATAAGGACGCGCCGAGCACGGCGAGGATGCCGACGCCCGAGACCGGCGAGTTCGATGCGCCGATCAGCCCCGCCATATAGCCGCACACCGCCGCGATCAGCACGCCGGCGATGAGGATGAAGAGGAGCGTGCCGCCGATCACCGCGATCGGAAATTCGTGTACCGGCCCGCCAGCGGAGAAATTCCACAGCAACCATGCGATTGGCGGCAGCGTCAGCAACACCGCGGCGGCGACGATGCCGATCGGCAGATCGCGCTCGGTAAGGTCGAGGGTGGTCCCCGCGGATCGCGCGCGCGACGCGGCCATCGCCGATTTCAGCCCGCCGAAGATCGGCCCGACGATGCGCAGCAACGACCAGATCGCCGCGACGCCGATCGTGCCTGCGCCGATGAAGCGGACCTGCCCACGGAACACATCGCTGACCACGGTGTCGAGTGGCGCGGTGAATGGGTTGCCGGCCGTCAGATATGGTACCAGCCCGACCCAGGCGATCAGCAGCCCGACGAACATCGCCACGCCGACCGACAGGCCGACGAGATGCCCGACGCCGATCAGCGCCATCGAATAGCTGCCGGAAACCCCGCTCGCGCTGCCGCCGACACGGAAATTCTTGGTCGCCTCCGTCGCGACCAGCTTCATCGCGGCGAGCAGGGCATAGCCCGCCGATACGACCGACCCGAACAGGATGACGCGCAGCCCCTTGGCGTTCTCGACGTCGCCGCCAGCTGATTCGGTGCCGACCTTCAGCACTTCCGCCGCCGCCACGCCTTCCGGGTAGGGCAGGTCCGATCCGGTGACGAGCGCGCGCCGCAGCGGGACCGAGAACATCACGCCAAGGATGCCGCCGACCATGCAGACGAACGCCGTGGTCCAGAACGGAAAGCCGCTCCACCAGCCGACCAGGATCAGGCCCGGCAGCACGAAGATGATCGCCGCCAGCGTGCCCGCTGCCGATGCGATCGTCTGGACGATGTTATTTTCCAGAATGTTCGAATTGGGCAGGAAGCGCAGGATCGCCATCGAGATGACCGCCGCCGGGATCGACGTGGCGAAGGTCAGCCCGATCTTGAGCCCGAGATAGACATTGGCGGCGGTGAACAGCACCGTGATGAGCGCGCCGAGGATAATTCCGCGCAAGGTGAGTTCGGCGAGCGGGCGGGGTGCGGGGGTGCTGGTCATCGCGGTCTCCGGTCGGCTTCTGTCGCCGATCGTTGGGGGAATTGGGAATGTGCGGTCGGGTATGGGCCGAATTCCGCCAGCCATCGAACGGTTGCCGGGCGAATTGGAAAACACCTCAATCTCAACGCGGTACCCCGACGGAGGTGGCCCGGTTCGTCCGCGACTGTTGACACTGTTGACACTGTTGACACGCCGGCGGCCTTTTTGTGGAGCGTGTCAACATTCGCCGGTCTGCCTCGGCGAGGGGGGCAGGGGCTGACCGAGCACGCCGGATGGCAGGTAGGAGTTCGACATCCGTCGACCCTGACACAAGTTCAGGCTGTAGGACAGACCGCCGAACAGGGTCGCTCGCGGCGCTCGAACGCTTCTATTCCCCGAGCCCGTCGTTCAGAAATGCATCGGCCAGCGCGCAGTGCATCGCCACGCCCTTGGCCATGACGCTTTCGTCGATCGTCATCCTGGTGTTGTGCAATGGCGGGTTGGTGCGCGGGTCGCTGCCTTCGTGTGCGACGCCGACAAAGGCCATTGCGCCGGGAATGTCGCGCAGGACATAGGCGAAATCCTCGCCACCCATCATCGGTGCGGGCATGGTGACATAGCCCTCGTCGCCGCCCAGCCGCACTGCGATATCGCGGATCATCGCCACGGCGCGGGGATCGTTCTGCGTTACGGGATAGCCGTCGTCGATGCGCAATTCGCCGACGCAATTGTGCGCGGCGGAGACATGTTCGACGATCCGCGCCAACCCTTCCCGCGCCTTCACGCGCGTGGCGGTGGAGAGGGTGCGGAGCGTGCCGATCATCTGCACCGCGTCGGGCACGATGTTATAGGCAGAGCCGGCGGTGATCTTGGTGATGGACAGCACGGCGGGGTCGGTGACGGGGATCTGGCGGGCGACGAAGGTGGAGAGCGCGGTGACGATTTCGCACGCGACGGGGATCGGATCGAGCCCGTCCTGCGGCATCGCGGCATGCGCGCCCGCGCCGCGCACCGTGATGTTGATCGCATCGGTCGAGGCGAGCAGCGGCCCGGCGCGGCTGACGAACACGCCGGCGGGCATGTTGGGCGAGATGTGCAGCGCGAACGCGGCTTGCGGCGCGGGGTTGGCGAGCAACCCGTCCTCGATCATGAAGCGGGCGCCGTGATAGCCCTCCTCGCCCGGCTGGAACATGAAGACGACGGTGCCCGGCAGATCGTCCTTGCGCGCACACAGCGCGCGCGCCGCGCCGACCAGCATCGCGGTGTGCGAATCATGGCCGCAGGCGTGCATCGCGCCGGGCACCTGGCTGGCGAAGGGCAGGCCGGTTTCCTCCTGCATCGGCAGCGCATCGTGATCGCCGCGCAGCAACACGGTGCGGCCATTGTCGCGCCCGCCGCGCAGGATCGCGACGAACCCGGTGGTGGAAATGCTGTCGCGAATCTCCAGCGGCAGACCGGCCAGCGCCGCCTTGATCTTGTCGGTCGTGCGCGGGCAGTGCAGCCCGATTTCCGGATCGGCATGGATCGCGCGGCGCAGCGTGATGACATCGGCCAGTTCGGCCTCGCCGACGGCGGTCCAGTCGGTGGTGGTTTCGAAAGTCATGACATGGTCCTGCGCATTGGGGGTGCGCGCAGACTAGGCCTATGATGAGGAACGCGAAAGGCGGGATTCGCTTGGCCGGGACTCACCTGCCCCATTTCGCTGACGGTGGTGCGGATCGGGCGGCCCGTTCGCCGGGCAGATCCAGGAATCGCAGCGGATTTTGTCGCTGTACGACCAGTCCGTGTCGCCGATTTCCGCCGCGCGGGGCGGCGAAGATTTCGGAGGTTTTGGCGGTGGGAACCAGCCATCGCCAGGCCCGACGGGTTGTCCATCGCGTCCGCGACGAGGTACGATACGCCGCATTCCGAAAAGCCCCCGATAATCCCCCGATAATCCCCTGCAGCGTCACCGTCCTACCGGAGCCGATCACGCCCGCGATCGGGCCGTGGCGGTGGGCGCGCTTCAGTTCGAGGTGCTGCAGGTTCGCGCGACCGAGGCGCAGCAAAATACGTCCGCTCGCCATGATCGCTCCCACGTGGCTGGGGCGCTGATCGCGCGCTTGCCTGTTGCGGACAAAGAAAATCCTCCCCGGCATACGCCGGGGAGGATCAGGAGCTCGTAATTTCTTCTGGGCTTACTTTTGGGCTTACTTCTTGATCTTGATCGCGAAAAATCCGCCCACGCCGCGCGGACGCTGGAGGAACACCAGCACCTGGTCGCGGCCAGCCGCTTTCGCGGCGGCGATCGCGCTGGCGACGTCGTTCGCCGTGCGGGTCGGTACGCGGTTGATCGAGACGATCACGTCGCCGCGCTTGAAGCCCTTGGTGGCGGCGTCGCTCGACGGATCGACCGTGGCGATCACCACGCCCTGCACCGTCGTTTCGAGACCGAGATTGCGCGCGATGGCGGGCGTGAGCGGGACGATCTGCACGCCCAGGGCATTGGCACCGGCCTGGCCGGTCTGCTGATCGTTCTGGCTGGGCAGGCCGTCGCTCTCTTCATCGCCGCTCCCGTTGAGCGCGGCGAGCGCATCCTCGGTCGGACGCGTGCCGATGGTCGCGGTCAGCGCGAGCGGCTTGCCGTCGCGGATCACGTCCAGCTTCGTGCTGCTGCCCGGCGCGAGATTGGCGACGAGGTAGCTGAGCGTCTGATCCGGCGTGACATCCTTGCCGGATACGCGGACGACGACGTCGCCCTGCTTGAGGCCGGCCTTGGCAGCACCTTCGCCCGGCTCGACGCGCGAGACGATCTCGCCGCGATCCTTGGGCAGGCCAAGAGCGGCGGCAATATCCTCGCTCATCGGCTGGATGCCGATGCCGAGATACCCGCGCTTCACCGCGACGCCCTTGCGCAGCGTGTCGATCACCGGCTTGGCGTCTTCGGCGGGAATGGCGAAGCCGATACCCACGCTGCCGCCGGTCGGCGAGATGATCTGCGAATTGATGCCGATGACATTGCCATTGAGATCGAACATCGGGCCGCCGGAATTGCCCTGATTGATTGAGGCATCGGTCTGGATGAAGCGATCATAGGCGCCCGGCTGGCCGGTCGCGCGGTGCAGCGCCGAGACGATGCCGGCGGTCACGGTCGAGCCGAGGCCGAAGGGGTTACCGATCGCCAGCACCCAATCGCCGACGCGCGCGGTCGGCGTGTCGCCGAACTTCACGAACGGCAGGTTGGTCGCATCGATCTTGAGCAATGCCAGATCGGACGCCGGATCGCGACCGATCAGCTTGGCGGTATATTCCTTGCGATCGATCATGATGACCTTGATCGATTCGACCGTCGCGCCCTTCGCGCCGGGCGCGATGACGTGGTTGTTGGTCACGACATAGCCATCGGGCGAGATGATGAAGCCAGAGCCTAGCGACTGTGCCTCACGCGTCACCGGTCCGCTGCCACCGCCGCCCTGGCCGTTGAACTGGCCGAACAGGTCGCCGAGCGGCGTACCCTGGAACGGATTGGGCTGGGCCTGCTGCGTTATCTTCTGCGTGGTCGAGATGTTGACCACCGCCGGCTGCAGCTTGGCGACCATATCGGCGAAGCTCATCGGCGCGCCGGATTTGGGCGCGGTCGCCTGAATCGCGCCCGGCTCGTTCTGCGCGACCTGCGCCGACGCGGCGGGATGGTAGATCATGGTCGCTGCTGTGCCGCTCAGAAGCAGGGCACCGGTGATAGCGTAAGCATATCGCACGTGGGTCGTTTCCTCTCGATTGCCGGGGGAGCAATGCGGCTTGTATTGGCCGGTTATTGCTGAACGGCGATTGAATATGAATGGAGTGAAAGTATCGTCCCTTATTTACCGCGACCCTGGAATTCGCGGAGATAGGCGTTGTTCGGCGACAGGATCAGCGACGTATTACCGCGGGGTTTGCCGTCGTTATTCGCCCCGAAGGTGAAGCGGTACGACTGCATCGCGCGGTAGAAATCGTAGAAGTCCGCATCCTTGTTGAACGCTTCGGCATAGATTTTCGCGGCACCGGCATCCGCTTCGGCGCGGATGATCTGTGCCTGTTGCTGGCCGCGCGCGGTGATCGTCGCCGATTCCTGCTGGCGAGCGGTGCGCATGCGTTGCAGTGCGCTGTCCAGCGGGCTGCCGTCCGGCAGGTCCGCACGCTTGATGCGCACATCGACGATCTGCACGCCATACTGGCTCGCCTGGCGTTGCAGCCCGGCCTGGATGTTATCCATCACCTGGCCGCGCTCCGGGCTGAGCAAGGCGGCGAACGGTCGCTTGCCGAGTTCGTTGCGCAGCGCCGAGCCGAGCAGCGGGCTGAGCTGCGCGATGATCCGGTCCTCGGTGTCGCTGGTACTGCCGGTCGAGACGACCGCCTTCAGCGGATCGACCACGCGGAAGCGGGCAAATGCATCGACGGAAAGGCGCAGCTGATCGGTCGAGAGCACTTGCGTATTCTCAAGCTCGACATCGAGGACGCGCTTGTCGACCCATACCAGGCGATCGGCGAAGGGCAGGCGCACGATGACGCCGGCGCCGGTGCTGCCGAACGGCTGGTTCGGCTGCCAGCGATTGACCGTGCGATAGGGCTGTTCGAAGCGCAGCACCACGACCTGCTTGGTTTCGGGCACGATGCTGACCGTGCCGGCGATCAGGATCAGCACCAGAAGAGTGACGATGCCCGCAGCGATCGGGTTGCGGAGGACGTTCACTGGCCACCTCCCGTCGCCGGAGCGGGGGTCGGCTTGGCCGGAGCGGGCGCGGCTTCCGGCAGCGCACGCGCGACGCCTGGCAGCGGCAGATACGGCACCACGCCGGGTGCCTCGACGATCGTCTTGTCGCTCTTGGCCAGCACGGCCTCCATCGTCTCGTAATACATGCGGCGGCGGGTCACTTCGGGTGCCAGGCGATATTGCTCGTACACCTTGTCGAACGACGTCGCCTCACCCTGCGCAAAAGCCAGGGTCTGCTGGGCGTAACCGCGGGCGAGATTGATGTTGCTCTGCGCGGCCTGCTGTGCGGCCGACACGGCCTTGAAATCGTCGATCACCGCATTGGGCGCTTGCGACTGGCGGATCGCCACGCCGCGGATGCGCACACCGCTATTATAGCTGTCGAGCACTTCCTGCATCAATTGCTGCACGCGGGTTTCGACCGCACCGCGACCGGAGCCGATCGCATCGTCGAGCGGGGTGGTCGCGATTACCGCGCGCATCGCGCTCTCGGCGGTGGCGCGCACGGTTTCCTTCGGATTGGCGATCTGGAACACATAATCCTGCGGGTTCGAGATATCCCACCGCACCGAATAAGCGAGATCGATGATGTTCTGATCGGAGGTCAGGACGAGATTCTCGCCACCCGATCCGGTCGGGAAATCGTCCGTCTGGATGTTCTGCACATCGACCTTGAAGACGTTGGCAAACGGCGCGGGGAGCGTCAGGCGGATACCCGGTTTCAGCGTATCGGAATAGCGGCCGAGCGTGGTCACCACGCCGAGCTGCTGCGGACCGATCTGCCAGATGCTGGTCAACGCGATCCACGCGAGCAGGATCAGGCCGACACCGATCAACCACAGGTTGCGTGCGCCCGGCGACCCGGGAAGACCGGGAAAGCCGCCACCGCCACCACCGCCTCCCCCGGTGCCGCGCGCCCGACGCAGGAATTCGTCGAGGGCGGTCGGCTTGGTACCGCGCGCGCCGCCAGGCGGCACGGCCCAGGGATTGCGCGGTCCGCCGCCATCATTGCCGCCGCCAGAGCCGGAGCCGCCGCCGGAGCCGCCACCATTGCCCCAGGGGCTTTTCGGCGCATCGGAGAAATGAATATTGAAGCGCTGGAGCCAGCCGGTGAGGATCGTCATGCAGTCTTTATAGGGGGCGTCCTTTACGAAAAACAGTGGCAAGCACCCTTAACGGCCCTATCTGCGCGGCGATGGCACACAATATTACAATCGAAGGCGCGCTGGAGCGCGTGGCGGGGGATCGCGCGACGGCGCGGCAGGAGGCGAATCGCGCCAGCATCATCCTCGATGTCAGCGGGCTCAACGAGGCGGAGCGGGACGCGCTGGAGGCGGAGGTTCGTGCCGCCGCGCTGGCCGTGCCGGGAATCGATACCGTGCGCGTGGCGCAGACCAGCCAGCGCACGTCGCGCCGCATCATCGCGGTCGCGAGCGGCAAGGGCGGCGTGGGCAAGTCCACGGTCTCCACCAACCTCGCGCTCGCGCTTCACGCGCTGGGGCGGCGCGTCGGGCTGGTTGATGCCGATATCTACGGTCCGTCGCAGCCCATGCTGATGGGCGTGGCGGGCAGCAAGCCGACCGCGCATGACAAGCAGTTGCAGCCCGTGTCCACGCCCTACGGTGTGCCCCTGCTGTCGATGGGCATGCTGGTCGCGGCGGACCAGGCGGTGGCGTGGCGCGGACCGATGGCGGCCGGTGCGCTCGGCCAGATGCTCGATGCGAACTGGAGCAATCAGGATGTACTGGTGGTCGATCTGCCGCCCGGCACGGGCGACGTGCAGTTGACGATGGTGCAAAAATATAAGCCCGCGGGTGCGGTGATCGTGTCCACGCCGCAGGATTTGTCGCTGATCGATGCCAAGCGGGCGATCGATTTCTTCGTCAAGGCGGGCGTGCCGATCATCGGCCTCGTGGAGAACATGGCCGGATATGCGTGTCCGCAGTGTGGCGAGGTGTCGGATCCGTTTGGCAAAGGTGGGGCGGAGGCCGCGGCAGCGGAATTGGGGATCGCTTTCCTCGGGCGCATCCCGCTCGATATCGCGATTCGCACCTTGTCCGATGCGGGCACGCCGCCGGTCGCCGGGAACGGGGTGGAGGCGGCCGCGTTCAGGGATGTGGCGGCCAAGGTGGATGCGTGGCTGACGTGATTTGGCCGCCCGCTGGAGGATGACATGCCGCTAACCCGTGACGAGGATATCAAGGATCTGCTCGACTCCGCGCGCACCATCGCGCTGGTCGGCGCATCGGACCGGCCCGATCGGCCCTCTTACCAAGTGATGAAGACCTTGCAGGATCATGGATACCGCGTGATCCCGGTCAATCCGCAGATCACCGGCGAACATATCCACGGCGAGTTCGTCTTTCGCGACGTGTCCCAGCTTGGCGACCGAATCGATATCGTCGATATCTTCCGTAATTCCGCCGCTGCCGGGGACGTGGTCGATCAGGCGATCGCGGTCGGCGCGAAGGCGGTGTGGATGCAATTGGGTGTCATCGATGCCGAGGCTGCTGCGCGGGCCGAGGCGGCGGGGCTGAGGGTCGTGATGGACCGCTGCCCGGCGATCGAAATCCCGAAGCTGGGCGTGGCGAAGATAACGGCTTCGACGTGAGGCTTCGCCCGAATCTGGCCACGTTTGCCGAGCATCATCGGGACTATGTTACTGCCGCTTCTTTTGCTCCAGGCCGTACCCGCGGTCGCAACGCATAAACCGGCGACCAGTTCGTGGTCGATCCTGGAACCGATCCCAGACGAACCGTGCCACCGTGTCGATGCGACAACCGACAAGAGCGATCAGGACAATATCGTGGTCTGCGGGGAGGCGCTGCCGTCGCAAAAGCTGCCCTATCCGAACGAAGTAATCCCGAAAGGGCCAAAGCCGTCCAATCCCGAGATGCGGGCATCCGGGGCGCTTGCCGCGCAGGATTCACCCTGTGCGACGCGGCTGGGTGGGTGCCAGGTCGGGTTCGGCCCACCGATCGTGCCGATCGTGGTGGGCGCGGTCGACGTCGCCAAGCGCGTGTTCGCCAGGAAGCCGGACAAGACCGGTCGCGTGCCGATCCTGCTCGACGAACCGCCGCCAGCGAGCGTCATCCTACCCTAGGATGTGCATCCACATCGGCTGACCGGTCAGGCTCTGCGATCCGCGCAGTTTCTCCAGCGCCTGCGCGACCGAGCGTTCCGGGCCTTCGTGCGTGACGATCGCGACCAGCACGCTGCCATCCTCGCCGCCCGATCCGCGCTGGATCAGGCTTTCGATCGACACACCCGCATCGCGCATCGCGGCGGCGATTTCGGCCAGCACACCGACCTTGTCGGCGACGGTGAAGCGTACATAGGCGCGGGCGCGGCGTTCGCCGGCATCGGCGGGCTGATGTTCGGCCAGCGCATCGGCGGGCATGGCGAAGGCCGGGCCATATTCACCGCGAGCGATGTCGATCAGATCGGCGACGACCGCGGATGCGGTCGGGCCGTCGCCCGCGCCAGCACCCTGGAACAGCAGGCGACCGACAAAATTGCCCTCTGCCACCACCGCGTTGGTCGCACCGGTGACGTGCGCGAGCGGATGGCTGACCGGCACCAGATGTGGATGCACGCGCTGGAAAAGGCCATGCGGCCCATCCTCGGCGATGCCGATCAGGCGGATGCGATAGCCGAGCGCCGCCGCCTCGGCGATGTCGGCGGCGATGACGTGGCGGATGCCGCTCGCCACCACGCCGCCGAACGCGGGCTGCGTGCCGAACGCGATGCTGGAGAGGATCGACAATTTATGCGCGGCATCGATGCCGTCGATATCGAAGGTCGGGTCGGATTCGGCGAAACCGAGCGCCTGCGCCTCGGCCAGCACCTCCGAAAAGTCGCGACCTTCGGCTTCCATCTTCGACAGGATGAAATTGCAGGTGCCGTTAAGGATGCCGTAAACGCGCGCAATCTCGTTTGCCGCCGCGCCCTCGCGCAGGCCCTTGATGACGGGGATGCCGCCCGCGACCGCCGCTTCGAACTTCAGCGCGGCCTCGGCCTGTTCGGCGGCGCGCGCGAGTTCCAGACCGTGATGCGCGATCATCGCCTTGTTGGCGGTGACGAAACCCTTGCCGGCGCTCAACGTCGCCCGGGCAAGCGTGAGGGCGGGGCCGTCCGAGCCACCGATCAGCTCGACCACGACATCGGCGTTGGGGTGGCTGGCGAGAGCGGTGGCGTCATCGACCCATTCGAAGCGCGACAGATCGACGCCACGATCCTTTGCGCGGTCGCGCGCGGAGACCGCGACGATCTCGATTGGGCGACCGGCGCGCCGCGCGATTAGCGCCGCATTGGTGTCCAGCAGGCGCACCACGCCGCCGCCGACCGTGCCGAGTCCGGCGAGCGCGATGCGTAACGGTTTGGTCATTGGTCAGCCCCTTCCAGCGCGCGCCTAGCGGCAACGGAGGATCGAGCGCAACGCAAATCCGCCCCGAAACGGGGAGGGGGACTACGAAGTGGTGGAGGGGGCTCGCGCCAAGCGGGGTGTTGCCGGCTGGCGCCCTTCCGTCATGCTTCGCATGCTTCCCCGTGTCGGGAAGGATGGCGTTATTTCTTGACCAGCCCGATCTCGACCAGCCGCTCGAACAGGTAATCGTGCGCGGTGATCGGTTCGGGATAGCGGTTCGGGTTCGCCGCCGTCACACAGCCCGGCAGTGTCTGGATCAGGAAATCAGGCGCGGGATGAAGGAAGAAGGGCATGGAATAGCGCGAATGGCCGCGGCGTTCGGGGGGCGGGTTGACGACGCGGTGCGTGGTCGAGGGCAGGACATGGTTGGTCAGGCGTTGCAGCATGTCGCCGACGTTCACGACCATCGCGCCAGCCGGCGGCTTGATCGCGAGCCATTTGCCGTCGCTGCCGAGCAGCTCGAGCCCGGCCTCCTCCGCGCCGAGCAACAGGGTGATGAGGTTGATATCCTCATGCGCGCCGGCTCTCACGCCCTCGGCATCGGCGGGGATCGGCGGATAATGGAGCAGGCGCAGCACGCTGTTGCCGTCGCCGACCGCCGCATCGAACCAGTGCGGATCGAGCTTCAGGTGGCGCGCGATCGCCGAAAGCAGCCGGTCGCCGGCGCGGTCGAACGCGGCGAACAGTTCGAGGAACACCGGCTTGAAGCCCGCTGGCCGGGTCGGCCAGACGTTCGGCGCCATCTGTTCGGCGAAGCGATGTCCGGCGGGCAGTTCGCGCCCGACATGCCAAAATTCCTTGAGATCGACGACGCTCGCCCCTTTGGCGATCTCGGTCTTGAACGGCGTGTAGCCGCGTGCCCCGCCCCCGCCGGGCGCATGATAGCCACGCTTCTCGTCATCGGGCAGCTCGAACAGCAGCTTGGTCTCGGCCCAGGCGCGTTCGATCAGAACGTCTGAAATGCCGTGATCCGATACCACCGCGAAACCGAAGCGCTCGAACGATCCACCGAGCGCGGCGGCGAAGGCAGTCGGATCGGCAGCCTCATCCTTGAGCGAAAGAGCGGGGACCTGAGCGGCAGGCGTATCGAGCATTGCGTATGTTCCGTTTCGAAATGACGGCGTAGCATATCGCGTCGTCATCGATCCGAACAGGGCGGCCGGCGTGTATATGTGCGCGCGCTCAGCTGCCCAGGATGATCACGCCCTTGGATTTTCCCGCGCCGTCCGGCGCCAGATCGAGCTTGAACGGCTTGCCTTCGTCGGTCGTGCCGATCAGTCCGTTGCCGCCTTCCTTCACCTTGAACTTCGCATTGCCGTTCAGTTTTTCGAGGAACCAGCCGCGCACGGTGTCCGGCGTTGCGGGGCTCTCGAAATTGACCTTGACGACGCCGCTGTCTTTTTCTTTGCCACCATTATCCCGAGCGTCGACATTCATCCCGCTGATCGTCGATCCGGGATAGAGGTGGACGCCGTTCATATCGAAATTATCGGCGTCGAGCTTGATCTTCGGCAGGGTGATCTTGCCCGAAAAGCCTGGAACGTTGAGCGACATCTGCCCGGTCTTGCCGTCAACCAGCGCGACGGAGTTGCCGTCCGTATCGGTCGCGTTGATCGAGATCGACGTACCGTCCTTCCCATTGTCGCAGGCGGTGAGGGAGGCGGCGGCGACAAGGGTGAGCGAGAAAGCGAGCGGGCGGATCATGGCGGAGTCTCCGGGTGCTGTATATCAGCAACACACTAAGCCTCGCCAGGATTGAGGTCAAGTCAGGTCGGGTGAGATCCGGTCAGGGGAGGTCAGGTCCGTTCCGTACGCGGCGCATTGCGCCGCGAATTTGACGCGTGCGCAGGGGTGACGGATCGTGCTGCATCTGCGAAGAGCGCGATCATCATGGATATGCCAGACGCCGCTCCCGATCTTGTCGACACGGTCCGCCCATCGGACACGCCGCCGCTCGGCTTCCGCGAATTCGTCGCGATGATCGCCGCGTTGATGGCGCTGACGGCGCTCGGGATCGATTCGATGCTGCCCGCCTTGCCCGCGATCGGCGCATCGCTGGGTGTAGCGGCGGATAACGAGCGGCAGTTCGTCATCACCGTGTTCCTGATCGGGTTCGGCCTGGCGCAGCTCGTCCACGGCCCGCTGGCGGATCGCTATGGACGCAAGCCGGTGCTCGGTATCGCGCTGGCGGCCTATGTCGTCGCCAACATCGTCGCGGCTTTCTCGGGCAGTTTCGTGCTGCTGCTGGTCGCGCGGTTCGCGGGCGGCGTCGCGGTAGCGGGATCGCGCGTGGTGACGGTGGCGCTGGTGCGGGATTGTTATTCCGGCCGGGCGATGGCGCGGGTGATGAGCCTGGCGATGATCGTGTTCATGGCCGCGCCGATCGTGGCACCATTGCTCGGTCAGGCGATTTTGCTGGTCGGCGACTGGCGCGCGATCTTCTGGGGCATCGCGCTGATGAGCGTGATCACGCTGACCTGGTTCTGGCGGCGCATGCCCGAAACGCAGCGCGTGGAAGATCGGCAACCCTTCTCCGTCGCCCGGCTGATGCAGGGCTGGCGGCTGACGCTGACGGATCGCATGTCGCTGGGTTATACGGTGGCGAGCGTCGGGCTGCTCGGTGGGTTGTACGGCTTCATCAATTCGATCCAGCAGATCGTGTTCGATACCTTCAAGCGGCCCGATCTGTTCGTGCCGGTGTTCGCATCGACGGCGGGCGCGATGGCGATCGCCAATCTGCTCAATTCGCGCATCGTGATGAAGATCGGCACGCGCCGCATCTCGCATTCGGCGCTGGTCGGGCTGACGCTGATCGCGGGCACGCATCTGGCGATCACCTGGTCGGGACACGAGAATTTATGGACCTTCGTCCTGCTGCAATCGCTGATGATGGCGTGTTTCGGTCTCGCCACGTCGAATTTCGGCGCGATGGCGATGGAGAAGATGGGGCATATCGCCGGCACCGCGTCCAGCGTGCAGGGGTTCGTGACGGTGGTGCTGGGGGCATTGCTCGGCGCGCTGATCGGGCAGAGCTATAACGGGACCACGGTGCCGCTGTATCTCGGCTTCTTCATCGCAGGGATTTTCGCGCTGGGCGTGGTCGCGCTGGCCGAGCGCGGGCGGTTGTTCCGTCCCATCTAGACGCAATTCGTCGCAAGGCATCGGAACCGTCGGCCTGTCGCGCTTGTTCGATCCGGCAAGACCCGCAGTCCCGCGGGAGCCACGGAGAAGCGACATGACCATGGGCGGCTACCAGATTCCCGGTGAAGGCACGGGCGACGACGGCTTCGACGAAGACGGCTATGACGAGAGCCAGCGTGCCGAAATCCTCGAGGTGTCGCGCGACGGGCCGACCGATGGCACGATCATGACTGATTTGTCCCCCGATGTCGGCGACGATGAGGACGGCGACGAGGACGATCTCGAAATGTCGAGCGATGAGGTCGGCGACGACGGTAACGAGGATGTCACCGACGAGGATGACGATGACGAGGACGATCTGCAGCAGGATTTCGAGAATGGCGCGGTCGACGATGACGAGATCAAGGACCGGGACGACGCGGCTTTGCGGCCCTAGGTTTTGAGGGTGGCGCGTTGGCCAATAGCCGTCACGCCGGACCTGATCGCTGCGTATCCCCTTCCGACAAGTCCGCTCCGCCGGCGCGGGGGAACACGGATCTTGGCGGGATGTGGATTTTTCTCGCGCACGTGGCGCAAGGGCAAGCGCGGCGATCGGGTCCGGGGTGACGGTCGGGGCGGATAGTCTTTCCGCTCTTACAAACATGCCTCCAGATATGCCTGGTCGAAGCCGAACTGCCGCGCTTTTTCAAGCGTGTAGGGGCGCAGGCCCATCGAGCGATATTCGCCGACGATCTTGCCGTCCGCGCCCTCGTCGAGATATTCGAACTTGAACAGTTCCTGCGTGACGATCACAGGGCCTTCCATGCCGATCACCTCGGTGATGTTGGTCACGCGGCGCGAGCCGTCGCGCAGGCGCTTGACCTGGATGATGAGTTCGACCGAATCGGCGATCTGGCGGGAAATGGCTTCCTTCGGCACCTTGATGTCCGACATCATCACCATGTTCTCCATACGCGCCAGCGCCTCGCGGGGGGAGTTGGCGTGGAGCGTACACATCGATCCGTCATGGCCGGTGTTCATCGCGGCGAGCATGTCGAAGCACTCGCTGCCACGGTTTTCGCCGAGGATGATGCGATCCGGGCGCATACGCAACGCGTTCTTGACGAGATCGCGGATGCTGATTTCACCCTGGCCCTCGAGGTTGGCCGGGCGCGTTTCGAGCGGCAGCCAGTGTGGCTGTTGCAGGCGAAGCTCGGCGGCGTCCTCGATCGTCAGCACGCGCTCGCCCGGGTCGATCATCTTGGACAGCGCGTTGAGCATCGTCGTCTTGCCCGAACCCGTACCGCCGGAGATGACGACGTTGAAGCGGCTCGCGCCCGCAATCTTCAGCGCGGTCGCCATTTTCGGGCTCATCGAGCCGAAGCCGGCCATCATGTCGAGCGTGATCGGCTTGTCGGAGAATTTACGAATCGAGATCGCGGTGCCGCGCAAGCTGAGCGGCGGCACGATGACGTTGACGCGGGACCCGTCCTTGAGGCGCGCGTCGGCGAGCGGCGTGGTCTGGTCGACGCGGCGGCCGACCGAGTTGCAGATGCGCTGCGCAATCTGGAACAGATGTTCCTCATCGCGGAACTGGATCGGTGCGAGCACCAGCTGGCCCTTGCGCTCGACATAGGTCTGGTCCGGCCCGTTGACCATGATGTCGGTGATGGTCGGATCGCTGAGCAATTCTTCAAGCGGTCCGAGGCCGAGCAGTTCGTCGACCAGCACCTTTTCCAGCGCGAATTGTTCGCGGCGGTTGAGGGTCAATTTCAGCTCGGCGAGCACTTCGCCGATGATCGGGCGGAATTCCTCGGCCAGCTCGTCCTTGTTCAGTGTCGCCGCCGCTTCGGGATCGACGCGTTCGAGCAGGCGCGGGAGGACCTGTTCCTTGATCTTGTGGATCGAGCTTTCGAAACCCTCGACCTTGGAGTTGCCGGCATCGCCCGATGTCGCCTGACGATCGGCAAGGCGTTGCAGGGCGTCGTGGTTCGCGCCGGGGCCGGCACCAGCCGACACGGGGGCCAGGGCATCCGCGCTTTCGCCAGGCATCGGCAGCGGCGGAAATTGCTCGCCGCCCGATTCCTGATCGGCGGGACGGGGTGAACCGCCGCCCTGCATCGGGCGCGCCACGCCAAAAGCGGGCCTGCTGCCCGGTCCCGATGTCGTGCCCGGGCGACGCCCAAATGCGCTCATGCCGTAAAATCCTTCATGCTCGACCAGCAGCGATAGGCGGTAAGGTTTGACAATTGCCTAACCAAATTTCCGCAGCTCGCCGGGCGTCAGCAGATCGTTGCGCCGCCACACGACCAGCCACTCCCTGCCGGTGAGGTAATGTTCCTGCGGCAGGCGGGCGATCGCGGTGTAATGGCGGCGGAGATCGGCGGCGAGGATCGCATCATTGGTAAGGTTCGGCTCCTTCCACGTCGATCCCGCGACATCGAGGATCGTGCCGGGGCGGCGGGCGAGTGCAGCGCGCAGGGCGGTGGCGGCATTCTCGCCCAGCGCATCGGCCTCGGCGGCGGAGCGCAAATGGTCGGAAAAGGCGAAGCGCGTGACGAGGCAGGCGTGCTTCAGGTGGTAATAGATTACCGGGCCTTGATAGATGAACAGGCAGCGGCGCGTTACGTCATCGGGTATCGCTGCCAGTGTCGCGGCGACGTGCGCCCGTTCGTCCTTGGATGCGATATAGTCCAGCGCGGTCGCATCGACGATGGGGTAGAAGGCGAACAGCGCGAAGCCCAACCGGCCCCAGCGCGGCATGGCAAAAGCCTGCGCGCCCAGGATTGATGCCGGCACCACCAGCGGCAGGGCATAATGCGCCCAATATCCCCCGATCGCGAGCGTGCCGACCACGCAGGCTGTGGCCCAGCCCGCGAGAAAGACGGCATCCGCGGGCCAGCGGCTAAGCCGGTTGATCGTCCGTCCCGTCATTTGCCAAAGACCGAACCCGATCAGCATCAGGATCGGGGCGCTGAGGGCGGCCGTTTCGCGCAACCGCAGGAGCGCAGGGCCCGGCGCGCCGTGTTTCAGGAATTGCGACTGCACATTGGCGAACCACCATTCGGGGAAATGGCCGATGGCGCCATAGCCGATCATCACCGCCAGCGTGGGGAGCAGGGCGATGAGCGCCAGTAGGCTGGCGGTGATGAACCAGCGGGGAAAAGGGCTGCGCGCACCGATCATGCGACCGATCAGCCACAGGCCCAGAAAGCCGCCCTCGAACAGCGCGGTCGTCTTGATCTGGATCGCCAGCCCGGCGAGCAGCATCGCGACGATGGCGCGGACAAGGTCGTGGCGCCGGTCGAGCGCCGGAGCGGTGTCGAGCAGCAGCCAGGCGGCACCGGCGATGAAGAGGTTATAGAAGACCGGCGTCTGGGTATTGCCACCCCATAGCATTTGCAGGCCGATGAGATACGTCACGCCGCCCAGAATCGCCGGTGTACGCGCCGCCGAGCGGCGTGCGATATGCGTGACGATCAGTGCGGTCGCGGTGGCGAAGAGCGTCGCGACAACCTGTGCCTGAACGACTCCGTCGCCGCCGAGCAGCCGGACTCCGGCGAACAGGGCGAACGGCCCGAATGGTTTACGGTCCCACAAATCGACATAGGGTAATGCCCCGGCCCACATCCGGTCGCCGACGAGCAAATAATATTGCTCGTCTAGACCCTTGATCGGATTGCCGAATTCCCACCCGCGCAGGAAGACGGCGACGATCAGCAGGACTGCGGTGATGGCCAGCCATTCGCCGCGCGCCGATGCGCCGCGTGGCGATGGGGCGATGCGCATCACGGGCCAATCGAAGTTCTGCACTGTCATGCGCCGGACAGTGACGGGTCATGGTTAGGGGAAAGTTAAGACGGGGCCGTCGACATGGCCATTCCGGATCCGACCGGCACGTATCCCGATCGAGCATGGATTTACTCGCCATCCCACGCAGGCGGGCATCGTCGCCGCAGTCGGTGGTTGTTTCGCCACGTCGCTGGTTTGGATTTCCGCTTAGGCGGGGGAATACAGCGGCATATTCGTCGGACGGGGGCACGGGCTGCACGCGTCCGGGGTGACGGTGACGATAGCAGCGGCGGCCGCAAGGCACCGCATCAAACGCTGAACCTGGCCTGCCGCCCGGATTCTTCGTATCTGGATCAGGCGATGCTCTCGGCCAGCACGGTCAGGCCGTTCTCGCTGACTTCCGCGAAGCCGCCGACGATCACGATCGTCTCGGGTTCGCCCTTTTCCTGACGGTAGATCGACAGCGCGCCGTCGCGAACGGTGGACATCAACGGCGCATGGCCTTCCAGCACGCCGAAGTCGCCTTCGGTGCCGGGGACGACGACCATATACACGTCCTCGCTGCGGACGAGCTTTTCGGGGGTGACGAGTTCGAAGTGCAGCATTTTACGTCTCGCTCCCCTCCCGCTTGCGGGAGGGGCTGGGGGAGGGCCTGAACGGAGAAGGTCGCCTTTTCGGACAGGCCCTCCCCTAACCCCTCCCGCAAGCGGGAGGGGGATTTAGATTACGCGTCCTGCGCCATCTTCTCGGCCTTGGCGACGGCTTCGTCGATACCGCCGACCATGTAGAACGCGCTTTCCGGCAGGTGATCATATTCGCCGTCGACCACCGCTTTGAACGACTTCACGGTATCCTCGATCGCGACGAACTTGCCGCTGATGCCGGTGAAGACTTCGGCGACGTGGAACGGCTGACTCAGGAAGCGCTGGATCTTACGCGCGCGGCTCACCACCAGGCGATCGTCTTCCGACAATTCGTCCATGCCGAGAATGGCGATGATGTCCTGCAGCGACTTGTACTTCTGCAGCGTTTCCTGAACCCGGCGGGCCGTGTCGTAATGCTCCTGCCCGACGATTGCCGGGGTCAGCACGCGCGAGGTCGAATCGAGCGGATCGACGGCCGGGTAGATGCCCAGTTCGGAAATCGCGCGGTTGAGCACCGTCGTCGCGTCCAGATGGGCGAACGACGTTGCCGGTGCCGGATCGGTAAGATCGTCGGCCGGAACGTAGATCGCCTGCACCGAGGTGATCGAGCCCTTGTGCGTCGAGGTGATGCGCTCCTGCAACGCGCCCATGTCGGTCGACAGCGTCGGCTGATAGCCCACGGCCGACGGAATACGACCGAGCAGTGCCGACACTTCCGAACCCGCCTGCGTGAAGCGGAAGATGTTATCGACGAAGAACAGCACGTCCTGGCCTTCGACGTCGCGGAAATATTCGGCGATCGTCAGGCCCGACAGGGCGACGCGGGCACGCGCGCCGGGCGGCTCGTTCATCTGGCCGAACACCAGAGCGACCTTCGATCCTTCCGGGGTCGGGTTGCCGTCGGCATCCTTGGCGATCACGCCTGCGTCGAGGAATTCGTGATACAGATCGTTACCCTCGCGGGTGCGCTCGCCGACGCCGGCGAACACCGAGGTGCCGCCATGACCCTTGGCGATGTTGTTGATCAGTTCCTGGATCAAAACGGTCTTGCCGACGCCCGCGCCGCCGAACAGGCCGATCTTGCCGCCCTTCGCATAAGGCGCCAGCAGATCGATGACCTTGATGCCGGTGACGAGAATCGCGCTATCGGTCGACTGGTCGACGAACGCCGGTGCGGGGGCGTGGATCGGCATCGTCTGCGTGTGGCCGACTGGCCCGCGCTCGTCGATCGGCTCGCCGATGACGTTGAGAATGCGACCGAGCGTCATTGGGCCGACCGGTACGCGGATCTGCGATCCGGTATCGGTAACAGTCTGGCCGCGCGTCAGGCCCTCGGTCGTGTCCATCGCGATCGTGCGGACGGTGTTTTCGCCGAGATGCTGCGCGACTTCGAGCACCAGCCGGTTGCCATTATTATCGGTTTCCAGCGCGGCGAGGATCGCCGGAAGCTGGCCCTGCTGGAAGGTCACGTCGACGACGGCGCCGATGACCTGCGAGATGCGACCGACGCTGTTGGTCGTCGCGGTCGCCGGGCTGGTGGCATCCGCCTTGGGCGCGCCCCCGACGGTCCTGGGCTTGCGGGCGGGCTTTTCTGCGATCGGGGCTTGGGTTGCCATGTGCTTGTCCTTGCTTCGAATTTTCCCGCGCCTGCGCGCGGTGAGGATGTTTTAGAGCGCTTCCGCGCCGGAAATGATTTCCACCAGTTCGGTCGTGATCGCGGCCTGGCGAGCGCGGTTATACTGGATGCTGAGCCGTTTGATCATATCGCCGGCGTTGCGCGTGGCATTATCCATCGCGGTCATCCGGCTGCCTTGTTCCGACGCGGCGTTTTCGAGCAGCGCGCGGAAGATCTGGATCGCGATGTTGCGTGGCAGGAGATCGGCGAGGATCGATTCCTCATCCGGCTCGTACGTCACCGCAGCCTCGGCACCGGTCTTTTGAGAAGTTTCCGCCGTTGCCGAGATGGCAGCCGGAATGATCTGGCGGCCGGTCGGCTCCTGCACCAGCGCCGACTGGAAGCGGGCGTAGAACAGATGCGCGATATCGAATTCACCGGCGAAGAACCGTGCCGCCACGTCGTCGGCGATTTCGCGCGCGTCGCTGAAGGCCAGCTTCTTGATCTGGCTCATCTCATGGTCGTGCGCGATCTGGTCCGGATAGAAACGCTTGAGCACACGGCCCTTCTTGCCGGCGATGTAGAACTTCACCGTCTTGCCGGCGGCCTCCAGCTCGACCGCCTTCTTGCGTGCGGCGCGGACGATGTTCGAATTGAACGCGCCAGCTAGGCCACGCTCCGACGTGGCGACGATGATCAGATGCGTCTGGTCGTTGCCGGTGCCAGCGAGCAGCTTCGGGCTGGATTCGGAGACGCTGATCTTGGACGCCAGCGACGCCATCACCGCTTCGAGACGCTCCGCATAAGGACGCCCGGCGACCGCCGCTTCCTGCGCGCGGCGCAGCTTCGCGGCGGCGACCATCTTCATCGCCTTGGTGATCTTCTGCGTCGACTTCACCGAGCCGATGCGGATCTTGAGGGCTTTCAACGAGGCCATCTTAGTCCTTCTTCTCCCTCTCCCCGCGTGCGGAGAGAGGGCAGGGGAGAGGGGCAGTGAGGGCAGTGCATCGCACTACCCGTCTCCCCGACCCCCTCCCCGCAAGCGGGGAGGGGGAGAGTTACTTACGCAAACGTCTTCGCGAAGGCGTCGAGCGCGGCTTTCAGGCCGGACTTCGCTTCGTCGCCCAGATCCTTGGTATCGCGGATCTTGGTCAGCACATCGGCATGGTTGGCGCGAAGATCGGCGAGCATCGCCTGCTCGTACCGCACCACCGCATCGACCGGCACCGTATCGAGATACCCCTGCGTACCGGCGAAGATCGAGGCGGTCTGTTCCTCGAACGGCATCGGTGCGAACTGGGCCTGCTTGAGCAATTCGGTCAAGCGAGCGCCGCGATTCAACAGCTTCTGCGTCGAGGCGTCGAGATCGGAGCCGAACTGCGCGAACGCAGCCATTTCGCGATACTGCGCCAGCTCCAGCTTGATCGAGCCGGACACCTTCTTCATCGCCTTGGTCTGCGCGGCGGACCCCACGCGGCTGACCGAGAGGCCGACGTTGATCGCGGGACGGATGCCGGCGAAGAACAGATCGGTTTCGAGGAAAATCTGGCCGTCGGTGATCGAGATCACGTTGGTCGGGATATAAGCGGACACGTCACCGGCCTGCGTCTCGATGATCGGCAGCGCGGTGAGCGAACCACCGCCATTGGCGTCCGACATCTTCGCCGCACGTTCCAGCAGGCGACTGTGGAGATAGAACACGTCGCCGGGATACGCTTCGCGGCCCGGCGGGCGACGCAGCAGCAGCGACATCTGGCGATACGCTACGGCCTGCTTCGACAGATCGTCGAACACGATCAGCGCGTGCATGCCATTATCGCGGAAATATTCACCCATCGCGGTGCCGGTATACGGCGCGAGGAACTGCAGCGGCGCGGGCTCCGACGCGGACGCGGCGACGACGATGGAATATTCCATCGCGCCATTCTCTTCCAGCGTGCGGACGAGCTGCGCGACGGTCGAGCGCTTCTGGCCGATCGCGACGTACACACAATACAGCTTCTTCGATTCGTCGGTGCCCTGGTTGGCGGCCTTCTGGTTGATGAAGGTATCGATCGCGACGGCGGACTTGCCGGTCTGGCGATCGCCGATGATCAATTCGCGCTGGCCACGGCCGACCGGCACGAGCGCGTCGATCGCCTTCAGGCCCGACTGCATCGGCTCGCTGACCGACTGGCGCGGGATGATACCCGGTGCCTTCACTTCGACGCGGCTGCGCTGATCGGACACGATCGGGCCCTTGCCGTCGATCGGGTTGCCGAGGCCATCGACCACGCGACCGAGCAGACCCTTGCCGACTGGGACGTCGACGATGGTGCCGGTACGCTTGACGACGTCACCTTCCTTGATCTCGCTGTCGGACCCGAAGATCACGACGCCGACATTGTCGGCCTCGAGGTTCAGGGCCATGCCCTGCACGCCATTGGCGAATTCGACCATCTCGCCGGCCTGGACGTTGTCCAGCCCGTGGATGCGCGCGATGCCGTCGCCGACCGACAGCACCTGGCCGGTTTCGGAGACCTGGGCCTCGGACCCGAACGAAGCGATCTGGTCCTTGATGACCTTCGAAATTTCAGCGGCGCGAATGTCCATGAGTGTAGCCTTCAGCCTTTCGCACCGGCGACGTGTTCGTCACCGGTCTTCATTTTGTGAGCGAGAGAATTCAAACGGGTGCGGATCGACGAATCGATCATCTGCGAACCGATCTTCACGACCAGCCCGCCGAGCAACGCGGGATCGACCGACAGATCGACGGCGACCTCGCGACCGACGCGGGCGCGCAGGCTCGTCTTCAGCGCATCGACCTGAGCATCGGTCAGCGGGTGCGCGGAGATGATCTCCGCCGTCGTCTCGCCACGATGGTTCGCGGCCAGCGCGCGAAACGCACGGATGATCGCGGGCAATTGCGACAGGCGACGGTTCTGCGCGAGCACGCCGAGGAACTTGGCGGTGGTATCGTCCACATCGATCATCTCCGCCGCGGCCGCGACACCCTTGGCGGCATCGGCGCGCGAAACGATCGGGCTCGCGATCAAGGCAGCGAATTCAGCCGACTGGTCGATGGCGGCGCGCACCCGCATCAGGCTCGCCTCGACCATGTCGATCGCCTTCGCGTCATTGGCAAGTTCAAACAATGCAGTGGCATACCGGCCGCTCAAGCTGGCCTGGATGCCGCCGCCTGAAAAACCGGCGCCCAAATTACCGTCGGATGTCTCCACGGACTGGAATTCCCCAAAAACCTAACAAAGACCCATAAGAAAAAGAGGCGCTTCGCAGCACCTCCTGATCGGTTGGCCGGGCGGGTAGCATCGGGGCGACGGGGATGCAAGCCGGGACGGTCTTATTGTTGACTTGGAAACAATATGGGGAGATCCTGTCGCATGGATCCGACCGCTGACGCCGATCTCGCTTATGGCCTGCGCCGCGCTGCCAATACCGCGCATCAGGCGCTGACCGGCGCGCTGGCGTCGCAGGGTGTGACGGCGGCGGAATGGCTGTTGCTGCGCGATCTCCACGCGGCGGGCGCGGTACCGCAGACGCGATTGGCGGATCGGCTGGGCCTGACGCGGGGCGCGGTGTCGAAGCTGGTCGATCGGTTGGTGGCGAAGCGGCTCCTGGTGCGCGGGCGCGGCGGGGGCGGGGACCGACGGGTGCAGATCATCGGACTGACCGGCACCGGCGCGTTGTTGATCCCGGAACTCGCCCGCGCCGCCGGTGCAAGCGAGGCGGTTTTGTTCGCGGGGCTGTCACCGCGCGAACGCACGATTCTGGGCACCGCGCTGGCCAAGCTTGCCGGGCGCCCGTCCGCCTTGTAGCCAGTCGCCGAACGTTTGGAAGAGGACGGGATATGACCGGCGCATTCGAAAAGATGACGATGTCCGACGGGGCGGAGATCTCCGTCTACCATGTGCAGCCGGAGGGCGCGCGGCGCGGCGGGCTGGTGTTGGTGCAGGAAATCTTCGGCGTCACCGAACATATCCGTGAGATGGCCGACGAATATGCCGCCGATGGCTATGAAGTGCTGGCGCCTGCTTTGTTCGACCGCGAGCATCCCGGGTTCGAGGCAGGCTATACCGGCCCCGATTTCGCCCGGGCGGTGGAACTAGCGCGGCAACTTCACCCCTTCGATCTCAGCCTTGCCGACGTGCAGACCTGTATCGACGCCTTGAAGGCGATCGGCCCGGTGTTCGTCGTCGGCTATTGCTATGGCGGGTCGGTCGCGTGGTTTTCCGCCACGCGCCTGCAGGGGGTCGCTGCGGCGAGCGGCTATTATGGCAGCCTCATCGCCGACGCGGCCGGAGAAGTGCCGAAGGTGCCGGTGATCCTGCATTTCGGTCGCCACGATCACGGCATCCCGATGGAGGGGGTGGAGAAGGTCATCGCCGCCGATCACCCGAATGCCACGGTCTATGTCTATGAGGCCGGGCACGGCTTCAATTCCGATCGGCGTACCGATTTCCACGAGCCAAGCAGCGACCTGGCCAGGGAACGCACGCTGGAATTGTTTCGCGCGAATGGCGGATGATGCTTTGAACGCAAGGGTCGGGATGGGGGCGCTGCGACCGGCGCCTATAACCACGGCATGACGCAGCCTCTCGCCCTCGACCCCGATACCGCATGGGCCGCATTCGAGGCGCGCGATCGCAGCTTCGACGGGCGGATCGTCATCGCGGTGCGCACGACCGGTATCTATTGCAAGCCGAGCTGCCCGGCGCGGCACCCGCGACGTGAGAATATCGAATTCCATGCCGATCCGGGCTCTGCTCGCGCGGCGGGGTTTCGGGCCTGCCTGCGCTGCAAGCCGGACGAAATCGGGCGGGACCGAGTCGCCGTCGCCCGTGCGATTGCCGTGCTGGAGGCGACGGAAGATATGGTCGGACTGGAGGAGCTGGCCGGGCAGGTCGGCTATGCCCCGCACCATTTCCACCGGCTGTTCAAGCGCGCGACGGGCGTGACGCCCGCCGCCTATGCGCGCGGACTGAAGGCGGAGCGCGCGGCCCGTGCGCTGGGCGAAACGGCGAGCGTGACGGCGGCGATCTACGAGGCGGGCTATTCCGCGCCGAGCCGCTTCTACGAGGATGGCGCGAAGCGGCTGGGGATGAGCCCGAGCGCGTGGAAGAATGGTGGCGCGGGGGTGACGATCCGCTGGATCATCGCCGACACGAGTCTCGGCAAGATGCTCGTCGCGGCGACCGACAAGGGGTTGTGCCGGGTGTCGTTCGACGAGGACGAGATGGCCTTGCTGCTGCGCTTTCCCAAGGCGGAAATCGTCGCCGGTGGCGCGGCGCTCGCCGATCTGGCCGCGCGCGTGGTGGCCAGTGTGGAATCGCCGGACCGCGACCAGAATCTGCCGATCGATGTACAGGGCACGGCGTTTCAGGAGGCGATCTGGCAGGCGTTGCGGAATATTCCGCCGGGCGAGACACGGTCCTATGCCGAACTCGCCGCCGCGATCGGCAAGCCAAATGCGGTGCGCGCGGCGGGGACGGCGTGCGGCGCGAACCACGTGCCGATCGTCATTCCCTGCCACCGCGTGCTGCGAGCGGACGGCAGTCCGGGCGGCTATGCCTATGGCACCGATCGCAAGGCCACCTTGCTCAGGCGCGAACGCATCGACTGAGTGTATTGCCACGTTAACACGCAAGGCATAGTGCGGACGGCAACAGGGGATATGCCGATGCAGCCGACGCAACCGAACACGCCGCCGAACACGCCGCCGAACAGCCTTGTCTGGCGCATCGTCCATTTCCCGCTGGTGCTGCTGGTCATCGGGATCGCGATCTTTCTGGGGACCAGCGCGCTGAGTGCGCGGATCCGGCTGCTCTTCCCGGTCCAGAAGGGCACACCGCTGGCGATTCTGTTCGCGCTGATCGTCGCGGGGATGTTCGTCGGGACCTATTGCTTGTTCGTGCGCTGGGTCGAACGTCGTCCGGTCGTCGAGTTCGGGTTGCGCGGCTGGGCTGGTGAACTCGGTTTCGGAGTGCTGGCCGGGTTTGGATTATTCTCGGTCGTGATCGGGATCATCGCGGCACTGGGTGGCTACCACATCGTCGGCACCAATCCGCCCAGCGCGCTGTATCCCGTTATCACCCTGTCGATCATGTCGGGCGTGACCGAGGAAATTCTGCTGCGCGGGCTGTTCTTCCGCCTGATCGAGCGGCTGGCGGGGAGCTGGATCGCGTTGATCCTGTCCGCCGCCTTGTTCGGTGCGGCGCATCTCGGCAATCCGCACGCGACCTGGGTTGCCGGCCTCGCCATCGCGCTGGATGCCGGGGTGATGCTGGCGGCCTTTTATATGGTGACGCGGCGGCTTTGGGCGGCGATCGGGCTGCATGCGGCATGGAATTTCACGCAGGGCGGGATTTACGGCGTGGCGGTATCGGGCTTCGACACCAATGGCCTGATCCGCCCGCACATCGCCGGATCGGACCTGCTGACCGGCGGATCGTTCGGCGCGGAGGCGTCACTGTCCGCGGTGCTGGTCAACGTCGCGTTCGGCATCGCCCTGCTGGTGATCGCGCATCGACGCGGGAATTTCGTTGCGCCGAGCTGGCGGCGACGCCGCTTCGGTCAGGGCGCAGGCTTGCAGGAATAGACGATCTTTTCGTTGGGCAGCGGCGGCAGCGTGGCGCGGATCGCCGCCTGTTGCGTCGACAGATTGGCGCGTGCGGCAATGTCGGTCGAACAGACCTTCAGCGACACCTGCGCCCGCACCTTGCGCGCGGCGTCCATCTGCGTGGCGGAGAGCAGATAGCGGGCGTTGGAATACATTTTCGTCGCCGGATCGAATTGCAAAACGGAGACGGTCTGCTCTTCGCTCGGCACCAGGATACGATCCCATTTGTTGCCATTCTCGGCATATTGCGTGCGCTGGTTCATGCAGCCTGCGGTCCCCCAGTCGAGCTTGACGTCGTCCAGTGAGGATACCGTCACGCGACTGCGAGCGGGCACCACGCTGCACACCATCGGGCCGATCGCCGTTCCGCTGCTGACGGTCGGCGCCGCATCGGGAACGACCGGGGGCAATACCGGCTCGCCCGTCGGGCGCATCACGAACACGACCAACGCGGCGACGAAGACGATCGCGCCCACCGCCGCAACGCCGATCGCCCAGGGTCGCTGCCCGCGCAGCTCGAGCATTGCCGCGCCCCCCGCCGCAATCAGCCCGGCGACCAGCAGACCTGCGGCGATGGCAATGAAATTCTCGCGCTGCCGCTGGGCGGCATCGCGCGCGACGACCATTGCGTGGTCGCGCGCGGCGGCGGCTTGGCTGGTCGCATCGAGCTTGGCCTTCTGCGCTTCCGCTGCCGTCAGCGCATCGGCATCGCTATCCTGTTTCAGGCGTTCGGCGATGCTGGTGCAGGGCGTGCCGACGCCGGCAAAGTCCTGCTTGGCGTTGCGCAGGAAGGTCGCCAATTCGGTATCTGCAATCGCGAAACCGAAATTGGCATCGCCCTCCTCGCCGCGCGTCAGCGCCGAATTCACCCCGACGACGCGCCCGCATGGATCGAGCAGCGGCCCGCCGGAATTGCCGCGCGCGATGCTGGCGGTGTGCAACATCACCTCCACGGCGGACAGGGTGCGCCGCGCCGAAAACACCCCCTCGGAGCGGACCGGCGACACGGGCATGATATAGTCCGCCGCCGAGCGCGCCGTGGCCATGTCGACATTGCCGGGATAGCCCAGAGCGGTCACCGAACTGCCTTCGTCCAGCGGCCCGGTATAGAGCGCGACCGTGGGCAGCTTCACGCCGCTGAACTCGATCAGCGCCAGATCGCGCTGCGTATCGATCGCGATCACCTTGCCCTGATACGACCGGCTGCCTTCGGACGGCACCACGCCGATCACGACATTGTCGGGATAGCGCGCCGCGAGATCGACGACATGCGCGTTGGTGACGATGCGATTGGGTGCGACGGCAAAGCCGCTGCCGTGCCCGAACCCGACGACCTGATCGTCCACGACCGCCACCGTGACCACCCGCACGACGCTGCGCGCGGAGGCAGAGATGTCGTCGGCGTTTGCCGGGGAGGCAAGGCCGAGGAGCAAGAGGAGAAGAATCAGAAATCGTGTCATCGTTTGTCCCGCGGGCATGGGGTTACACGTCGGGCAAGGCGGCGGCGGAGACAAGCCCCAGATGTTCGACGAAGGGATCGAAATCGCGGTCGCTGTAGAGCAGGGGATAGCCATTCATGATGCAACGCGTGGCGATCAGAGTGTCGATCGTCTTGCGGATCGTGATGCCGCGTGCCCGCAAGTTCCGGTAATTGCGTGCGGCCTGAATGGCGACGGCTTCGTCCGCGATGGTAATGATCGGGCCGGCGGTAAGCAGGAAGCGTGCATTTTCAAAAGCATGTTCGTTCGCAATGCCCTGCAATACCTCTGTCAGGACAAGATCGCCGGTCAGGAGCCGACCGGATTTTATGATTCGCGCCAGCAGGTCGGTATGAATCGTTTCCCGGTCGCGCAGGAAATCGATCCAGACACTCGAATCGACAAGAATCATCAATCTGTGCGCATCGCGTCCAGATCACCTTCCCATCCGATACCGCGAAGCGCCAGGAGCCCCTGCTGCCGTTTCAACTGGACGACCCGCCGCAACGCCTCCTCGACCGCTTCGCGCTTGGTCTTCACACCCAGCGCTGCCTGCGCCTCGGCCATCAAGGCATCATCGATGACAATGTTGGTTCGCATAATGTGTATCCTTTCGCTCGAACATACACATAGCATTCCTGGGTGCCCGCGACAACGATCAGACCCCCTCACACGAAGCTGTACGGATCGACATCCACCGCGACGCGCACCTTGCTCGGCCAATCCAGCTTGCCCAGCCACGCGCGGATGACATCCTGCACGTCCAGCGCGCGGCGGGCGTGGACGAGCAGGCGGAAGCGGTGGCGGCCGCGCAGCATGGCGAGCGGGGCGGGGGCGGGGCCGTAGACTTCCATCCCCTCGACCTGCGGGGCGGAGCGGCCGATCAGCACGGCGATCTCGTGCGCCGCCGCTTTGTCTTCGGAGGACACGACGATGCCGGCGAAGCGCCCGAATGGCGGCGCATTGGCTTCGCGTCGGGATTCGGTTTCCGCCGCGTAGAACGCCTCGGCATCGCCGGTAATCAGCGCGCGCATCACCGGCGCGGTCGGGCTGTGCGTCTGGATGTAGACATGACCCGGTTTCTCTCCACGCCCGGCGCGTCCGGCGACCTGCATGATCTGCTGAAACGTGCGCTCGCTTGCACGCAAGTCGCCGCCGTTGAGGCCGAGATCGGCGTCGATCACCCCGACGAGCGTCAAATTGGGAAAGTGATAGCCCTTGGTGATCAACTGCGTGCCGACGACGATGTCGATGTCGTGCGCCTCCATCCGCTGGACGAACTCCGCCGCCTTGGCCGGGGACCAGATCGTGTCCGAGGTGACGACCGCCGTCTTCGCTTCGGGGAACAGCAGTTTCACCTCGTCGGCGATACGTTCCACGCCGGGGCCGACCGCGACGAGTGTATCCTCGTTGTCGCATTCGGGGCAGGCGCGCGGGGTCGGTTCGGCGTGGCCGCAATGATGGCAGGTGATGCGCGCGATCAGCCGGTGCTCGACCATCCATGCGGTGCAGTTCGGGCATTGGAAGCGATGCCCGCAGGTGCGACACAGGGTGAGCGGGGCATAGCCGCGTCGGTTGAGGAACAGCAGCACCTGTTCGCGCCGCTCCAGCGTTTCCGCCATCGCCTTGACCAGTTTGGGGGCGATCCAGCGGCCGCGTTCGGGCGGATCCTGGATCAGGTCGATCGCTTCGATCGCGGGCATTTCGGCGGCGCCCCAGCGGCCGGGAAGCTTGAGTTCGGCATAGCGACCGCTCGCCACCTGCTGGCGTGTTTCGATCGCCGGGGTGGCGGAGGCGAGGATGACGGGTACGCTTTCGAACTTGCCGCGCATCACCGCTACGTCGCGGGCGTGATAATGCACGCCGTCTTCCTGCTTGAAGCTGGTTTCGTGCGCCTCGTCGACGACGATCAGGCCGAGATTGGCATAAGGCAGGAACAAAGCCGAGCGCGCGCCGACCGTGACCAGCGCCTGGCCGGTCGCGATGCCCCGCCATGCACGCCGCCGCTCCGACTGGCGCAGGCCGGAATGCCACGCCACCGGCTGGCAGCCGAAGCGCGCGGTAAAGCGCTGCAGGAACGGTTCGGTTAGCGCGATTTCGGGCAACAGCACGAGCGTCTGCCGGCCCGCGCGGATCGCTGCGGCGACGGCCTCGAAATACACCTCGGTCTTGCCGGATCCGGTGACGCCGTCGAGCAGGGTCGGCTGAAATTCGTGCGCGGCGACATTGGCGACCAACGTTTCCGCCGCCGCGCGCTGGTCGGGCGACAAAGCCGGTTTGCCATAGTTGGGATCGGGCAGGGGATAAGGGCTGTCGATATCGACCTGCACGGGTTCCAGCGCGCCGATCTTCGCCAAGCCGCGGATCACCGCATCCGATACGCCAGCGAGCGCAGCCAATTCACGGATCAGCCCCTGCCGATCGCCGATCCGCTGGAGCGCCTGTTCGCGTTGCGGAGTCAGGCGCGCAGGGATCTCGCCGGTCGCGCGATATTCGGTGATCGTTTTCATGCCCTCCAGCGCGGAGCTGGACGGCATCGCCATGCGCACCACGGCGGCGGGGGAGCTGAGATAATAATCCGCCGTCCATTCGATCAGCCGGCGCAACGGCGCGGCGATCGGCGGTGTGTCGATCACGCCCATCAAGTTGCGCAGACGGTTGTCGCCGACCTCGGCATCTGAGGGCATCCGCTCCGGTTCCCACACCACACCCATCAACTGGCGTGGCCCGAGCGGCGCGATGACGATCGACCCCGGCTCGACGCTCATACCCTGCGGCACGCGGTAATCGAGCGGGCCGAGCGCGGAATTCATCACGATGACACGGGCGCGGAACGACATGGAGGTGCATATGGCGGCGGCTGGCGCTAGAAGGAAGGGAGACGTTGCTGCCGCACGGTTCTGCCGACCAGGGAGTTTGATCGATGCTGTTGCCCCTTCTGCTGCTCGCCCAGGCCGCGACGACGCCGATGGCGCCGGACATGCCGATGCCCGAGCCGGTCTGCGTCCGCGCGGGCGATCTGCCGCCAGCCTTCGCCAAATGGAACGCGGCCCCATCCCCTATGCTGGAGGTCGGTACGCCGTATATCGCGACCGGTCGCGATCCGCTGGCGATCAAACCGGCGACCGGCGCAACTTCCGGGCACGCGGGCAAGGCGGCGACCGCGACCTTCCTGGTTTTGAAGGCTGGTATCTACAGCATTGGCCTCAGCACCGGCGCGTGGATCGATCTGGTGGCGAAGGGCAAGGCGCTGACGTCCGTCGCGCACGGGCACGGGCCGATCTGCACCGGCTTGCGCAAGATGGTCGATTTCAGGCTCGCACCCGGCAGCTACACGCTGCAACTCGCGGGGATGAAGGCGGATACGACCAAAGTGATGATCGTCCGCAAATAGGCGCTATCCCGTCAACCCGCGTGCCCCGGCATAGGCATAGGCCGTTCCGCGTCGGGCGCGTTTGGCGGTGTAGAGCGCGGTGTCGGCGGCATGCATCAGGTCGCGCACGGTTTCCGCGCCGGGGCCGGGGCGGGCCGATCCGATCGTGCCCGATACCGGCAGCAGATCGTCCGTCGACTGGACCGGCGTCTTGAGCACTTCGAGCAGCCGCGCGATCACCGCTGGCGCCTCGGCGACCAGATCGGGGTCGGTCAACAGCAAAGCGAATTCGTCGCCGCCCAGCCGCGCGGCGAAGCTGTCCTTAAGGTAAGGCGAACGCAATCTTTGGCCGATCGCGCGGAGCACGTCGTCCCCCGCCAGATGGCCGAACGTATCGTTGGTGGTCTTGAAATCGTCGAGGTCGATCAGCACCAGGACGATCGGCTTGCCCGAGCGAGCCTCCTCCAATTCGGCTTCCAGCACGCGGTTGAATTCGGCCCGGTTGGCAATTCGCGTCACCTCGTCGGTGCTGGCGGATTCGCGCAGCTTGCGCTCGACCCGGTAGCGATCGGTGACGTCCTGAAACACGCCGAACACCGCGACCGCGCGGCCGTTTTCGATTTCCAGTTCGCCCCGGCTGCGCACGCGGCGGCGCTTGCCCTTGGCGGTGATGAAATCGACCTCGATCTCATAGGGCGCCCCGGTTTCGATCGTACCGGTCAGCGCAGCGCTGATCGCGGCGCGGTCGTGCGGCGGGTAATAATCCAGCGCGGCACGCAGATCGGGATGCGACGCCGGATCGAGTTCGTGAATGTGATACACCCCCTCGGACCAGCTGACGGACTCGTCGTTCAGGTCGAGCCGCCACGATCCGATCATCGTCATGCGTTCGACCTGCCGGAAGACCCGGTCCTGCCGGTGCAGGATGCGCGATTGCTCCTGCGCGCTTTCGGCAATCGACACCGCTTCCCGCACGGCGGCGCGGGTCGAGATCATCGCCTCGACGATCGTGGCGGCGTGGCCCAGCGCGTCGATCTGGTCGTTGGTCAGGGTGCGAGGTTTCGAGTCGATGACACACAACGAGCCGATCGGGTGGCGACCATGCGCGTCGGATACATGGATCGGCACCCCGGCATAGAAGCGGACATGGGGATCGCCCGCGACGAACTGATTGTCGGCGAACCGCGGGTCGGCGGTGAGATCCTCGATCACCAGCGGGGCGTCGCTGCGAATCGTATGGTTGCAGAACGCGATGTCGCGGCAGGTTTCGATAAGGTCGGTGCCGACCCTCGCCTTGATCCATTGCCGGTCCCGGTCGATCAAGGTGAGCATCGACACCGGGCAATCGAAGCGCTGGGCGGCCAGTGCCACCACCGCGTCGAACGCGCCTTCGGGTTCCGAATCGAGCAAACCCAGCGCGTGCAGCGCAGACAGGCGGCGATCCTCGTCGGTGATGACGGGTGGAACGAGGTCGGTCGGCGGGTTCATCCCGGAAGGTCTACGCGGCGCGACTTAACAACTCGTCTTCAGCGCACCCGAAATTCCGGATTCACTTGACAGGTTTGGTCCGTAAAGCGTTCCAGTTGAACAGGAAATTGCGGTGCTCGGCCCAGGTTTGCCCCTCGACATGATCGCCGACCAGGCAGGCGGCGGTGTGATAGGGGCCGCGACCATCGGTGGTGCGGAAACTGACGCAGGTCCGGCCGCGATCCGTCTTCCAGCGCCCGGCCTCGATCTGGCTCTGATAGAACAGGCCGGAGACGGTGCCGTCCGCCGCCAGCTCCAGATGCATCGGTTTGACATAGGGCGGATCGGTCGGCTTCAGCGCCAGATCGACGGTCCAGTCACCGGCCAGCGTCGGCGGAGCATCCGCAGCGGCGAGCGCCAGCGGCATCGACAGCAAAATCCAGCGCATGATTCCGACTCCAGGGGGAGCCGGTAATAAGCACGCGCGATTTCAACCGGTCAACGCTCGCATCGTCCGTCTGCGCGGGGTAGGATGCCCGCGATGCAGACCGCCATCCTCGCCTGGGCCGATCACCTCGCGCACAATCGCCGCCGGTCGGTGCATACTGTGCGCGCCTATGTCGCGACGGCGCATCGGCTGGTCGGGTTCCTCGGCGGGCATTGGGGTGAGGGTGTGTCGCCCGGGCGATTGGCCCAGGTGAGCGCGGCAGACCTGCGCGCCTACCTTGCCTTCCGTCGGGGCGATGGGCTCGGCAATGCCTCGGCCGCGCGGGAATTGTCGGCGGTGCGCGGGTTCCTCGCTTTTTCCGCTGGCGAGGGCATGACGCCGCGCCTCAAGGGGCCGCGCGTCAAAAAAGGTGTGCCGC
The DNA here is from genome assembly GCF_025363195.1 of Sphingomonas sp. Taxonomy (GTDB): domain Bacteria; phylum Pseudomonadota; class Alphaproteobacteria; order Sphingomonadales; family Sphingomonadaceae; genus Sphingomonas. The sequence continues at coordinate 33,747 of NZ_JANYEK010000208.1, forward strand.
GCCCGGTGTCGCCGGACGAAGCGGTGGCGCTGGCCGAGGATGTCGCCGAGATGGCGCGTGCACCATGGATCGCGGCACGCGACTGGGCGGTGCTGATGCTGTTGTACGGCGCGGGCCTGCGCATCGGCGAGGCTTTGACGCTGACCGGGGCGATCTTGCCGCTCGGCGCGACGCTCAGCGTGACGGGCAAGCGCGCCAAGACGCGGATCGTGCCACTGCTGCCGCAGGTGCGCGAGGGGCTGGAGGACTATGTCCGGCTGTGCCCGTGGCCGATCGCGCGGGGCGAACCGCTGTTCCGGGGCGCGAAGGGCGGGGTGCTCGATGCCGCGATCATCCGCCGTTCGGTGCAGGCGGCGCGGACCCGGTTGGGGCTGGCCGACCGCACGACGCCCCACGCGCTGCGCCACAGCTTCGCGACGCACCTGCTCGGGCGCGGGGCGGACCTGCGGTCGTTGCAGGAATTGCTCGGCCATGCCTCGCTCAGCTCGACGCAGATCTACACGGCGGTCGATGCCGCGCATTTGCTCGACGTCTATCGCAATGCCCATCCGCGCGCATGAATCCGACTTGATGCAGATCGATTGACGGGCGGTCGTTTTCAGCGTGAAACGTTCCCATGAACCCGGTCATTCCGCTCAGCCCCGAATTGCTCGCGGATATTGCCGCCGTACAGCATATCGATGCGGTCAAAGCGATCCTGTCCGACGTGTGCCGGATCACCGGCATGGGCTTCGCCGCCGTCGCGCGCGTGACCGAGCATCGCTGGATCGCCTGTCAGGTGCGGGACGATATCGGTTTCGGTTTGAATGCTGGCGAGGAGCTTGAGGTCCGCACGACGATCTGCGACGAAATCCGCGTCAGCGAAGAGGGCGTGGCGATCGACGATGTCGAGCAGGAACCGATGTGGCGTACGCATCCGACGCCGATCATGTACGGTTTCAGAAGTTATATCTCGATACCGATCCTGCGCGCCGACGGAAGTTTCTTCGGTACGCTGTGCGCGGTCGACCCGGCACCGCGGGCAAGCAGTCTGGGCAAGGTGCGCGACGTGATCGAAGACTTCGCGCGCGACATCGCACGCGAGCTGGATGCGCTCAGCGCCGATCGCGTGGTTTCCACGTGAGTACGTGCCAGCCATAGAGCAGAACGATCAGTGCCATGATTGCGACGGATGCCGGGCCGACATAATGATCGAGCGCACGGAAACTGGTGCCGAGATAATAGCCCGCGCCCGCCAGCACGCAGTTCCAGATCGCACTGCCGCCCGCCGTCCACACCGCGAATTTCCAGCGATGCATGTGCGCCATGCCGGCGGGCAGCGACACGATGGTGCGGAAGGCGGGCATGAAGCGGAACACGAAGATGATCCATTGCCCGTGGCGCTGGAAGATACCGTGCAGCCGCTCGACATCCTGCCATTCCACCGCCGCCCAGCGCCCATAGCGTGTCACCAGCGGCCGGAAGCGCAGATAGCCGACGCGGCGGCCCAGTTCGTACCAGAAGAAATTGCCCGCCACCGTGCCGATCGTCCCCGCGAGGATCAGCGGCACCAGCTCCATCTGCCCGCGCGCGACGGCGATACCGCCCAGGCCCATGATCACTTCGGACGGGATCGGCGGGATGATGTTCTCGATCGCCATCAGCAGGAAGATGCCGAAATAGCCGCCCCAGGCGATCAGGTTGACGATGAAGTCGGTCATGCTGTTCGAGCGATCCTTTCCCCCGTTCGTCCTGCGCGTGTCGAACGGTGGTTGCTGGGCGCGCCCTTCGACACGCTCAGGACGTACGAGGGCAGGGGAAAGGTCCGTTCAGCCCTTCGCCACCTTCGCCTCGATCGCCGCCCAGATCATCGCAGCCGTATCCACGCCGTCGAACCGGTCGATGGCGACGAGGCCGGTGGGGGAGGTGACGTTGATTTCGGTCAGCCATTGGCCGCCGATCACGTCGATGCCGACGAACAGCAGCCCGCGCTTCTTGAGTTCCGGGCCGAGCACGGCACAGATTTCGCGCTCCTTGGTCGTAAGTTCGGTCTTTACCGCGGAGCCGCCGACCGCGAGGTTGGAGCGGATCTCGCCCTCGCCCGGCAGCCGGTTGATCGCGCCGACCACCTCGCCATCGACCAGAACGATGCGCTTGTCGCCCTTGGCCACATCGGGGAGGAACGCCTGGATCATGTGCGGCTCGCGCCATGTCAGATTGAACACTTCCATCAGGGCCGACAGGTTTGCGCCATCCGACCCGATCTTGAAGATCGCCTTGCCGCCATTGCCGTGCAGCGGCTTGATGACGATCTCATGGTGCTTGGCGAGAAAGGCGCGGGCCTCGTCCAGGCTCCGCGTGACCAAGGTCGGCGGCATGAAGTGCGGGTAATCGAGCACGAAGACCTTTTCCGGCGCGTTGCGAACGCTGGCGGGATCGTTGACGACGAGCGTCTTGTGCGCGATCCGCTCGAGCAGATGCGTCGCGGTGATGTAGCCGAGGTCGAACGGCGGATCCTGCCGCATCAGCACCACGTCGGCTTCATCGCCAAGATCGAGGCTGACCGGTTCGCCGAATTTGAAATGATCGCCGACCACGCGCTGCACCGTCACCGGATGCGCCTTCGCCCACACGCGGCCCTCGGCATAGTTGAGGTCTTCGGCGGTATAATGGAACAGGCTATGCCCGCGTGCCTGCGCTGACAGCATCAGCGCGAAGGTCGAATCCCCCGCGATGTTGATCGACTGGACGGGGTCCATCTGGACTGCGACGGTCAGGCTCACGGCGTTCTCCTTGGATCGGGCGGGATGTAGGGACGCGCGGGCGCGAAGTCACCCGCAGGCTTTCATCCGATCCACGCATTCTCGATATGGCGAGGCCGCACGCCGGGCGCGATCAGGATGACGTCGACGCGAATATCGTCGCCCGGACCGGCATAACGCGGCATCAGCACCTCCGCTGCCGCCGCGACGCGGGCGAGGCGACGTTCGTCGATCGCGTAATCGAGTTCGGCGGCGGTCTTGCGCAGCTTCACCTCGACGAACGCGACCAGATTGCCTTTGCGCGCGACCAGATCGACTTCCCCGGCGGGCGTCCGCACCCGCCGGTCGAGGATGCTCCAGCCTTTCAGCCGCAGCCACCACCCCGCCAGCCGCTCGCCGCGCCGACCGGAGGCCTCGGCGATGCGGCGGTCACGCAAATTCAATGCCTCCCCGGGAGGACGAGTGCTCATCACCTGCACAATACCTGTGCTTCCTTGGCGCAGGCCGGGGAAGCAGATGTGATGGCCCTGGGCGGAGGAGAGAAGGTGCTTCGGTGAGGAAAGCAGACGGCAGCTCGCTCACCCCTTCATCTCCAGCGCCCGCGCGTAGAGCGCCTTGCGATCGACGCCGAGCTTCTTCGCCACTTCGCTGGCCGCCTGACCGGTCGACAGGCGGGTGAGTGCCTCGGCCAGGGCGGCATCGGCATCCTCCATGCTGGCGGCCTCGGGTTCGCCGGGGGGAGCGACGACGATGACGATCTCACCCTTGGGCGGAGCATCGGCATAGCGGGCGGCCAGCGTGCCGAGCGTTCCCGTCACGGCTTCCTCGAAGCGCTTCGTGATCTCGCGCGTCACCGCCGCCTCGCGCTCGCCGAGTTCCTCGGCCAGAGTGGCGAGCGTCGCGGCAAGGCGCGGACCGGATTCGTACAGCACCAGGGTTGCGCGAACGCTCGCCACCTCGCGGATCGCATTTGCCCGCGCGGCGGCCTTGGGCGGCAGAAAGCCGAGATACAGGAACCGGTCGGTCGGCAATCCCGCCAGCGTCAACGCCGCGATCGCCGCGCACGGGCCGGGAATCGTCACGACCAGATGCCCCGCCGCGCGGGCATCGCGCACCAGTTTGAACCCCGGATCGGAGATCAGGGGCGTGCCCGCATCCGACACCAACGCTACCGCCTCCCGCCCCATCCGTGCGATCAGACCGGGGCGCACGCCCTCGGCATTATGGTCGTGATAGGGGGTCATCGGGCGCCTGATGCCGATATGGTGGAGCAATTTCGCGGTCACGCGGCTGTCCTCCACCGCGATTATGGCAGCCCCGGCCAGCACCTGCGCGGCACGCGGCGAGAGATCGCCGAGATTGCCGATCGGCGTAGCAACGATATACAGGCCCGGTGCAAGACCGGGCACGAGTTCGGCGTCAATCATGGGAAGTGTCATGGCAGAGGGCTTATCGATACCGCAACGGGGCATCATCGCCCGCGTAGGATTCCTAAGGGCGATGACCGTCGCCGCGGCGCTGCTGCTGGGCGCCTGCCAGACGGTCTTGCCGCGCGGTCCCGCGCCGGAAATTCGCCCGCAAGCGACTCGTCCGCAACCGACCGGCCCGGCGCAGGTCGATCCCGGTATCCCGACCGATACCGCGCGCCACCGGGTCGCGTTGCTCGTGCCGATGACCGGGGCGAATGGCGGCGTGGGTACCAGTATCTCCAATGCCACGCAGCTCGCCCTGCTCGATACGAAGAACGAGCGCATCCGTATTACCACGTATGATACTGCGGCTTTGGGCGCGGCGAATGCGGCGCAACGCGCGATCCAGGACGGCAATCGCCTGATCCTGGGTCCGCTGCTGGCCGATGACGTCAAGGCGGTGGCGCCGATTGCCAAGCACGCGGGCGTGCCGATGGTCAGCTTCTCCAACGATGCGAGCGTTGCGGGCAACGGATCGTATCTGATGGGTTACGTTCCCGGACAGTCGATCACCCGCGTGGTCGATTATGCGCGCGGCCAGGGTCTGTCGAGCTTCGCCGGCCTGGTGCCGAACGGCCTGTACGGCGAACGCGCCTCCACCTCGTTCCTGCGCGCCGTCGAGGGCGCGGGGGGGCAGGTCGTCACATTGCAGACCTATGACCGCGCGCCCGGATCGATCGGCGCCGCGATCACCCGCATGGGGCATGATTCGCCTTATGAGGCGGTGCTGATCGCAGATGGTGCGAACAGCGCGGCGGCGGCGGTGCCGATCCTGCGCCGGGGCAGCGGCGCGACCGCGCGCATCCTGGGCACCGAACTCTGGAATTCGGGTGCCTCGGCCAAGGGCAAGGCGGCGTTGAACGGCGCCTGGTTCGCCAGCGTGCCGGACAATCTCTATCGCCAATATGCCGCGAAATATCGTGCGCGCTTCGGTGCCGCGCCGTTCCGGCTGTCCAGCCTTGGCTATGACGCGGTGCTGCTGACGGTGCGCATCGCGCGCGACTGGGCGATGGGGGCCGAGTTTCCGGAGAGCATGCTGAAGGATCGCGGCGGCTTTGGCGGCATCGACGGCGCGTTCCGCTTCGGCCGCGACAATATCGCCGAACGCGCGCTGGAGGTGCAGGAGATTCGCGGCGGGACGACGGTGGTGGTCTCGCCCGCGCCGACGGGCTTCGTGAAATAGGGGGCGCTCAAACCGTCTCCGGCGTCCGCACGACGATCGGCAGGATCGCGTCGAGCAAGATCATCCCCGCCTCGGTGATCGACAGTCGGTCATCGTCGCGGCATGCCAGGCCCTGATCCTCGAGCCTGGCGATGGCGGGCAGGTCGACCAGCCCGGCGATCGTCGTTTCGCCCAGCCGGGCGATCCGCGCCAGATCGACCCCCTCGCGCAGGCGCAATCCCATCAACAATGCCTCGGTCGCGCGGGTGTGGGGGGCGAGCGGCTCCTCGACCTCCAGGCCATGGCCGTTGCGCTCGATCGCTGCCATCCAGTTTTCGGGCTTCTTGCGCCGGACCGTCGCCAGTCCACCCCGCCGGCCATGCGCGCCGGGGCCGATGCCGAGATATTCCTGATAGCGCCAATATACGAGGTTGTGGCGGCTCTCCGACCCGCGCTTGGCATGGTTGGAGATTTCATAGGCTGGCAGCCCGGCGGAGGCCGTCGCCGCGCGCGTCGCCTCGAACAGATCGGCGGCGCTGTCGCCATCGGGGATCACGATCCGCCCCGCCGCCGCCTCGGTGGCGAAGCGCGTGCCGGGTTCGATCGTGAGTTGGTAGAGCGATAGGTGTTCGGTGCCGAATCCGATCGCGCGGGCGAGTTCCTTATCCCAGGCAACGAGCGTCTGGCCGGGGCGGGCGTAGATCAGGTCGAAACTGACCCGGGCGAACGCCGCTTGCGCCGTCTCCAAAGCGGCGAGCCCCTCGTTCACGTCATGCGCGCGGCCGAGGAACTTCAACGCCTCGTCGTCGAGCGCCTGCAGCCCCAGCGACACGCGGTTGACCCCGGCGGCGGCGATGTCGGCAAAGCGCGCCGCCTCGACCGAGGAGGGGTTGGCCTCCAGCGTGATCTCGATATCGTCGGTAAAGCCCCACGCATCCTCCGCCGCGCGGATGATCGCCGCGGTCGTTTCCGGTGGCATCAGCGATGGCGTGCCACCGCCGAAGAAGATCGACCCGAGCTTGCGGCCGCCCCTTTCATGTCCGGGCATCAGCGCGGCCTCATGCGCGAGATCGGCGAGCAGTCCGGCACGCCATGCCGATTGGTCCACGGACTCGCGGACATGGCTGTTAAAGTCGCAATAGGGGCATTTCGAAACGCAGAACGGCCAGTGGACGTAGAGCGCGAGCGGCGCCGCTGCACGAACGGGCAGGTTTGCGGCAGGTGTTGAAGCGGAGGACGACATAAGCGCGCCCTATGCGCGTCTATGCCCCCGGAAGAAAGATGCGACCCAAAATCCAGCCGTCATCCCCGCGCAGGCGGGAGTCCACACTGGCGGACGAAGCGAGACATCGTCACCGCCGCGACTATGGATCCCAGCCTTGGCGGTGATGGCGGGAAGGTCGTGTTTTTCAGGGTGCGGGGTGTTATTCGTCGCCCATGCGATAGGCGCAGAATTTGTTGCCATCCAGATCGCGGAAATAGGCACCGTAGAAGGCCTGCGCGCCCACGCCGCCACGCAAGCCCGGCGCGCCGTCGTCCGCCGCGCCCAGTTCGATCGCCTTGGCATATACCGCATCGACCTGCGCCCGGCTGTCGGCCATCAGCGCGACCATCGTGCCATTGCCGGCGGTCGCCGTGCCGCCGTCATAGGGCTTGGTGATCGCCAGCATCGGCTTGTCGCGGCCCGCGCCATAGAGCGTGAAGCCGCGTGCGTCGGGCATGGTCATCAGCCGTTTGCCGCCCACGGCGCTCAGCACGCCGTCATAGAAGACCAGCGCCTTGTCGATATCGTTGGTGCCGAGGGTGGTATATCCGATCATCATCTCTCTCCTGTTCGTCCGACGGCGACCCCGCTCTCGTTACGATTTGGCGGCGGGCGTGGCGGCTGGCTTGGGCACCGGTGGCGTGAACTCGCCCGGTTTGCATCCGCCTTCGCGCTTGGCGCTGACGTTCATCACCAGCTTGCTACCGTCATTCTGCGTGCCGACCGATTCGACCGTCATCTTGATATTCTGTTCGGTTGCGCTGCTGGTGCCGTCGGCGGTGAGCTTCACGTTCTTGCCCGCCTGCGAGCAATTGGCGGTGAAGGCGATCTTCCCGCCGGAGAACTTCTTGTCGATCACCTTACAATTGTCCTGCGAACCGCCCATCGCGGTCAGGTTCCGCTCCGGATTTTCCTGCGCGGCGAGTGCGGGCGTGATGCAGACCGAAACGCCAGCCATCATGTTCATCATCTGCTGCATCTGCTGCTTCTGTTCGGGCCTTACGCCCGGCGCCGCGAACTCGACGATCTCGATCTTCTGGCTCCAGCTGCCGGGCTGGCGCTTCACCGGCCCGGAATCGCCCTTGCCGCAGGCGGTGACGAGCAGGGCTGTGCCTGCCAAAACGATGATCGTGCGCATGAAAATCTCCCCCAAGTTATGGGGCAACCTTTCGGAGGTCGTGCAGTTTAAGGCAACCCGGAAATTGCCCGCACCGGCTCGTCAGTCGACGAAGGCGCGCTCGATCACGTAATGACCCGGGTTGGCGTTGGAGCCCTCGGTGAAACCCTGTTCCTCCAGCATCGCGCCCAGATCGCGGATCATCGCCATGCTGCCGCACATCATGATGCGATCGGTTTCGGGGTTGAGCGCTTGTTCGCCCGCCACCGGGGGTGCGAACAGCGTGCCGTCGTCGATCAGCGCGCCGATCCGCCCTTGCGTGCGAAAATCCTCGCGCGTCACGGTCGGGATATAATGGAATCGCAGCAGCGCCTGGTCCGACACCAGGGGATCGGCGGCCAGCTGCGCGGTCAGCTCGTCATGATAAGCGAGGTCGCTGACGCGGCGGACGCAATGGACCAACACGATTTGCGAGAACATGTCATAGACCGAGGGATCGCGCGCGAGGCTGAGGAACGGGGCCAGGCCGGTGCCGGTGGAAAAGAAGAACAGCCGCTTGCCCGGCAGCAACGCGTCGCACACCAACGTGCCGACCGGCTTCTTCCCAAGATACACCTGATCGCCGGCACGCACCGTCTGCAGCCGCTCGGTCAGCGGGCCGCCAGGTACCTTGATCGACAGGAATTCCAGTTCCTCGGCATAATCCGGGCTGGCGATCGAATAGGCGCGCATGATCGGTTTGCCGCTATCGGTCGGCAGGCCGATCATCACGAACTCGCCGGAACGGAAGCGAAAGCTCGCCGGGCGCGAGATCGCGAAGCTGAACAGATGTTCGTTCCAGTGCTTCACCCACAGGATCTCGGCGGTGGAAAAGGCGCTATGGTCCGGAATCAAGGCAGGCGGACGGACGTGCATGTTCATGGCCGCGCTCCTGCACGATGTGGCGCGGTGCATGCAAGACTTGCGGGCACAAGATTTGCTGCATGTGCGAGATAGTTTTCCAAGCCGTGCGACGGTGTGAAAGCCGTTTCGGGATCGGTGCGCTGGCGATGACGAGGCATAAGCAGGGTATTTAATATATTGCGAGGCAGTTGCAAATAGGCGCGGGTCGGATGAGGGGCCGGCTTGGTCCACTGCGCTGTAGGCGTGCAGGTGCGCAGGAACTTCCCGACCGAACCGCGTTGCCTCCACCGCACCCGCGCCCCATATTCCGGGTTATGGCAATCCAGATCCGCACCACGCTCGACGAACCCGAAACCGGGCAGGCTTTCGTGCCGCATCGCCCCACGCGTCCGCCCAAGCTGGAGGGTGGCAGGCCGTTCAAGATCGTCAGCGAATATACCGCCGCCGGCGACCAGCCCACCGCGATCGCCGAACTGGTTGCGCAAACGCAAGCGGGCGAGCGCGACCAGGTGCTGCTCGGCGTCACCGGCTCGGGCAAGACCTTCACGATGGCCAAGGTGATCGAGGCGGTGCAGCGCCCGGCGTTGATCCTCGCGCCCAACAAGATTCTCGCGGCGCAATTGTACGGCGAGATGAAATCCTTCTTCCCCGAAAACGCGGTCGAGTATTTCGTCAGCTATTACGATTACTACCAGCCCGAGGCGTATGTCGCGCGGTCGGACACCTATATCGAGAAGGAAAGCTCGACCAACGAATCGATCGACCGGATGCGGCATTCGGCAACGCGGTCTTTGCTCGAACGCGACGACGTGATCATCGTCGCGTCGGTGTCGTGCCTGTACGGCATCGGTTCGGTCGAAACCTATTCGGCGATGATCTTCGATCTGAAGAAGGGTCAGGTGGTCGACCAGCGCGAGATCGTGCGCAAGCTGGTCGCGCTGCAATACAAGCGCAACGACATGGCGTTTCAACGCGGTAATTTCCGCGTGAAGGGCGACAATCTCGAAATCTTCCCGTCGCATTATGAGGATACCGCGTGGCGCGTGTCGTTCTTCGGCGACGATATCGAGGAGATCGTGGAATTCGATCCGCTGACTGGCAAGAAGGTCGCGAGCCTCGAGTACGTCCGCGTGTTCGCCAATTCGCACTACGTAACGCCCGGCCCGACGCTGAAACAGGCGATGGAGGCGATCAAGTTCGAACTGGCGGAGCGGCTCAAGGAGCTGGTGCCGGAGGGTAAGTTGCTCGAAGCCCAGCGGCTCGAACAGCGCACCAATTTCGATCTCGAGATGATTGCGGCAACGGGAAGTTGCGCGGGGATCGAGAATTATTCGCGCTTCCTCACCGGCCGGATGCCGGGCGAGCCACCGCCGACCCTGTTCGAATACCTGCCCGAGAACGCCTTGCTGTTCGTCGATGAGAGCCACCAGACGATCGGCCAGATCAACGGCATGTCGCGCGGCGATCACCGCCGCAAGCTGACGCTCGCCGAATATGGTTTCCGCCTGCCCAGCGCGATCGACAACCGTCCGCTGCGGTTCAACGAATGGGACGCGATGCGCCCGCAGACCACCTATGTCTCGGCGACGCCGGGCACGTGGGAGATGGAACAGACCGGCGGCGTGTTCGCCGAACAGGTGATCCGCCCGACCGGGCTGATCGATCCGCCGATCGAGATCAAGCCGGTCGAGGAACAGGTGCAGGATCTGATCGTCGAAGCACGCAAGACGGCGGAGGCGGGCTACCGTACGCTCGTCACCACGCTGACCAAACGCATGGCCGAGGATTTGACCGAGTTCATGCACGAAGCCGGCCTCAAGGTCCGCTACATGCACAGCGATGTCGAGACGCTGGAGCGCATCGAACTGATCCGCGACCTGCGGCTCGGGGTGTACGACGTGCTGATCGGCATCAACCTGCTGCGCGAGGGGCTCGACATCCCGGAATGCGGGCTGGTCGCGATCCTCGATGCCGACAAGGAAGGGTTCCTGCGCAGCGAAACGTCATTGATCCAGACGATCGGCCGCGCCGCGCGCAACGTCGATGGCCGTGTGATCCTCTACGCCGATCGCATCACCGGATCGATGGAGCGCGCGATGAACGAGACGGATCGCCGTCGCGAAAAGCAGCGGGTCTATAACGAAGCGCACGGCATCACCCCGACGACGATCAAGCGCAACATCGGCGACATCATCAAGGACGTCTCGAACCGCGATCAGGTAACGGTGGAGATAGACGAGGACCGGCCGCACATGGTCGGCCACAATCTCCGCGCCTATATCGAGGACCTCGAAAAGCAGATGCGCAAGGCGGCATCCGACCTGGAATTCGAAACCGCGGGCCGATTGCGAGACGAAATCCGCGCGCTGGAACAGGAAGAACTTGGATTGCCCGTCGATCAACAGAAGCTGCCGATGATGGGCCGCAGCAACGAAGGCAAACCGGGCACGCGCAAGACACGCTACGGGAAGAGTCAGAAGTTCAAGAGCAATCGGCGGGTGTGAGCGGATTGATTTCTGAACTATTGATTTGAATTTAAATTGAAAAATACCATTCTAGTTTAGAAAATCTGTTTATGCTTACACCATAGAACTCTGCTGATATCATTAACGAATGATACGTGATTTCGCTGACAAGGAAACCGAAGGTCTCTGGCTCGGCGGGCGCAGCAAGAGATGGCCGATTGATATCCAAGATCGCGCGCTCAAGCGTCTGAGGTTGTTGAACCGTGCGCGTACGCTGGAGGATCTTCGAAACCCGCCTGGAAATCGGCTCCATGCGTTGAAAGACGACCGGGCCGGACAGCATTCCATTTCCATCAACATGCAATGGCGTATATGCTTCGTCTGGCGCGATGGAGGCGCGGGCAGTGTCGAGATCACAGATTATCGCTAACCCGGATTGGCTGCATAACCCGCATGCCGGCGAGATGCTGGCCAGCGAGTTTATGGAGCCGTTGGGTATCGACGCCAATGCTCTCGGGTTAGCGTTGGACACCCCCGCCGATCATATTCGATCGGTGATTGCAGGCGATCAGGTGCTTGACGCCGAACTCGATCTTCGACTCGCGCGCTATTTTCGTATGTCCGAGGGATTCTTCTTGGGCCTGCAAATTGATTACGAACTGATGGAAGCCAAGCGCGCCCTGAATGGCGAACTCGACCGCATCGTCCCCCGCGCCGCCTGATCAGTACGCGCTGGGCGGCGGCACGCTGGAAGTGATCGCTTCCAGCGAAAGATCTTCCTTCG
>NZ_JANYEK010000242.1 GCF_025363195.1 Sphingomonas sp.
CGTACCGCGGCATAGTTGTCCACGCCAAACATCCCCGGCCGCCCCCAAAAGGACCAGCCTAACCAATGGCCGGGTTTTACACCGCCCTCATCGGCACTCTGCCGACGATCCAATGGCCTGGTTTGTCACCGCCGTGCACACCTTCGCGTATCGACGATCGGCTGACGCCGAAGCGTAACGCTAGGTCGCGTTCTGGCGGCAGCAGCGACCCCAACGGAAACTCACCGTCGGTAATCAACTGCGAAATCTGGTCGGCGATATGGATGTAGATGCGGCGGGTCTGAAGGCTGTCCATGACATATCATACCGCATTCGCCGTCACCGTGACGAGGAGGAACCTACAGACCATATCTGATATTGGCTGGACCTTTCCCCATCAAGTTCGCTCACTCTTATCTTCAACTCAGCCGCCCCTAGTTCAGGCGGATGCCGATCCACACGGTTCTGGGCGTACCAAGATCGATCGAACCGGCCTGATTCCGCGTCACGACGGTCTCGTTGGAGATGTTCTCCGCGCGCCCGACAATCGAGAAGTGCGGGATGATCGGCACGCGCACCACGGCATCTGCCGTCAGCGCGTCGGGGAGTAAATCGGTCTGAAGATCATCTTCGTATTGTTTGCCGACATACCTGATGGTGGCGGAGAGCGACCAGTTTGCGGCGGGTGCCCAGCCCAATGTCGCGCTGGCGGCATGGCGCGGGCTTTGCGCTGGGATGAAGCCGTTCAGCGCAGCCGAAGTACCGGTCGCGCGGACGTGGCTGTCGCTGAACGCGTAGGACGCATCGAACGATATCCGCCCCCGCACAAGGCCCGCTGTAATCTCGACACCCTTGGCGACGACCGCATCGCCATTGCGGCGCTGGCGCAGATTGGTGCTGATCGTGACGTTGGCGATGGCATCCTCGAGCCGGTTGTAGAAAGCGGTGAGGCCAATCTTCACGCCACGTGCGGGTATAAGATCCACGCCGCCCTCGAAGCCGCGCAGTCTTTCGGGGCCCAGCGCGGCATTGGCCTGCGTGGTCACTGGGAAGACGACGAACGGGCGGTACAGCTCGTTGAGCGTGGGCAAGCGGAAGCCGGTATAGCCCGCAACGCGCAGCGCCACCGCATCGGTCGCGTGGAACAGCGCACCGGCGCGGCCCGTGCCCTCGATGCCGTCGCGGTTGCCGTATCGCTGATCGGTGGTCACGTTGCCGGCGAAGTTCCGCTCGCGGAAGAACCCGTCGGTAATCGTCCAGCGATCGCCGCGCACGCCGCCGGTCAGGATCAGGCGTCCGATCGTCCAGTCATCCTCGACGAACAAACCGGTCGTGCTGGTATTACCCCCGGCGTTGCGCCGCGCGGTGACGAGGCCGGTTGTGGTGCTGTACGCGTCCTCGAACAATTGCCCCTCCGCTAGACGTGCGTCCACGCCGATGCGCAGCACATGGTCAGGATCGATCGGGGGGCGGATCTCGATCTTGCCGCCGCTGCCGGTGGAGGGCGTGTTGCGTTGATCCAGGCTCAGGCGGAAATTGGTGCTGCTGATAACCTTATTGCTGAAATTGCGCGCTTGCACATAGGCCAGGGCGTCAATCTGCCAATGGCCGCGATGAATCAGGCGGATGCTGGCATCCTCGCCTTCCGACGAACTGTCCGCACCCTCAAAGCGGAGCGTGCGGTTGTCGCCGTAAGACAGGCCACGGAATTGCAGCTCGGTATCGGCATCAAGGGGTGCGACTGCACGCAGGCCCGCCGACCAGTCGCGGTAGCGCGCCCGCACCGTGGCTGGCACGCGCTGATTGTCCGGCGTGGTGAAGAAGCCGTCGCCGCGTTCGAACCGGCCCGATAGCGTGGCATAGCCGCCGCCAAGATCGGGCGAGATCGACCCGGCGACGCTCATCGCATCGTCGCTGCCGTAAAAAGCACTGCCGGAATATTTTGACAGATCTGCTCGCGTCGCGCTGACCAGTTCGACCGTGCCGGCGACCGCGCCCGCGCCAAACGGCCCGGAGCCGCCGCCGCGTGTGATGCGCACGCCGGACAGCCGGTCCGCCGACAGCGCGTTGAACGGGATAAACCCGAAGAACGGGTCAGCCAGCGGTACGCCGTCCAGCAGCACCAAGGCACGGCTCGACGCATTGCCGCCGAGTGCTCGCAGCGTGACGCCCTGCGCCGACGGATTGGCCGAGCGGCTGTCCGAGCGGCGGAATTGCTGGAATCCCGCCACGTCTTTCAACACGTTTTCGACCCGGTCGGACGCCTCATCGATCAGTCGGGCGCGATCGATGATCGCCGATCCGTATGCGGGCGTACCCGGAGGCAATGGCAGGCCGGAACCGAGCACGACGATCTCGCCTTGGTCCTCCGGCGCTGGTGCCGTTTGCGCAATTGCGGGCAGCGGCAGGAGCAGGACGACCAGGGGCAATCCGAAATAGCGACGCATCGAGAGAAGAACTTTCGGATCAGAAGAGAAAAGAGGCCCGACCATCGGACCGCGTTATCAGACATACGGCGGCCAATGCCTCAGAAAAACAGGATTGCGCCTGCTGCGACCGTGTTCGGTCTGGCCTCGTCGATACCCTGCGCCACGCCCTTGATGTGAAAGTATTCAATGACCAGTCTTGGGCGTCGACACGGCGGAAGATCTAAAACAAGTCATCCAACAAAATATGGAACCGAATTTTCCTGATGTCGGGTTCCGCAATTCCATAGGATTCGAAAAACCTTTGTTGCAGCGCCGCTCCGAATTCGCCGAGGCAGTTCGATAAGATGGCGAGGTCCTGATAGCGGTCCGCAATGCCCGCCCTGCCGACATCGATACAGCCTCCTCCGTCGCCGTCTGTCAGTATGATATTGTCCAACGAAAAGTCGCCATGCGTCACCACCGGATCGGGGGCAAATGGCAGCAAGTCGGTCAACTCGGTCCAGACCTCCTCCGCCGTACAGCCATGCCGCCCTTCGTCGAAGTCGGAAATGTCCACCAGCCCGTGGTCGATGCGCCAACGTGCTTCGCCGAGCCGTAGTCGGTGGTCGCTGTTGAACGGACAACCTTCGACAGGGATAGCGTGAAGCCGACGCAGCAGGAGGGCCAGCCTGTCGACGATCGACGCGCGCTGGTCATCGGCGCACGCCTCGAGCAATTGATACGCAGTCTTGCCCGGCAGGCCCGTCATCAGCAGCCAGCACTCTTGCTTTGTACCGGAAAAAGCCTGGACCTCCGGCACAGCGATATGGTCGATCAGCCATTGCAGGCG
>NZ_JANYEK010000017.1 GCF_025363195.1 Sphingomonas sp.
CATCGAGATCATGTTTGGCCGCCTGAAGGACTGGCGCCGCGTCGCCACCCGCTACGATCGATGCCCGACGGTCTTCTTCTCCGCCATCGCGCTCGCCGCCACTGTCATCTTCTGGCTTTGATCAACGAGTCCTGAGCCTAGTCTTCAGGCTTTGCGGCCAGCCCACAATTAGGCTGAGCACGGTCATCGGCCAGTCGAACCCACAAATGCGGCCCGCCATCTCGCCATCATGAAAGGGAAAGCCGGGCTCTCGGTTGAGCGCGTCCAGTATCATGCCTTATCGCCTGCCGGACGGTCGACCGCGATCGACACCGAACCCATTGCGGACAGAACCGCGTCTCAGTCGCTTGATTCCGCGCGCCCCGCTGCTTCCACGACCGCCGCTTCCACGACCGCACCCCAGGCTGCGATCTCGTCATTGTAATGCTGCGTGACGATGAGGTCGCCGGCGATCCCGCGTGCCGGATCCACCTCGGCCGATCCGGCCCACTCCCAGGTCGCATTGCCGGACAGGCGCACCATTCCGTCGCTCTCCGCCTGCCCCAACACCAGCCCGCCGCGATTGAACACCTTCATCTCCACCCCGAACGCGCGGCGCCCGGTCAGGCACGCGGCAAATATGGACGCCGCCATCGCGCTACCGCAACTGCCGGTCAGCCCCACGCCCCGCTCGAATGTACGGACAAATATGCCTCCGTCCCGCATCTCAACATAGGAGACATTCGCGCGGTTCGGCAGCCAGCCGGGCGCGGATTCGCACACACCGCCAACCGCGACCAGTTCCACCTCGTCGATCTGTCCGTCGAAGCTTACCAAATGCGGATTGGGCATGGCGATCGCGATGAAGCGCCGTGCCGTCGGCAGCATCGGGATCACCTGCTCGACGATCTCGCGCTGGTCGAGGCCGGTCAGCGGCCAATGCGCCACATCCAGATCCGCCGGACCCGCCGTCTCCCGTACCGTATAGACGCCCGGCGCCAACGCCGCATCCAATTCGGCATGCGCGGTGGAGGTCATCAGATGCACTTCTGCGCGGTCCGATCCGAACGCCTCGAATCCCGCGCGCGCCACGCACCGCAGCCCGTTCAGGCACGTCTCGGCCTCAGACCCGTCGGAATTGAACATCCGCATGCCGAACGTTTGCGCCCTGCTGCTGCCCAGCGTGCCGTCACCCGCGGTCAGCAACAACAGCCCGTCTCCGCCGACCGGCCCACGCCGGTCCGCCAGCGCCCGCGCCACGCCCGCCCACACCGCATCGTCCAGCACGATCCCGCGCGCGTCGATCAGCGGGAAATCATTCCCCGATCCATGGCATTTGATGAAGTCGAACCGCATGGCACCCGGTCTAAAGCACGTCAGCCCATTCCTGCAACCATCACGCGTTCGCTGGCGATGATCGGTGCGAAGCTCGGCCGTGCCAGAATACCCGCAACATAGGCCGCCGCCTTCGGCCAGCGCGCGGGATCGATCACCACGTCGATATGCGCCAGATTCACGAATGGCGACGCCACCGAAAGGTCCGCCAGCGTGATGCGATCCTCGACCAGAAAGCCGCTATCGGGCACCACCCGCTCGATATAATCGAGCAGCACCGGCAATTCCTCCGCTTCGGCCTTGTCCGCCGCCGCCAGATCGCCCGGCATCTTCAGCACTTTGGGCGCGACGAAGCGGTTGAAGAACATCTTGCCGCCCGCCGC
Source organism: Sphingomonas sp. (assembly GCF_025363195.1). Taxonomy (GTDB): domain Bacteria; phylum Pseudomonadota; class Alphaproteobacteria; order Sphingomonadales; family Sphingomonadaceae; genus Sphingomonas. The sequence continues at coordinate 1,698 of NZ_JANYEK010000017.1, forward strand.
CATGACGATCGTGTCGGCGAACTCCTCATACCAGATCGTCCGCGCCCGCGCGATCGGCGCGGTCGGGATCAGGTTCGGCTCGGGCATTTTCGCTTCGAGATACGCCACAATCGCGGTGGAATCCGAAATGCAGAAATCCTTGCCACTATCGGCACCGGGATCGCGGAAACCGGGCATCTTGCGAAACGGGCTGGCCTCCTCGAAATCGGGCCCGGCGCGCCCCATTCCTGCAGCCTTCAGCTCCAGCGAGATGCCTTTCTCCGCCGCGAAGGCCAGCACTTTCCGCACGAACGGCGATATACTCGATCCATATACAATCACGCGGCCTTCTCCCTGTTCGTTTTTACAATAACTGTCGCACGCATTCACCAGCGCATGATGTACCCGATATCGGGCTTCGCACGCCCGGCGACCTGATCGCGCCACACCTGTTGCAGCACATCGCCGCCGCGCTCATGCGCGATCGTCACCCAGCCATCGGCCTCGATCACGAAGCCCGCCCAGCGCGCCGCCACCGCTTTCTGGAACGCCTCTGCGCCGCCTTCCGCAATCATCGCCGCCGCCGCATCGGGCGCGAAGAACCATATCGGCTTCGGCCCGGCATGCACCACCGCCTCGCTTTCCCCGTGATGCGTAACACCGACTTTCAGGACATAAGCCAGTTGGGCGCCCAGTCGCGTCACGAGATCGGCGATCACTTGCGCGTTCCCCGCAAAATCCACCACCACCGCTTTGCCCTCGACGGCCATGTCGTCGATCGCATCATATGCGACGACCCGATCGTACAAACCTGTCCGCTCGACGAACCCGACATTGCCGGCACTGGTCAGGCCGATTCGCGTCACGCCCGGGCTAGCGGCACGCGCGACGTGCGCCAGCCCCATCGCCGTCTTACTCGACGCGCTGGTCAGGATGACGATGCTCGCCCCGTGCCAGTCGGCGCGGCGCAGCTGGTCCTCGATCAGGAAGCTGGTCAGGAACAGCGGCTCGAACAGCATCCGCGCATCCTCGCGCTCGGGGTCGTGGGACGCATCGGCAGCGAGCCGCTTATACTGGTTGTACACCACGGCCATCGGCTGGCGATGCGCCGCCATATCGCGAAACAGCCCAGCCGAAACCTTGCCCGGCTGCACGATGAGATGCGTCGCCATCGGCAGATAGCCATAGACCCGCTCACCCACCGCGATCTCGGGATGCCGCGATGCCGCCACGCGGGCATGCCCCCACACCGGCACGATCCCCCATCCTTCGGCGGCGGGAAAGAAATTCCAGTATTTCACCGTCTCGCCGACTACCGCATAGGTCACGTTGTTGGCGGTCAGCGCGAACGCTTCGATTTCCAGCAGCACCTCGCCCTCCTGCGGCTCGGGTGCGATCGTCTCGTTGATCGCAATCTGCTCCAGCGCATCCTTGCGCACCATCATCTCGCGCTTGATCGGCATGTCCGTCTCTCCAAAAGTCACACCATTTGCAGCGCGCGCGGGGCTCCCGCCGGCAATTCGGCCTGGATCGCATCACCCGGTCGTACGATCCCGCCGGTCACGACCACCGCCATCACCCCGGCCTTGCGAATCAGCGATCCGTCGGTCGCTTTGTCCAGCGTCGCCGCCATCAGCCCTTTCTGGAAGCGATCGATCTGCCCGCACGGATTACGCAGTCCGGTCACCCGTACGCGCGCCTCGTCGCCGAGCCTCAGGATCGTACCTTCCGGCAAATCGAGCAGGGCGATGCCACGTGTGGTTACATTTTCGCCAATCTCTCCCGGCGCCACCGCAAAACCCCGCCCGGCCAATTCATCGAACAGTTCGGCATGGATCAAATGCACCTGCCGCAGGTTTGCGATGCTCGGGGCCTTCGCCTTGCGCGACAAGTGCTGCACCGTCACGCCAAGATGCGCATCGCCCTCGACGCCCAATCCGGCGATCAGCCGAATCCAGTCGCGGCACGGCTTGCCGAAACGGTGTTCACCGTCCGCCGCCACCGCCGCTACGCGGGCGCTTGTTCCCGTTGCCTGAGTCTGTTCCGTCATCGCAGGCCATAATGGCGCGCCAAACGGTCGAGCGCCAGCGTCAGCACGACACGACCGGCCCGCACCGGCCAGCCAAGCGCCTTTTCCGTCGCTGGCAACCCTTCGCACGCACAGACCACGCGCCACAGCACGTCGTTCAGCCCTGGCCCGACCTCCTCCACGGCGGCATCGAAGCGCCGTTTCGCGGCGATCTGCGCCGTTGCCGGGTCGAGCCCATCCCCGCCGCCGCCATCCACGCGCGCCTCCCAGCGCATCGTCACGCGCGGCCCCAGCGCCGCCATCTCGTAATCGCCACGCAACCGCTCCCCCGCCTCGAACTGCCGCCCGTCAATCAACCCGCGCGCGCGCAGCCAGCCGAGTGGTGATTCCGCGAGATTGATCGTGACGCTGCGCCGCCCCGCCCCTTCCAGCACCCGTTCCGCCAATTGCCGCATGCCCCATGTCCCTTCCGCGCCTCGTGCCCAGGCCGCTTGCCACAGCGTCATCTTTGTAGGACAGCGGAAAAACCGATCTGGTTAGGAATTTATCTCCAATGATCACCGCAATCCGCGAAGTCCGCCGCGCCAAGGGCATGACGCTCGACGATGTCGCCCGCGCCTGCAAGCCACCGACCACCGCCCAGACGATCGGTCGACTGGAAACGGGCACGCGTACCGTGTCGGTCGGCTGGCTCAACCGCATCGCCGAAGCTCTGGGCGTCGCCGCCGCAGATCTCGTCACGCTGCCGATCCGCACCGGGATTCCCGTCGCCGCGATTCTCGATACCGGCGGCGTAACCGCGCCGCGACAGGCGATCACACTCACGCCCCCCATCTCCACGCCGGGGCTGATCGCCATCACGGTCGCGACGGGTATGGGGGAATATCGCCGCGGCGACGAGATCTGGTGCGAAACGCTGTCCCCCGACGCTTATGCCAACGCCCTCAACCGCGACGTTCTGGTCCCGCGCCCCGCCGGCCGCTTCCTGTTCGCTCGGCTGATCGGTCGCGAAGGCGACAGGCTCCAGCTGTTGCCGCTCGATTCGGGAAGCCGCCAGCAAATAGTTACCGACCCTCCGTGGATCGCAATGGCGGTTAAACTGGTGCGGATATTGTGAGGTGGACGCCCAAGGCTGCGGGCCTGCAAGACCAGACTGTCGAATGGCATCGATCGAGGCCTCCGCCGGCTCACGGCGTTACCCTATGATTTTATTCCAGCGCCGTTATTCAGCGTTAGCGCTGTCGTCTCTATCTCTCAATCCTATCACACGGTTCGATCCGACGGATAAGCGCATAGGGGGACGATGCCCTATCGTCGCTATCAATGGTGTCACTTGCGAGAAACACAAAAAGCCTAGGGATGGCGTTCGCACTCCAGCTAATGGCATGATCGGCCTGTCGGTCGGAATGCAACGACGCCGTTTGGCAACGCGTTGGAATGGAAGCCGAACTGGAGCGGGTGCGCAGTGCGCGCGCGCGCCCAGATGGCGTCCGACGCCGGCTCAATATTCATAGCTTTACCGCGTTGAGCCGCAGCGCGTTCAGGACGACCGTGAACGACGAAAGCGCCATCGCGGCGCCCGCGAGCATCGGGGAAAGCAGGATGCCGGCTACGGGATAGAGCATTCCGGCTGCGACCGGCACGCCGATGCCATTGAACAGGAACGAGAAGAACAGGTTCTGGCGGATGTTCCGCATCGTCGCCCGGGCGAGCTTTCGCGCACGGACGATCGCCGAGAGATCGCCGCGCGTGAGCGTCATGCCAGCACTTTCGATCGCCACGTCGGTTCCCGTGCCCATCGCCAGTCCGACGTCCGCCGCTGCAAGCGCGGGAGCATCGTTGATGCCGTCGCCGGCCATCGCGACCTTGGCACCGCCGCCTTTCAGCTCATCAATGATGCGCGCTTTATCTTCCGGCCGCAGATCGGCGCGCACGTCATCAAGTCCGCCCACGGCGCGCGCGACCGCATCGGCCGTGGTCTGGTTGTCGCCGGTTAGCATTATCACCCGCAGGCCCGCTTCCCGGAGTGCGGCGATCGCGTCGCTGGCGGAGGCGCGCACCGGATCGGCTACCGCAAGCAGGCCGGCAAGACCGCCATCGATCGCCACCAGGATCACACCGGCACCCTCGCCGCGGTGCCGATCGGCGGCTGCATCGAGCGGCGAAGAATTCAATCCCACACGCTGCATTTGCGCCGCGTTCCCGATCACGATCGAACGACGGTTCACCGTGGCGCTGACACCCAGCCCCGTTTGCGACGCGAAGTCGGTGACCGGGCCGAGCTGCAAATTGCGCTCCTTCGCCGCGACGAGGATCGCATGGGCGAGCGGATGTTCGGACTGTGCTTCGACCGCCGCGGCAAGCGCGAGCATGTCGTTCTCCCCCACCGTCCCCACCGTTTCGATGGCGATCAACTTAGGCTTGCCTTCGGTGAGGGTGCCGGTCTTGTCGATCACCAGAGTATCGACCTTCTCGAACGCTTGCAGGCTTTCCGCGCTCTTGACCAGAACCCCGGCCGTCGCGCCGCGCCCGGTGCCCACCATGATCGACATCGGCGTGGCGAGTCCGAGCGCACAAGGGCAGGCGATGACGAGAACAGCGATGGCATTCAGGATGGCGTGGCCCATACGCGGCTCAGGTCCGACCAGCGACCACGTGATAAACGTCGCGATCGAGACCAGCACGACAAGCGGCACGAACCACCCCGACACCCGATCGGCGACGGCCTGAATCGGTGCACGGCTTCGCTGTGCCTCCCCCACCATGCGGACGATACGCGCCAGCACCGTATCGGTGCCGACCGCGCGCGCTTCCACGACCAGGCTCCCCGTGCCGTTTACGGTGCCTCCAGTGACAGCAGCCTCGATTTCCTTGAGGACGGGTGCGGGTTCGCCGGTGAGCATCGATTCATCGACCGAGGAGCGTCCTTCTACCACTACGCCATCGACTGGGATAGCTTCGCCTGGGCGAACCCGTAGCCGGTCGCCCGCCTTTACCTCGGCGAGATCGATTTCTTCCTCCGACCCATCGCCGATCCGGCGGGCCGTCTTGGGGGCCAGATCCATAAGCGCGCGGATTGCCCGACCCGTGGCGGCTCTGGCGCGAAGTTCAAGCACTTGCCCGAGCAGCACCAACGTCACCACGACGCCAGCAGCTTCGTAATAAACCGGCACCATCCCGCCGTGCATCCGAAAGGTCGCAGGGACGATGCCCGGAGCGATGGTCGCGACCAAGCTGTAGAGGAACGCCGCGCCGACACCGAGCGCGATGAGCGTAAACATGTTGAGGTGGCGGGTGCGGATCGAAATCCATCCCCGCTGGAAAAACGGCCATCCCGCCCACAAAACTATCGGCGCCGTGAGCGCGAGCTGGACCCACGGCGAAGCCGCAGGCCTGACCACGTGGATCCCCGACATTTCAGCGAACATGGAGACGATCAGCAACGGAATCGTGAGTGCGCCCGCCACCCACAGCCGGTGCGTGAAATCTATCAGCTCCGGATTGGGAGCGTCGTCCAGCGAAGGTTCTTCAGGGTCGAGCGCCATGCCGCAGATCGGGCAGGTGCCCGGCCCCTCCCGCCGAATTTGCGGGTGCATCGGGCAGGTCCACATCGCTCCAGGTGCCACCGTTGGTTCGGGGCGTGGCGTTTCTCCGAGATAGGTGTCGGGGTTTCTGACGAACTTGGCGCGGCACCCTGCGCTGCAAAAATGATAGGCATGGCCCGCGTGGTCGGCATGGTGCGCCGTATTCGCCGGATCGACGGTCATTCCGCACACCGGGTCTGTCACCGGTATCGTCGTGATGTCACCGGTCACCTTGTCTGCCGGGCAACACCCGCCAGCTCTAACGGGTTGATCGGCATCGTCGGGCTCGACCTTACCTGTTCCGGAGCCGCCGCAGCCCCCGGTTTGAGGGGTGTGGGAATGAGGATCGTTCATCGCGCACTTCCTTTGACCCTATAACAGGTAGGATCTGGCACCATTTCAGGGTCAAGCCTTAGCCCGAACATCCTGCAGGACACCTAGACTCTACGCGTCGGAGCACGGTGTCCCTCAGATGATGACGGAGTGTCGCCCGCTTCTCATATGCCCGACGCAGGAGGAGCCAAGGTTCCCAGCCAGGCGACGAGCCCGAGGATCGTGACACCGCACACGCTTTCGACGGCGATGCTCGCCCGAAGTGCGCCGAGCACGCCGCGATGATCGGCGCTAGCGATAGACCGCTCGAATGCCGGCGTAAGCCGGTAGCGGTTGAGCGAAGCAAGCCCCAGCATGGCGACGAACAGCGCCAGCTTGGCCAGAAGCAATCGACCGTAGAGCGTCGTGGCCAAGGCGGACACGTTGCCGAGTCCGACCAGCATCCAGCCATCGACCAGGCCAGTAGCGACGATCGTGCCGACCAAGATCGTCCCGACCACCCCGAAACCGTGCAGCGCGCGATGCGTCAGGACGAGATGCACGGCATCGATGCGCGCAGCGGGCCGCGAGACCAGGAGAATCAGCCCGAGCAGCGCACCAATCCACGCGCCGCCAGCGATCAAGTGGAGAATGTCGGCGGCGAGGTGGACCCAACCTCTGGCGCCCTCGTCCATCGCGCCATGCCCTGTCCATGCCAATGTCGAGATGGCAACGGCCGACGCGAGCATGACGAGCCACAGCCCCAGGCTACGCCCGGCCGCGAACATGGCCGCCAACATCGCCGCACCCGCGGCGATGACAAGCGCGACGACACGCACCTTCCAGGCGGCACCGACGGCGGCGGCGGTAAGCAACCCGTCAATCGCCTCTCGGTCGATCGGCCAGGCCGGCGTTCCCGCCATCGAGGACGCCATCAGGACAAGCCATCCGAGCGAAAGCAGCAAACCAAGGATTGCGCTGCCGACCAGCCACCGCCACAGCGCGAGCGCGGCATTGCGCTCGCTTCTCCTCAACCCGTACAGGCTGAATGCCGTGAGACCGAACAGCGCCGCCAGCACGCCATAAAGCGCGAAACGGACGCCGATCAGCGATAGGTCCAACATGCCTTATTTCACTGCAAAGGCGTAATTTCCGGCGACCTTATGCGTGTCCGTCGATACGACGTGCCAAGCGACGGTATAGCGGCCAGCGTGAAGGCTTCCTGCTGGCGTGACGACCAGAGTCTTGCCATCAGCGGCAAGCTTCGCGGTGCTTGGCATTTTCATCGCCGCCATTCCGGGCATGGCGGCCATGGTCAGATCGGCCTTGGAAAAAGCGGGCATCAGCCGCTCGCTAAAATGCAGTTCGATCCGCGCCGGCTTTGTCACCGTCGCATTGGCGGCCGGACTGGCCGAGAGCAGTTTGGGGTGTGCATTGGCCGTACCGGCGAGAGCGAAAAGCGCGGCGGCAGCAATCATCAGGGGCAGGCGACGCATGGTGGTTTCCTTGTTGGGAGATCCCTTCCTTCAATACGCGCCCCGGTCGACTACCCCTCAGGACGTCGGCGTGAGGGGTGGGAGCGCCGTTCGCGTAACCTATGCTAGAGAGGTGGAGTGAACGATATGAACGACCTCGACGCGATCTTGACACGGCTTGCCCAGGCACCCGTACCAGCGGGCTTTGACGGAATTGAAGCCAGGGTGCTCGCGCGCATCGCGGCTCGGCCTCCGGCTCGCGTCGGCCTGGGTGTCGGTGCCACGACGATCGCCGTGGCGCTCTTTATGGGTATTTTCGGTGCCGGCGTTCCAGCGAGGCAGGCGAGCGCCATGTCGCCGCTATCTCCACTTGGGCCCGTGTCTTCACTCGCCCCGTCGACCTTGTTGCTCGGCGAACCATGAGCGGCCGTATCCGATTGGCGCTTTGCCTGAGCGCGTGTTTCATCGCCGCGATCGGGGGGGTGTTCGCCGGTCGCGCGCTCCTTCCGCCAAGCACGCCGCCCGGCACCGAACTGCACGAGGTTCTGCATCATCAGCTTGCACTGGACGCCAACCAGCAGGCGCGGCTTGAGGTGCTGGAACAGCGGTTCGCAGTGCAGCGACGTGCCTTCGAGCTTGAATTGCGCGCCGACAATGCGCGCCTCGCAGCGGCGATCGAGGCCGAGCACGGCAACGGCCCCCGTGTCGCCACAGCAGTCGACCAGAGCCATGCGGTTATGGGCGAACTGCAAAAAGCGACGCTCACGCACATATTCGCCATGCGACAGCTTCTCCGGCCAAACCAGACGGGGCAGTTTGACCAGGCCGTGGTGAAGGCGCTCACCGACGACACCCGGTGAGCCTCGACTGGGCCACGCTTTCCGAGGGGGAGTTGGCGACGCTCAGCATCGCGGGCCGAGAAGCCGCGTTCGCCGAGATCATGCGCCGTCACCGCCAGCCGATTTTCCGGATGATCCGGGCTTCTGTCGGCGATACCGGCGAGGCACTGGACCTGCTGCAGGAGACGTTCTTCGCCGCGCATCAGGCGATGCCGCGCTATGACGGCGATCGCTCCATGCGCGCCTGGCTATCCACGATCGCGATCAACAAGTGCCGGGATTGGGGGCGGAAGCGGACTGTTCGCCGCTTCCTGGCCTTCGCCACGTCGATCGGCTCCGAGGCGGAGGCCGTGGCAGATGATCAGGTGTGGGCAGATGACGTGACCGGTGATCGGCAGGAGCTCGACCGGGTGACGAAAGCGATCGCCGACTTACCTGCCGCGCTGAAGGAATCCTTGGTGTTGCGAACGATCGAAGGGCTCAGCCAGGCGGAAACCGCAGCCATCCTGTCGATCAGCGAAAAGGCTGTCGAAACCCGGGTCTACCGCGCGCGCGCGAAACTGTTGGAGAGATTGGGCGGGCGTTGAGGGCTAGCGCGTCCCCTCACGTATCAAGACTAGAGGGGCCGTCCCGTTCGAGAGCCTTGAGGATCGTATGAGCCGCATAATCGACCGCCGCCAGATGCTACGAGGGGCTGCCCTGGCGGGCGGAAGCCTCGCATTGTCGGCATATATGCCGGCGTGGGCGCAGACGAACTCGGCCGGGCTTGCGACGCCGCTGCCGACGGTGACCGGCAACGACATTACGCTCCGGATCGCGCGTCAGACGATGATGATCGACGGTCGCGCATCCAAGGCGATCGGCATCAACGGCACGGTGCCCGCGCCCCTGATCCGCCTGCGTGAGGGCCAGAATGTTCGCCTGAATGTCATCAACGACCTGGATGAAGACAGCTCGATCCACTGGCATGGCCTGCTCGTTCCGCCGCAATATGACGGTGTGCCGGGCATTTCCTTCCCCGGTATCAAGGCTCGATCGAGCTTCCTCTACGAGTTTCCGATCAAGCAGAACGGCACCTATTGGTATCACAGCCATTCGGGTCTTCAGGAGCAGCTCGGTCATTATGGGCCGATCGTGATCGACCCGACCGACACCGATCCGGTGCAGTCGGACCGCGAGCACGTCATCGTGCTTTCCGACCACAGCCAGCTCAGCCCCGAAACTATCTTCCGCGACATGAAGGTCGATCCCGGACATTTCAATTATCAGCGCCAGACGCTCGCCGGCCTTCTTTCGGGCAAGGATCAACGGTTTAAGGACCGCATCGATTGGGGCAGGATGCGGATGGACCCCACCGATATTTCCGACGCGACCGGTCCCGCTTACACCTATCTCGTCAACGGGCATGGTCCGCGTGACAATTGGACGGCGCTGTTCATCCCCGGCCAGCGGGTGCGGCTGCGCGTCATCAACGCATCGTCGATGACGACGTTCAACGTCCGCATTCCTGGCCTGAAGCTCACCATCGTTCAGGCTGATGGGCAGAATGTCATGCCCGTCGACGTCGACGAATTTCAGATCGGCGTCGCCGAGACCTATGACGCGATCGTCACCCCGACCGACGATCGCGCCTACACGCTCGTCGGCGAGGCGATAGACCGATCGGGCCTGGCCCGTGCCACCCTTGCTCCGCGCGCCGGGATGGCAGCAGAAATTCCCGCGCTCCGCCCGCGCCCGCTTGCGACGATGAGGGACATGGGCATGGACATGTCGGGCGGCGAGATGTCGATGATGCGCGGCGCGATGGTGAATGGCGACGGTGCGGGCGGCATGGGCGCAATGGACATGGGCTCCATGAAGATGCGCGACTTTTCGAAGGCGCCCCAGGTCAAGAAGGGCCCCGGCGTGCAGACGATATCGCCGATGCCGATCGATCG
>NZ_JANYEK010000092.1 GCF_025363195.1 Sphingomonas sp.
ACAGGATTCTCGACACCACCGTAATCGCGAGCAGCGCACCAACCAGAATGTGAAACGACCGTGCCGCGACGCGGGGATCCCCTTTTGCGAACCAGTCGATCGTCTGTCCGCCGAGCCATTGCGACAAGACGACACTGGCGACAATCCAATGGAGCGCGATCGTCACCCGATCGTACTTTGCGGGGGACAGCATCGGCGGGATCTCCAACTGGCCTGGTCCACTCATCGGCTGATCCCGACCGCCCACAGCGCCGCGGCGTCGAACAGCGATCTGCCCTCGGGCCGCAGGTGCGTGAAAACGTCCTGCCAGATGAACAGGCTTACCCGGCGCGCCGGAGCCAACGTCTCGTCGTTCATCGTGGCTCCGCGCTCATAGGCAAAGATAGCGGCCTTGTCGGGCTCGCCCCGCAGTGTCGCTATGGTGATCGCCCCAAGGCCGGGCTTACCCCAATTCATCTTGAAATGTTCATCATCGATCACGTTTTGAATGCCGGCGGCCAAACCTGCCGAGAGCGGGTGGGGCGCATTGACCATCCAGAGAAACCGTTGATTTTCATCCGTACCGTAATCTCGTCCGTTTTTCTGCCCGGTCATCCCCAGATCGGCCAGCAGATCGTTTTCCATGTCGACCAGCGGGATATCGAGATTTCGATATTTCGTGCCGATCTCCAGCGCATCGACCGATTCCGAGATCAGAACGAGATCCTGCCCGCGAGTGGTTTGGAGCGCCGAATGCTCATCGGCCAACGTGACCTTGAAACCCAACGACTGCAAGGCCGCGATCGCCGCTTCGTCCGCTTGCCGCCATGCCTCCAGTTGGGCCATGCGTTTGGGGTCGACCAAGGCTGTCTTGCGCGCGAGTTCAAGCTTGGTTCGATTGAAAACATAGAGGGCAGATTTTCCGCGAGCGGCGTTAACGTGAGCCGATTGGGCGAACACCGGTTGCGCGACAAACAGCATGGCGGCGAGCAGCACCCAGGCTGCGTTGATCATTTTCGTCGGAATCTGGCGTCGCATCCGGTTGCTCTCCTAAGCGTGTTATTTTTTTGAGTCGCCATCCCCATTCGCGAGCGGCCCGTAACGGATCCATCGAACCATAGACGATGGACCCCAGCCGCCCAGCGGTATCACCGTAAGCTGACAACAAGCTGTCATCGCGAGCATGGTCGGCCGCGTGCGCTTGACCGCCCACGATCGAAAGCCGGGTCACTCGCCGAGCGACGCCGTCAGGCCGTCAGCCGGTTAACGGCCAGATAAAGGCAATCAGCGGTACGCCGATCAGTATCACCATCAGCGACAGCGGCGCGCCCAGCCGGGCATAATCGCCGAACTTATACCCGCCTGGTCCCATCACCAGCGTATTGCATTGGTGCCCGACCGGCGTGAGGAAATCGCAGCCGGCACCGGTCGCCACCGCCATCAGGAAAGGATCCGGATTGAGGTGAAGCCGTTGCGCCACGAGCACCGCGATCGGTCCAAGAACGAGCACCGTCGGCGCGTTGTGGAGAAATGGCGCTGCCGCCATCGCGACCACGAGCAAGGTTCCCAAGACAAAAATCGGTGAGATACCGGACAGCACCTGTGCGAGCCCGCTGGCGATCAGCACGGTTCCCCCGGTATGTTGCACCGCCTCACTGATCGGGGTGAGCGCACCGATCAGGATCAGGACTTCGGGTTCGAGCGCACCATAAGCTTCGCGAATTGGCAACGCGCCGATCACGACGATGAGCACGGCCGCTCCGAAAAATCCCGCAACGACCGGGATCACGCCCGCGGCGATCAGCCCGATCGTAACGACGACGATCGCAATCGGTCCAAAGCGCTTCCGCGGATTGCCGAGCGATACGGCCCGGTCGGCCAACGGCAGCAGCGACAGCGACTTCAGGAATTCGGGCAAAGCATTTTCGCCCGCCTGGACGAGGAGCACGTCACCAGCGCGGATCGATATCTCGCGCAGCCGCTCCGTGATCCGTTCGTTGCTGCGGCTGACCGCAAGCAGCTTCACGCCATATTCGTCCTGCAGCCGCGCGCGTCGTGCCGAACTGCCTATCAGCTGCGAATCCGGTTGCACCACCGCCTCGATCGAGCGAACTTCCTCATTGGGCTGATCCTTTTCGACATCGGCATGTTCCCGGACCTTGCCGAGCGGAAACCGATCGAAAGTCTTGGCGAGTGCGGCGTCTTCGCCCTGCAAAACCAGCACCAGACCGGGCACCAATTCGGTGTCAGGGCCGGGATCGCGTCGATGCCCATTGGCGGTGACGATTCCGCCAAGCACAACCCCGTCCTTGGCGAGATCGAGGTCGCGGACGGTCTTGATGTCTTCCGGCCAATCGTCGGGGATCGTGGCCTCGGTGGAGAAAAATGCGTCCGAGGTCGCATCGCCCAGATCCCGCCGCCCCTGTCGGTCGCGCGGCAAGATGCGCCATGCAACGCTCAGAAACACCACCCCGAGCAGCGTCAGCGTCAGCCCGACCGGTGCGAAGTCGAACATGCGGAACGGCTTGCCCAGCGTTTGCTCGCGGACCTGACTGACGATGATGTTCGTCGACGTGCCGACCAGCGTCGAGAGACCGGCGATCAGCGAGATGAACGACATCGGCATCAGCAGCGCGGACACCGAGCTTCCTTTCTGCCGTCCCACCTTGATTGCGGTCGGCATCAGGATCGTGAGCGCCCCGACATTCTTGGTGACGATCGACAGGATCGCTGTGGCCGCAGTCATCGCCGGCACCTGCGTCCGCAAGCTTTTCAACTTGCGCAGCCCCGGCGCCAGCGTCGCCTCGACCACGCCCGATCGCGCTACCCCGGCGCTGATGACGAGCGCGGCGGCAATGATCACGACGACATCACTGGTGAACCCGGTAAAGGCCTGTTTCACCGGAACAATCCCGATCAGTATCGCGACGAGCAGGGCGACCAGCGACACCGTGTCGTAGCGGAACCGCCCCCAGGCGAAGGTGGCAACGGTCAGGCCGATCAGCGCAAAAGAGAGAATCTGTGGTGTGGTCACCCGGTAAGGCCATGCCGGAGCGGCGATCTGCAGGAAAGCCCGAAATCCCATCCGGTACAGAATAAATATCTCGGTATGTTCCGATCGATGCCAGCCCGGTGCAGGAGGCCGTTCCGGGCACGGCGGCGGGCGCAGCGATTGGCTGGATGTCCCGCCGATGCCTGGGCTGGATAGCAGCGGGGCCGACCTGTCCGGTACGCAGAGCTCGGGCGTGAACGTCGCACGCGAACATATGTCTGGTTTTCATAGGCTCGCCGCAATACCGCGGTGATTTGAACCATAAGGACAAGACAGTGGCTGCAGCTAAAATGGACATCGACCAATCTACGATCGTCGACAATGCCGAAGAGCGGCTGGTGGAATTCAGTGCCGAGGTCGATGGCGAAGACTATGATTTCGGCGTGCAATATTCCGTTTTGAAGGCGCTCAGCGGGGATGATCCCGAGGATGAGGCGGTTCAGATGTTCAACATGTTCAGCGACGAGATCGCCGATGCCGGACTCGTCGCCCTGGCGCGGGATAGCGATCCATCGCTGATCGTGATCAGCGAGAACGATCTGGAATAGCGCGACCAGGCCGGTCATGCGGCAGCGAATTGATCAGAGGTTCGGAACGTGCGTGGCCGTGGGGTGGGTTGCGATCGTCCGGGCCTTGCGCCTAAAACGGCGGGTCGCGCGTTACCCGCCGGAGTTACCGTAATCCGATCGTATCGCCGGCCGTACCCTCATCTGTCGCCCCGGTTACCTTCAACGCCCAATTCTCGGCACGCAATTTCGGTAATGCCGACTTCATTCAAGGATTTAGCATGCACCCGATCAAAAACCTCGCGCTGCTGGGCGCCGCACTGACGATGCTCGGCGCATGTTCCGGCAAGAATGCCGGCAATCACGCGGCGTCCAGCGACATGGCTGCCAACGACACCGCGGCCACCACGACTGCAGCACAAACCGGGCGCGTGCGCGGCACCGTGCAGGCCGTGACCGCCGATATGCTGACGGTGCAGACTTATGAAGGCAAGACGGTCACCGTGCCGCTGGATGGCAAGACCGGCTATGCCTGGGTTGTGCCGTCCAGTCTTTCGACGCTCAAGAATGGCGACTTCATCGGCACGGCAACCACCGGTCCCAAGACCGCCCTGCGAGCCGTCGAAGTGGTGATCTTCCCCGAATCGATGCGAGGCACGGGTGAGGGGCATTACGATTGGGACGTGCCTGGCGTGCTTGCAGCCAAGGGCGGGGATTCGGCCGCATCCAGCGCGATGACCAACGGCACCGTGGATAGCCAAAGTGCGATGACCAACGGGACGGTCACGACGCAAAGCGCAATGACCAACGGTACGGTAACGGGCGGCGCGGCAACCAGCGGCGGGTCTTCGTCCGGCGACAAGATGCTCGCCGTCTCGTATAAAGGCGGCAGCGTGAACGTCGCGGTTCCGGCCGGCGTGCCGATCGTCCGCTTCGCTCCGACCGAAAAGTCGGTTTTGGCAAAAGGCCAAAAAGTCTTCGCGATCACGCTGCCGGGATCGGCTGCGGCGAAGTCGGTTGCCATCGGCAAGGACGGACTGACCCCGCCGATGTGATCGGGTGGGCCGGGCACCCACCCGGCCTTACCTTATAAGCGCCCCCTCTGGGCCGAGCCGTTTCGATCCGAGCTGTTGGCAAGCTGGGCGGAAATTCGCCGTTCGATAGGTTAAAAAGATACGTGGGTCGCCGTCCCCGCAACCATATACCAGGTGACGAACAGGGTGGCGATGATCGCGCCGGTCAGGGTGCTGCCGGTTCGCTCGCGCGAATGCACGGCGAGCAGTCCCAGCCCCGCCAGCAGCGGAACGAACTGGATCGCAACGATCACATTCAGCGCCTCGACCGGGATGGGCAAGCTGCCCGTCGCAAACAATATCGCATATTGCGCACCCGTAAGGACGAGGAAACCGCCTGCAAAAGCGGCCATGGCGATGAGCCGCCGCGCGGCCAGCGAGCCGATGGGCGCAAGGAGCGTGTCCAGTCCACGGAAGGCGACGAACAGGAACACGCCGAACGGAAGTGCATAGGCAATCCAGGCCGGGACCAGTCGCATCGGCAGTGGGCGCAGCGCGACGACCCAGAAGCGGAAATCGAGCGGCATGCTGGAGGCTGCGACGACCGTGATGTAGAGAATGGCGATCACCGCGCTGGCGAGCAAGGCAGGTCGCACGGGGGCATGAAACGTCGCCGCGGCCAGCCGACGACGCAACGCCCAACCGATACCCAACCCAATCGCGGCGTTGACGATAGCCCAGATCGCAAGCCAGTTCGTGATCGCCTGGGGGAATGCTCGCGACGGACCGATCGGTGGCGGCAGGCCGATCGGAGTCAGATAGAAGGTCAGCGCGGGGATCGCGGCGGTGGTCAGAAACAGCGTCCACCAGGCACCGCTGCGCGTGCCTATCGCGGCTGCCGACGCGGTCGCCGAGGGGACTGGTCGAATGGCTTTGAACGCGGGCAGTGCCAGCAACAGATCGAACGCGGCGAAGCACAGGATTGTCAATCCGATCAACGCGAGTCCCGTACCGATCTCCTTCGCCCGCCAGATCTGGTCGGTCGGCGCGAGCCTGGTGCGCGGTGCACCCATCGTGGTGTCGAACCACGCAATCGCATCGGCGACGGCGGCTTGCGACAAATGGTCGCCGGGATGCGTCGCGACCGGCTGGCGCAGCAGCCGCGCGGTGCCGGCCGCCACGTTGCCGTACAGCCTATCGGGGGCAACGCGCGTGGTCGTGGCGAACAAGCGCTGTAATTTACCGCTGTCGCCGACGTCCGCGGCGCGGGGCACAGCCCACATCAAGGGTGCGAATTCGTCGTAGCGGCTATAAACCATCGCCAGGTTGCGCGGCCAGCTGGGCGTACCCTCGCGGGCGAAGGGCGCACCGGTCGACGATCCTTCGAGCACCATCGCGCGATACGCATTCGGCATCGCAGCGGCTGCGGCAAGCACGGTCCAGCCACCCATGCTGTGCCCCTCCAGCCCGATCCGCCGCGGATCGACGAAGTCGAGTTTGCGTAAATAGGCGAGCCCCTCCGGCCCGCCGAAACCGTCGCGCGTCGCCGCGCCACCGCTGCCACCATGTCCACGCTGGTCGAGCGCGAGGACGACATAGCCGCGCCGCGCGAACTCGATCGCGAAGGGGGACTGCGTTTCGCGCGTGTTGATATAGCCATGAACCGCGAGGATAGCCGGCGCAGGATCGGTCATGGT
>NZ_JANYEK010000138.1 GCF_025363195.1 Sphingomonas sp.
ATGAGCGGCACGCCGCAGGTGCTGCTGGCCCATCACCTTAAACAGCTCAAGTTGCCGACCGTGCTGCGCGAGTATGACAAGGTAGCGCGCGAGTGCGCCCGCGACGGCACCGACCATCCCCGTTATCTGCTACGGCTGATCGAACTGGAGCTGATCGACCGCGAGCGTCGGACGATCGAGCGGCGCATACGGGCGGCTCGGTTCCCGGCGGGGAAGAGCTTCGACACCTTCGACTTTGTGGCGATCCCCAGCCTCAACAAGATGCTCGTGCTGGAGCTGGCGCGCTCGGAATATATCCTGCGCCGGGAGAACATCATCGCGCTGGGCAACAGCGGGACCGGCAAGACCCATGTCGCGCTCGCGCTGGGTCTGGCGGCCTGCCAGAAGGGGTTCACGGTGACGTTCACGACCGCCGCGGCACTGGTCAACCAGCTGACGGAAGCCCGCGATGAAAAGCGCCTGCTCAAGATGCAGCGCGATCTTGCAGCGGTGAAGCTGCTGATCATCGACGAGCTTGGCTATGTACCGCTGTCGCCTACGGGCGCCGAGCTGCTGTTCGAGGTGTTCTCCCAAAGTTACGAGCGCGGTTCGACGATCGTCACGTCCAATCTGCCGTTCGAGGACTGGACCCAGGTGCTGGGCAGCGAGAGGCTCACCGGCGCGCTGCTGGATCGCCTGACGCACAACGTCAGCATCCTGACCATGAACGGCGACAGCTATCGGCTCAAGCAATCCGCCCGCCGCCGCCGCGCCAGCGGGGCAGAGCAAACCAAGCCACCGAGATCATCGACCAGGAAACCGGCGAGATCACCACCGCCTGATCGACGACGAAAACGATATGAAGAGGGTCCCGAACGGGGCCCTCTTCATATCGTCATGCCCCATCATCAGTGGCGTGCTTTTACTCCGCCCGCCGGCCTGAAATCTGACCGGCGTTGACACGGTGTCGACGGTTGATCGCATGGCAGCATCGGCGTCTGCAGTCCATTTGGCGCGATAGCCGTTGGTCACTTTTCGCTGGATGACACTTGGCCTCAGCGCCCTCTCACTCACGTTGTTAGTGGCATCAACCTTTCCGGCGAAGTCTCAGTGCCCGATTCGGAAGTTTGTCAGGCGAGGCAATAGCTTGCTGTCCCGCGGGCGAGCATTCGGATGGATGCGAGGAGGGCCCAAGCGGTTGAAGATGCGATGGAGGTTTCCCAATCCTTGGCGAGACGGCGGCATCGACCGAGCCATGCAAATGTTCTCTCAACGACCCAGCGGCGGGGCAGGACTTTGAACCCCTTTGCGGTATCCGAGCGCTTGATGATCTCGATGTTCCAGTTGCCCATGCCAGCGAGCGCATCGCGCAGTTTGCCGCCAGCATAGCCGCCGTCAGCAAAAACATGGCGCAGCCACGGTAACCGATGGCGGATCGCCGCCAAGACATCGACGGCACCATCGCGATCCTGAATGTCGGCGGCATGGACGAGGATGAAAAGCAGAAATCCGCAGGTGTCGGTGATGATATGGCGCTTCCTGCCCTTCACCTTCTTGCCGGCATCATAACCCGAAACGCCGCCGCTTTCCGTGGTTTTGACCGACTGGCTATCGATCACTCCGGCGGTAGGCGAGGCTTCGCGCCCCTCGATTTCGCGCAGGTTCATCACCATCACCGTGTTGATCGCATCGAACAATCCGGCATCGCGCCAGGCATAAAAATAGCGCCGCACCGTCGAGACCGGCGGGAAGCATTTGGGTAGCATCCGCCATGCGCAACCGGCCGAGGCGAGGTAGAGCAACGCGTTCACCACTTCGCGCATGTTCGTCGTTCGGCGGCGTCCGCCGGTCTTGGCGGGTGGGATGAATGGCGCAGCCAATGCCCACTCCCGGTCCGTCATATCCGATGGATATCGAAGACCCGCCCGGCTATGCTCCCGTCGGGCGATATCAGTCCATGCCATGATCCACTCCATCTCTTCGCAAAGACGGCTTGAATCACAACATACTGGTATCGCTCAACAACTTTCGGATCGGGCTCTAAGGTAAATTGGTGCGGCACGCACGATGGTCGCGAGTTCCGAATCCTAACGATTATCGGCGAGGCGAGCCGGGAATATCTGACGCCGGTCATCGCTCGCCCGCTCGAGCATCAAATCGTGGGATCAAACACCTAGTGGTTCTCGCCTGACGGTTGAGTCCGATTATGGATTCCCAGCGGACTGTGGCCGTGCGAGTCAGCGGGGATGCGCAGCGGTATAGTCATCGACCTCACGTCCGGGGACCGAGAGCGTCTCGAGCGGATCTCCCAGG
>NZ_JANYEK010000142.1 GCF_025363195.1 Sphingomonas sp.
ATCTTGCGGTCATGCATATCCGGGCTAAAAGCGACTATGGCCGTTTCGATTTCCCACCAGCGCCGCGCATTGTGGATCGCCATCGGCCTGGCCGTCGGGGCTTCCTGCTGGACGACCGGGGCCATCGCGCAAACCGCGCCGACGCCCGGCGCTGCCCCACCGGTTTCACCCGAGCCCAGTGACACGATCCGTCTGACGGACGAGCAGCGTATGCGGATCCTGGACAGCAACACCGAAGTCAGCGCCGCTGCTGCCCGGGGCGAAATGACAGGATCAGACCGCGAAGCGCTGCGCATTCATGGCGAAGTCGGCGTCTCGGTCGGGTCGAATGGATCGCACAGCATCTACGGGGTTGCGGCAATTCCGCTGGGTGAACATGCACAGGCGACGGTGATGTTCGAAAGCAGCCGCTTCAATTATCGACGCAAGAACTGACCTCGGGTTCGGCTGTATGATAGCGGCCGGTTAAGCGAGATTTTCGGTACGCCCGACCGGATAGGTGCCGGTACCATTTTAACTTCAGCGCTTCCCAAGCGTCTATAGGGCAGCGCGAAACCCGTCCAGGGTGCCGGCCTTCTTGATTGGGCGTTCAATACACCATCCTGAAGCTCGATCCGTCCCAACATACCCCGCCGACACGATCCAAAGTCTAAACGCTCAATTCTGGAAACAGCAGTTCGATCGCAGCCTGCAAATCCTCCGAACCGGGCAGTAGCCCGTATTGATCGAGCAATCTCTTCACCAGTTCCGCCTTGTGCGGACCGATGCCCGGCAACGCTTCCAGTCCGGGCCGCGTCCGATCACCGACCCGGTCCGAAAGATCGCCGAGCGTTCGATACCCGGCGGCGACCAAACCCCGGCGCAGGCCCGCCGGCAGAATCGACTGGGCGACCGGCAAGTCCCGATCCGTCGCATCTGGCGCACGGGATCGCAGCCGGGTGCGCGCCGCCTTCTCGCGCTTGAGCGCGCGGCGAATGTGGCCGAGTTGCCCCGAGCTCAGCCCCAGACGGCGACCGATCTGGCGATAGGACTGCCCATCGGCGCGCAGCCGCCGCGCATCCTCCAGGTTCGTATGCGCCTGTTGCGACGGACTCAGCATCGCGTCCCGTCCTTTACGCCCTCAGGCGGCGACGTCGATCGCATGGGTTTTGATGATGACAGGCCGCGCGGCGGCGAGATCGCGTGCGGCCAGGCCGAAGGCCTTGAAATGATCCGAGGCCATGTGCGCCTTGACCGCGTCGTCATCGCTATAAAGTTCGTTGAACACGAACCGCTGGTCGCCATCCACTTCGCGCCAGAGATCATAATGCAGAACGCCCGTCTCGGCGCGCGATGCCGCGACGCAGACCTTCGCCGCTGCGACGAACGCATCCTCCTGCCCCGACTTGACCGTAACGAACGCGATGACCTTGACCGACATTATCGTCTCCTAAATTAATCGTCCGGCGATGGACCGATTGGTCGCGCAGGGCAAGGTCGGGGAAGACGCGCAAACTCCGGCGGGGGCGCGACACCACGTCCTGTTAGGCCTGTCCGACGCCTTGTGTCAGGCGCCTGCCTTCGCGCGAGAACAAGACGCTGGGCGACACGGCATCTTGAGCGCGTACTTCCTCTCAATCGACCGCCGAGGAAATAGCGGCTCGATGATGCAGAGACCGCGATCGACCTACTCGAACGCGACATGCACCGGTTCGTCGCTTTTCTTCGGCTTCGGTGGTCGGCGAAGCAACAGGACCAGCGGCAGGGCGCCCATCGTTAGGAACATCATCAGCTTGAAATCGTCGAGATACGCGATCATCGCGGCCTGCTGATTGACGGCGGCGTCCATCATCGCAGTCACGGTTTCTCCTGCCGATCCGAGCACCGACGCGATGCTCGGATCGATCGAACTCAGGCTGTATGCGGTGATGTGCCCGCCCATTTCCAGATGGCTGATCTGGATATTGCGGGCGAGCAACGCCGTGACGATCGAGATGCCCGCCGATCCGCCGATGTTGCGGAACAGGTTCATCAGGCTCGACCCTTCGGTCCGATATTGCGGCGACAGCGTCGCAAAGGCGATGATGTTCAGCGGGATGAAGATCAGCCCAAGGCCGATACCTTGCGTCAGCCCGGTAACGATGAACGGTGTCGATCCCATCTCGACGGTCCAGCCGGTCATTTCCCACAGCGAATACGTTACGATCAAAAGCCCGCTACCGACGAGCAGCCGCGGATCGAAACCGCGTGCGGTCAACCGCCCTGCAACGGCCATGCTGGCCATGATCCCGATACCGCGCGGCATCAGCAGCAGTCCGGTGGTGAGCACGGGGTAGTTGAACAAATTCTGCATCATCGGCGGTAGCAGTGCGAGCGTGGCGGTCATCAAAACACCGTTTACCGCCATGAAGCACATCCCGGTGATGAGGTTGCGATTTGCGAAGATACTACGATCAAACATCGGGTTTTTCGCGGTGACCATATGGACCACGAACATCCACGCCGCGCTGAGCGCGATCATGCCCTCGGTCCACACTTCCCAGGAACTGAACCAGTCCTGCGTCTGTCCCCGATCGAGCATCAACTGGAACGTACTGAGCGCCAACGCCAGCGTGGTGAAACCGAACAGGTCGAACTTGCGTTGCTTGGTCCCCCGCGACGGCAGCAGTGCCCACAGGATCGCGAAGCACGCAATTCCAACGGGAACGTTGACATAGAAGCACCAGCGCCAGTCGTAATTCTCGGTCAGCCAGCCGCCGATGACCGGGCCCAAGATCGGCCCGATCATGATGCCCATGCCCCAGACGGACATGGCACTCGCCTGTTTGGATTTCGGGTTGATATCCATCAAAACGGTCTGGCTAAGCGGGTTCATGAAAGCGGCAGCAATGCCCTGAAGCAGGCGAAAGGCCACCATCTCTTCAAGGTTGGTGGCAAGGCCGCAAAGCATGGATGCCAGAATGAAACCCGCGACGGCCGAAAGGAAAAGATTTCGCGACCCAAACCGGTCGGACATCCAGCCAGTCAGCGGGATCGCCACGGCGGAGGCGACGATATAGCTCGTCAACACCCAGGTGATCGTATCGGCGGTCGCACTCAACGAGGCTTCCATGTGCGGCAGTGCGACATTCGCGATCGTGGTGTCGAGGATCTGCATGATCGTCGCGGCCATCACCCCGAAGGTCAGCAACCCGCGATGGTCGGTGTGCAGCGCCGCGCGATCCTCCAGCGGTTCGGGCACTTCCGATGCGGGCACCGGCGCTGCCCGATTAACCCCGCCCACAGGCGGGTTAGCGGTTGCCATGATCGCGCAGATCGACGGTGACGTTGACGCTCAGCCCGGCGATCAGCTGCCGCGGGCTAGCCTCGTCGATCGCGATGCGCACGGGTACGCGCTGCGTCACCTTGACCCAATTGCCCGTCGCGTTCTGGGCCGGCAAAACCGAGAATTGCGACCCCGTACCGGCGCCGATCGATTCGACATGGCCCTTCAGCTTCACGCTTTTATAGGCATCGAACGTGACTTCGGCGGGCTGGCCGACGCGCATCTTGTTGAGATCGGTTTCCTTGAAATTCGCCTCGACCCAGGACCGGTTGCTCTTGACAATCGATACGGCCGGAAGCCCGGTAATCATCATCTGTCCGACCTGCAGCCGGCTCGACTGGCTGATCGTCCCGCTGTAGGGCGCGAACACGGAGGTTCGCTTGAGGTCGAGCGCGGCCTTGTCGCGTTGCGCCATCGCCGCCTGGATTGCGGCAGGCGCGCCCGACGACCCCGTGCCGCTGCCCAATTGGCTGCGGGCCTTGGCCGCGCTGGCGTTGGCCGTCGCCAACCGCGCCTTCGCCGCGGCGACTTCGTGTGCCGCCGCATCGAAACTGGCGCGTGTGGTGAAGCCGCGCTTCATCAGCGCCGCCTGACGATCATAGGTGGCCTGCGCCAACGACACGTCGGCATTGGCGCTGGCAATGTCGGCCGCCGCGCTGCCGGTGTCGGTGGCAAGCGTGCTGACCTGAACACGGGCGGCGGCCAAGGCTGCGTCATCCTGTTCCAGCGCGATCCGATATGGCTCGGGGTCGATCCGGAACAACAGATCGCCCGCCTTGACCGGCTGGTTCTCCTGAACGTTCACTTGCACGATGCGCCCGGCGACATCGGCCGAAACCGAAACCTTGTCTTGGTTGACATAGGCATTGTCGGTCGAGACGAAGCGCCCGGCCGTCAGCCAGAAATAGGCCGCGACGGCGAGAACGATCAGGGGCACGCTGACGAGCAATGCCGGGCGCAACCAGCGGCGCGGCGCGGCAGTTTTCGGCTCGATCAAAGGTGCAGGTTCGGCGCTGGCACGCTTGGCGAAGGATGGGTTGGGATCGGCATCAGCCATGAGCGGTCTCGTTCTGGTCGGCAGAGTTCAGATTGTCGCGAATGCGATCGAGCGTGTTGCGCAATGCCTCGCGCGCGGCGGCATCGATCCCATCAAGGGCATCCTCGAACAATCCATCGGCGATGACACGAAGCTGCACGATCAACGGCCGTGCCTTCTCGGTGAGATATATGCGCCACGCGCGGCGGTCCTGCGGATCGCGGCGGCGTTCGACCAGATCGGCCTCTTCGAGCCGATCGATCATCCGGCATAAGGTGATCGGCTCCACTTCGAGCAGTTCGGCGAGGCCGCCCTGATTCATTCCCTCGTTGCGGCTGAGCGTGGTCAACGTGCGCCACTGTGTTCGCGTCACGCCGATCAACCGCGCGCGCTCGTCGAAACGTCGCCGCATCAGGCGCGAAACATCGCTGAGTTGGAAACCGAATGTATCTGTCATGGCGGTGCAGATAATAACGATGCTTATAAAATGCAATGACAGCGTTGTGCAGGTGCGAACGAATTTTGCGTGGCTCTCCCCTGCCACGACCATTTCAGCCGAGGTTTACCGCGTCGCCGCAGCGGGTTCGGTCCGGCGCAGGCATATCGGAGCGAGACTTAGGCGTCGGCTGGAACGGTAACCGGTGCGATCCGCTATTCCGCGGTCGCGCCGACCTCGCTCGTCAGATGCGTCGCAACGCTCCTTCAGCGCAGGACGATAGCAACGCCCTGCACCGCATCCGCGGCGTTACCGCGATTTCCATTCCGGCGTGCGCTTTTCGGCGAAGGCGCGCGGTCCCTCCTGCGCGTCCTCGCTGCGATAGGTGATTTCGTGCGCGGCGCGGGCGGCCTGGAGGGCGGCAGCGCGGCCCATCTCGGTCGCCAGCATCACCGTCTCCCGGCCCGCCTTGACCGACAACGGCGCGCCGTTGAGAATTTCGTGGGCCAGTTCCAGCGCCTTCTCCATCAGCGCTTCGGGCTCGGCGAGGCGATTGACCAGCCCGATCTCATACGCCCGTTGCGCGGTGATCGGTTTGCCGGTCAGGATGATTTCCATCATGATCCGCTGCGGGATCATGTGGATCAACGGTGCGGCCCAGGGCGATCCGCGCCCCACCTTGACCTCGGTGATCGCAAACCTGGCCGATGTGCTGGCCACGCACAGGTCGCACGCCTGCGCGATCATCCAGCCGCCGGCAAAGGCGACGCCGTTGACCGCAGCGATCGTCGGCTTGGTCAGCTCGATGCTGTCGCCGGGCACGGGGAACATATCGCGCGGCGGCACCTGCAATCCGCGATCGACCATTTCCTTAAGGTCGCCGCCGGCGCAGAATGCCTTTTCTCCCGCACCCGTCAGGATCGCGACGCGCAGATCGGGATCGCGCTCGAACCGGTCCCATGCCGCGAACAGCTCGTCACGAATGTCCTTGCCCAGCGCGTTGCGCTGGTCGGGCCGGTTGAGCGTAATGATCGCGATACCGTCATTGCGGGCATCGAACAGGACGGCGTTTGACGGAATTGCGGCGGACGGAATTGCGGCGGACATCAATAGCCCCTTTGCTGAATGGTGTGGGCCGCGCGGTCGAGATCCTCGCGGAAATCCGGGTGGGCGATATGGATCAGGCGGCGGGTACGCTCCGCCAGCGTCTGCCCCTTCAGTTCGGCCGCACCATATTCGGTGACGATCAGATCCACCTCGCTGCGTGCGCTGGTCACCGGGCCGGAGAGTGTTGGGACGATCTTGCTGAGAGTGCCACCCTTGGCAGTGGCCGACAGCGCGATGATCGAACACCCGCCGGGGGACCGCGCACCGGCGCGGACGAAATCGACCTGCCCCCCGGTGCCACCCATATACGCCGCGCCGGATTGCTCGGCATTGACCTGCCCGGTAAGATCCACTTCCAGCGCCGAATTGATCGTGACGAGCCGGGAGAGCCGACCCAGCACGGCGGCGTCATGCGTGTAACTCGTCGGGGTCATGCGGATCGCGGCGTTGCGATTCGCCCAGTCATAAAGGCGCCGGGTGCCGAGAAGCGCGCCGTTGATCGACATGCCACCATCGATTTCCTTGCGTGCATTGGTGATCACGCCCGCCTCGACCAGATCGACCAACCCGTCGCCGAGCATGCCGGAATGCACTCCAAGATCCTTGCGATCGCCGAGCAGGCGCAGGATCGCGTCCGGCACCGCGCCGACCCCGGTCTGGATGACCGCAGCATCGCCGATATAGGCAGCGGAATGGCGCGCGATGGCCTCGTCGGTCTCCCCGATCTTTGCCGCCATCACCTCGACCGGCGCGCGTGAAACCCCGACCGCGACATCAATAGCGGACGCGGGAATGGTCTCGCCCGGCGTGTAGGGCACAGCATCGTTGACCTCGGCGATCACCACCCGCGCCTTATCCACTGCGGCGCGGACATAGTCGCTGATCAGGCCGCAGCTATGGTTTCCGTCGGCGTCCGCCGGGCTGACCTGGATCATCGCCACGTCGCAACCGATGACACCGGCGGTGATCAACGGCCCGATCTGGCTGACATGCACCGGAATGACCTGAAGCTTGCCCATCTTGGTCATCGCACGCAGCGCGCCGATCGCGCCCATGCTGGAGAGGGAGAAACTCTCCGCCGTTTCAGGCGTGAACAGACCGGAAAAGCTCGTGGCGATGAACGCCGAAAGATCGCCGATACCTTGCCCTTGCGCGATCAGTGCCTCGACCAGAGTCGTCGGTTCCCCGCACGCTTGACCAAACACGATCCGGTCGCCGCGGCGGAGGAACCGTGCGAGATCCAGTCCCGCCGCGTCGATCGCAACGGTCATCCGCGCCCCGCCAGCGCGAGGAGTGTCTGCGCGCGCGCCAGATACGGCCGGTCGAGCATGCCGCCTTTATACCCGATCGCACCGACACCGGGACTGGCGGCGAAGATGTCGACGATCTCCTGCGCTTCGGCAATTTCGTCGGCGGTCGGATCGAAGGCGGCGTTGATCACATCGACCTGGGCCGGATGAATCGCGAGCATCCCGCGATAGCCATCGCGCCGCACCTTCTCGGCCCGCGCTTTCAACCCCACGAGATCGCGGAAGTCGCCCTGGATCGTCTCGATCGCCAACACACCCGCCGTCGCCGCGCCGAGCAAGGTCAGGCTGCGCGCCAGCTCATAGGTGAAGGCATAGCTGCCATCGGGGTTGCGGTTGCTGTTGGCACCGATCGAGGCCGCCAGATCCTCCGCGCCCCAAGTGAGCGCAACGACGCGAGGTGCGCCCTTGTAATCGCCGGTCGTGAACAAAGCCGCCGCCGTCTCGGTCACCAGCACGATCAGCTTGGTCGATCCCGCCGCGATGCCGTGGGCCGCCTCGAATGCGGAAAGATAATGGTCCATCGTCTCGACATCGGGGCGACCGTAAACCTTGGGCAGCATGATCCCGCCCGGCCTGCCGGGCATGATCGCCGCCAGATCAGCCAGCGTATGCGGCCCATCGAGCGGATTGACCCGCACCCACAGGCGCGACCGGTCCTCCGGCTGGCTATCGAGGAACTCCAGCACCATCCGTCGCGCAGTCGGCTTTTCTTCGGTCGACACCGCATCCTCAAGATCGAAGATGGCGATGTCGGCATTGCTGCCGGCGGCTTTGGCCATCTTCTTCTCGCTGTCACCCGGCGCGAAAAGCCAGGAACGCATCTTGAGCGGGGCGTGATCGGACATCATCATGAGTCTGCGCTATCGCCTCAATAGGATTTGGGCAATTCCAGCACCTTCTCGGCGATGAAATTCAGGATCATGTGCGGGGATACCGCAATCGGCGCTGCCGATGCGATATTCAGCGCCGGATAGCCCAATCATCCCC
Organism: Sphingomonas sp.; assembly: GCF_025363195.1. Classification (GTDB taxonomy): domain Bacteria; phylum Pseudomonadota; class Alphaproteobacteria; order Sphingomonadales; family Sphingomonadaceae; genus Sphingomonas. The sequence goes on from NZ_JANYEK010000142.1 coordinate 8,181, forward strand.
ACCCGAAGAACACATTGATTGCCGGGACGCCCCGTTTCCGGGCAAGCAGCCCGCGGAGACTGACTTATGACACGAACGCTCACCCATCTGGAACGGCTCGAGGCCGAGGCGATCCACATCATGCGCGAGGTCGTCGCCGAGGCTGACAAGCCGGTGATGCTCTATTCGGTGGGCAAGGATTCGGCGGTGATGCTGCATCTCGCGCGCAAGGCCTTCTACCCTTCCCCCCCGCCCTTCCCGCTGCTCCATGTCGACACGACGTGGAAGTTCAAGGCGATGTATGAACTGCGCGAAAAGGCCGCGCGCGACGCGGGCATGGAATTGCTGATCTATCAGAATCCCGAAGCGATCGAACGCGGTATCAACCCGTTCGATCACGGCGCGCTGCACACCGATATGTGGAAGACCGAGGGACTGAAACAGGCGCTCGACAAATATGGCTTCGACGCGGCGTTCGGTGGCGCGCGGCGCGACGAGGAAAAATCGCGCGCCAAGGAGCGCATCTTCTCGTTCCGCACCGCCTCGCATGGCTGGGATCCGAAGAAGCAGCGTCCGGAACTCTGGAACCTCTACAATGCGCGCAAGGTCAAAGGCGAAAGCATTCGCGTCTTCCCGATCTCGAACTGGACCGAACTCGACGTCTGGCAATACATCCAGCTCAACGATGTGCCGATCGTCCCGCTATATTTCGCCGGCAAGCGCCCGACCGTCGAACGCGACGGCATGCTGCTGATGGTCGATGACGATCGCTTCCCGCTCGCCCCCGGCGAAGTACCGGTCGAACGCTCGATCCGCTTTCGCACGCTCGGCTGTTATCCGCTGACCGGTGCGGTGGAGAGCACCGCCTCGACCCTGTCAGAGATCATCCAGGAAACCCTGCTGACCACCACCAGCGAGCGTCAGGGCCGCGCGATCGACAAGGATGCCGGTGGCGCGGGCATGGAGAAAAAGAAGCAGGAAGGGTATTTCTGACATGAAGGGCACATTTCATGTCATCCAAGCTAGGATCTCGCGCCGCCCGGGCGCGCTCACGATCGCTGGAGATCCCAGCCCGCGCGGGAATGACGGGGTTCAATACAAATGACCGATACCACGACCCAGGACTCCGTCTACCAGACCGAGGCGCTCATCGCCGAGGATATCGACGCCTATCTCGCCGTGCATCAGCACAAGACCATGCTGCGCTTCATCACTTGCGGATCGGTCGATGACGGCAAGTCCACGCTGATCGGGCGGTTGCTCTACGATTCAAAGATGATCTTCGAGGATCAGCTTGCCGCGCTGGAAGCGGACAGCAAGCGCGTCGGCACGCAGGGCGGCGAGATCGATTTCGCTCTGCTCGTCGATGGCCTTGCCGCCGAGCGCGAACAGGGCATCACGATCGACGTCGCCTATCGGTTCTTCTCGACCGAGAAACGCAAGTTCATCGTCGCCGACACGCCCGGCCATGAACAATATACCCGCAACATGGTGACCGGCGCGTCCACCGCCGATCTCGCCGTGATCCTGGTCGATGCGCGCAAGGGCGTGCTGACCCAGACCAAGCGCCATTCCTATCTCGCGCATCTCATCGGCATCAAGAATCTGGTGCTGGCGATCAACAAGATGGACCTGATCGGCTATGATCAGGCCGGTTACGACGCGATCCTCGCCGATTACACGACGTTTGCCAAAAGCATCGGCATCACCGCCTTCACCCCGATGCCGATCTCCGGCTTCAAGGGCGACAACATCTCGCTCAAATCAGACACTATGCCGTGGTATGACGGCCCGACCCTGATGGAGCATCTCGAAACCGTCGAAATCGGCGTCGCCGAGGATCAGGCCAAGCCGTTCCGCATGGCCGTGCAATGGGTCAATCGCCCCAATCTCGATTTCCGCGGTTTTTCCGGCCAGATCGCCAGTGGCTCGGTCAGGCCCGGCGACGCGATCCGCGTGCTGCCCGGCGGCAAGACCTCGACCGTCAGCCGCATCGTGACTTTGGTGGGCGATTTCGACGAGGCGGTGGCGGGTCAATCCGTCACGATCTGCTTCGACGACGAGATCGATTGTTCCCGCGGCAACGTCATCGCGGCGGCCGACGCCCCGCCGGAAACCGCCGACCAGTTCGAATCGACCATCGTCTGGATGGACGATGCGCCGCTCGGCGTGGGCCGTGCCTATTGGCTAAAGCTCGGCACCCAGATGGTGTCGGCGACGGTGCAGGAGCCGAAATACCAGGTCAACGTCAATACGATGGAGCATCTTGCCGCCAAGACGCTGGAGCTCAACGCGATCGGCGTGGCGGAAATCACCACCGATCGCCCGATCGTGTTCGAACCCTATGCCGAGGCCGGGACCAGCCCGAACAAGATACTGGGTGGTTTCATCCTGATCGATAAGATCACCAACGCCACCGTTGCGGCGGGCATGCTGCACTTCAGCCTGCGTCGCGCGCAAAACGTGCATTGGCAGGCCACCGATATCGGGCGCGATGCGCATGCCGATCTCAAAAACCAGAAACCCCGCGTGCTGTGGTTCACCGGCCTGTCCGGTTCGGGCAAGTCGACCATCGCCAATGAGGTCGAAAAGGCGCTCAACCTGATGAACCGCCACACCTTCCTGCTCGACGGCGACAATGTCCGCCACGGGCTGAACAAGGATCTCGGTTTCACCGAGGCCGACCGGATCGAGAATATCCGGCGGGTGGGCGAAGTCGCGAAACTGATGGCCGATGCCGGACTGATCGTGCTCACCGCGTTCATCTCGCCGTTCCGCGCCGAACGCGACATGATCCGCGCGATGCTGCCGGAGGGCGAGTTCATCGAGATTTTCGTCGATACGCCGCTGGAAGTGGCCGAACAGCGCGACGTGAAGGGGCTCTACAAAAAAGCGCGTGCGGGCACGCTGAAGAACTTCACCGGCATCGACAGCCCGTACGAAGCGCCGACACATGCCGAGATCCGCGTCAACACCGTCGAGATGACGCCCGCCGAAGCGGCGGAGTTCATCGTCCGCAAGATCATGCCGCTCAAATGACCGACGTCATCGAAAGCGATGTCCGGCTCGCCGAACGCCTGGCGACCGAGGCCGGTGCGATCCTGCTCGGCCTCCAGACGAATGGCGGGTTGACCGGCAAGGATTTGGGCAAAGCGGGCGACGAGCAGGCCAATACTTTCCTGATGCGGGCATTGCGCGCCGCACGCCCGGAAGATGCGATCCTGTCCGAAGAGGAAAAGGACGATTCCCGCCGCTGCTCGGTCAGCCGCGCCTGGATCATCGATCCGCTCGACGGTACGCGCGAATATGGCGAGGGCCGTACCGATTGGGCGGTGCATGTCGCCCTCGCGATCGACGGCGTCGCGACCGTCGGTGCCGTCGCGCTACCGGGGCTGGGACTGACGCTGACCTCCGGCACGCCGTCCCCTCTCGCGCCCGCCGGAGCGCCGCTGCGCATGCTGGTCAGCCGCACCCGTCCGGCGCGCGAGGCGATCGCCGTGGCAGAGGCGATGGACGCGGTTCTCGTGCCGATGGGCTCCGCTGGGGCCAAGGCGATGGCCGTGGTGCGCGGCGAGGCCGATATCTACCTGCACACCGGTGGCCAGTATGAATGGGACAATTGCGCACCGATCGCGGTCGCGCAGGCGGCCGGGCTACACGTCAGCCGCGTCGATGGCTCACCATTGGTCTACAATTGCGCCGATCCCTATCTGCCCGATCTGCTGATCTGTCGCGCCGAACTGGCCGAACAGGTACTCGCGCTGGTCAAGGCGATGGACTGAGTTTCGCGCGGATTATTGGTCGCCGAGCGGCTAACCGAAGCGGCGGATCGTGGCCCGCGCAAGCCTGCGATCTTCCAGCGAATAATAGAGATAGATGAGATCATCCTTGACCAACGCGGAGGCGGCGAACGCGATGTCGGTGGCGAACCGGTCCTTGGCGGGCGGCGGCATCAGCACCGGTTCCAGCCCCCGTCCGGTCACGCGGCTGAAATCGGCATCGAAGCTGACCCAGCCGATCCGCCAGCGCGCATCGGCGGTCGCGCCGTTGTAGAACATCACGGGATCCTGACCCGCCACCTGCACCATCGGCCCGGTTGACAGGTGCCACTTGTCCCACCCGTCTTCGCGCACGGTGAAAGGATCGTCGATCGGCTGCCACTCACCACCCAAATCAGGTGCCCGCGCCAGACCGATCCGCGAGGCATTGCTTTGGGCATATTCGTAGAATAGCCGCCAGCTTCCGTCCGCTGCCTGCGCCAGCGTCGCTTCCTTGATGTTGCCCTCGCCCTCGGGCGCCTTCAGCATCACCGCACGCTGTTCGAGATGATCCAGATCCCGTCCGGAGGCGACCAGCATCGATCCTTGCTGGCGCGCGCCATCGACGCCGGTGTAGAATACCATCACGCCGTCATCCTGCACGACCACGGTCGGATCCTCGACCCCGCCGGCGGACGCCGGATCAGGGCCGGGATCGATCGCCGGGGTGTCACTCATCATGAACGTCAGTCCGTCGGATGATGTCCCGCTCCAGATGACCCCGGTCGGGTCGGTCGGACCCAATGGATCGGGCACGCCCCGGACCATGATGCGAATGCCGGTCGCGTCTTCCCAGACGAACGGGCTCATCCAGTCCATCGACTTCAAAGGCTCGCCACACGAAAGCTTCACGTCGTCCAGCGCCTCGACCACATACGCGACCATCTCAGGCTCCCTGCGCGACGGTCAGCGACAGCGCGCCGTCGATCGTCACCGTCGTCCCCGTGATATAATCCGCCGCCGGGGACAGCAGATAGGCGACGAGATCCGCCACCTCGTCGGGCCGCCCCGCCCGACCCCACGGAATCGCCGCTTCCTTGCGCTTGAGTTCGTCGGGATGGTCGAGCGCGGACTGGTTCATCGGCGTCAGGATCATGCCCGGCGCGATGCCGTTCACCGCAATCCCCTGCGGCGCGAGTTCAAGCGCCAGCGTGGCGGTCAATTGTGCGACGCCACCCTTGGCCGAATCGTAATCCACTCCGCCAGCACGCGGCGCGCGTTCATGGATCGAGGAGATATTGACGATCCGCCCACGCCCGCCCTTTAGCCCCCTGACAAAGCGGCGGCAGGTCAGGAACGGCCCATAAAGGTCCGCGCGGATCGTGTGGTCGAACAGCGCCAACGACATGTCGACGATCGGCACCCCGGTCATGTTGACGCCCGCGGAGTTGACGAGGCCGGTGGTCGTGCCGAACTTCGCCTCGCTCGCGGCGAACAATGCCTCGACCTGCGCTTCGTCGGCGACATCGGTCTTCACCGCTACGGCCGCACCACCCGCACTGCGCACCGCATCACACACCTTGTCCGCCGCCGCGGAGTCGGCGAAATAGGTGATCGTCACACCGTCATATTGGGTTGCAAGCCGTATCGCTGTCGCGGCCCCGATTCCGGATTCGCCGCCCGTTACAATTACCGCCGTCATGGCTGTTCCTCGCCTGCAGGATGTGGAGTGCGACGCCAGATGCAGCATCGTGCAGCGATAACAACATTCGCTGCAGTTGGTTCAGTTCTGGCA
>NZ_JANYEK010000147.1 GCF_025363195.1 Sphingomonas sp.
ATGAACGCGATGTCGGTCGCGTCTCGCCCCACCGCGACACGGGCCAGATCGCCGCATGCCGCCATGCCGGTCGCGTCGATCAAATGCCATGCGCCATCCAGCCAGACTTCCGCGACGGCGTGGAAATCCGGCGGGGCGACACCGGGTGCGTAAGCCGCGACGCAGCGAGCCGGAATGCCCCCCGCCCGCGCCAGCGCGACGACGAGGTGGGCGTAATCGCGACACACGCCGCGCCGGTCGGCAAAGGTCATCAACGCCGTCGTCTCGCCCGCGCTGGAGCCCGACGTATAGGTCAGATGCGCCTGCACCCATGTTCCGATCGCAGCGGCCAAAGCGCCGCCGGTCAGATCGCCGAATTCGGCCTGGACGAACCCCTCGAACCGGTCGGCCTCGCAATAGCGGCTCGGCATGAGATAGGGCACGACATCGCCGGGCAACCCCGATAGCGGCGTCGCGGGCAAGGCGGAGAGATCGATCGACACACGGTCGATCGCGACCACGGCGCTGTATTCGACACGGAAATGCCCCGACCCCCGCGCCCAGGTGCGTTGCCCGATCGCGTCCTCTCCCGGCACGGCGCGGATCGGATCGGCCGAGAAGACGCGCATGTCCTGATGTTCGAGATGCTGGTCGACCATCGCCGCCGCTTCGACCTGCAACAGGATCTCCGCGCTATCATCGATATTGTAATCGAGCGTCACGTCGATCGACAGGCGCATGCAAGTTCCTTCGAGTTGAATGAAGAAGATCCGCCACCCCGGAACGCATCGGTGCTTATCGCTTTGCGACACGTGCGCGCCAACAGGCAGCGTGTCGCCCAGCGGCTTGCCGGAAGGGAACGAGTATCGACCAAGTCAGCGGTGACGGGGAAGATTAAACGGATATCCGCACAAGAAAAGGCCCGGCAGGTTTCCCCGCCGGGCCTTCGCTGTAGCGTTCGCCGCGTGCCTCAGTTCCGGCTGGAACCGAAGATGCGCAGGATGAACAGGAACATGTTGATGAAGTCGAGGTAGAGCGACAGTGCCGACATGATGACCGTGCGGCCTTCATCCGCCGTGCCAGCGACATAGGCATACATGCTCTTCGTGCGCTGCGTGTCATAGGCGGTGAGGCCTGCGAACAGCAGCACGCCGACGATGCTGATGACCAGCGCCATGACACTCGACTGGAAGAACAGGTTGAGCAGGCTGGCGACGATCAGGCCGACAAGGCCCATGATCAGGAACGTGCCGAAGGTCGACAGATCACGCTTCGTGGTGTAGCCGTAGAGCGACAGACCACCGAACGCCGCGGCGGTCGCGAAGAACGACTGCGCGACTGCGGTGCCGCTATATTGCAGGAACACCGTCGACAGCGACAGGCCCATCGTGACCGCAAAACCCCAGAACATCGCCTGCAAGGTGCTAAAAGACATGCGCCCCTGCCCCATGCTCATGCCGAACACGAACGCCAGCGGTGCCAGCATGATGATGTATTTCAGGATGCCGCCGCCGAGGAATACCTGCGCCGCATAACCGGACGTCGCGAACACCAAGGCAACTATGCCGGTGAGCAGGATGCCCGACGTCATATAGTTATAGACCGACAACATGTAGGACCGAAGGCCAGCGTCATACGCTTCCGTACGCGCACCCGTCGGCGTCGCGAAGGTCGCGCCGCTCGACCGTGGGTCAGACCAGTTAGCCATTGCGAAAAAACTCCTTTGCCCGACCTTATGCCGGATACTTCCGGATATCGGCGTTCAGCGCCTGTTTTTCAAGCAAATCCGGCCAAATCGGCCATAGCAACATTTCGTTACAGAGAATGCGCATTCAGGCGGCGCTGAATACGCCGCAGGCGATCCGCCCACCGCTGTTTCCGGACGGATCGGTCATCAGATCGTCCGGCCCGGCATGGACCACCAACGCAGCTCCGTCGGCATCGAGCAACCCGGCCATCGTCGCGCCCGGAATGGTGATGCCGACCGTGCCGCGCCCGTCGGTGCCGACGATCAGGTTCGGCAGGTCGCCTTCATGCGGACCCTGGGGATTCATCGATCCGTGCTTCATGCCGGTCGGGTTCCAATGGCCGCCCGCGCTTGCGAAATCCGGAGCGTCGCAACGCCCGGTGGTATGGACGTGCGCGCCGTGGGTGCCGGCCGGCAGGCCTTTGACGTCGATCGTGAAGCGCAGGCCACCGGCCACCTCGCTCGCGCTCGCCGTCCCGGCATCGGCGCCGGTCGCGGTCCTGAGCATCGCCGTCGCGCGCGCGCCCCCAGCCAAGGGCGCGCCGACGTGCATGTCGTTCTTGCAGGCCGACACGCCGAGCGTGAGCAATGCTGCGGTGCCGATAATCGCGATACGCATGTCGTGTCTCCCTGAATGCCCATGTCCCACGCGAACCCGCCGCGCAGCCGATCGTTCCGCCGCATCGTCAGCCCGAGCGGATCAATCCCCGGTCAGGATGCGATCGACCAATTGCTTCACCGTCGGCACAAAGCCGTTCGAATAGAACGGATCCTTGCGGAAATTATACGCACCGTGCCCAGCGAACATCAGGTTTTGATCCGTCGGCCCGCCATGTGCGATGTCCTGCAACGTCTTCTGGATGCAGAAACTGCGCGGGTCGGCCAGGCGCCCGGTCGAATTGGTCTCGCTATCCGCCCAGGATGAGAAGGCGCATTGGCTGAGGCAGCCCATGCAATCGGCCTGATCCTTGCGGATCATGCTCTTCTCGTCCGGCGAGACGAACACCAGAGTATTGTCCGGCGTCTTCAGCGCATCGGTATGGCCCTCGCCATACCATTGCCGGGCGCGCAGCAGATCGTTGCGCGTCACCCAGAAATTCCTGCCCTTCACGCCCACGTCGAGCTGGAAGACATGGTCGCCCGCTTCCTGCGTCGAAAAGGCGATCTGCCGTTCCGAACGGGATTCGAGCTGACGCAGGAACGGGTTCTTCACCGCGCTGGAATAGAAACCGGTCGGCGAAAAGCGGTGCAGCAACACCTCGCCCGGCTCGATCTCCATCAGTTTGTTCTTCCAGCCTTCAGGGATCGGGCTTTCGCGCGTCAGCAACGGTCGCGTGCCGAACTGGAAGGCAATCGCGCCCAGTTCGGGATTGTCGATCCAGTTTTCCCAATCGCGGAGATACCATACACCGCCCGCCATCACGATCGGCACTTCGTCGGAAATGCCACCCTCGCGCATCACGTCGCGCAGTTCCTTGACGCGCGGATACGGGTCCTGCGGCTTCAGCGGATCCTCGGCATTGGACAGGCCATTATGCCCCCCCGCCAGCCACGGATCTTCATAGACGACCGCCGACAACCATTCCGATGCCTTGGAATAGGCCCGTTTCCACAGCGCGCGAAACGCACGGCCCGAACTGACGATCGGCAGGTACGTCACGTTATACGACGCCGCGATCTCGCTCAATTTGTACGGCATGCCCGCACCACAGGTCACGCCCGCGACCATGCCCCTGGTGCGTTCCAGCACGCCATGCAGGATGCGCTGTGCGCCGCCCATTTCCCAGAGTACGTTGATGTTGATCGCGCCCTTGCCGCCAGCGATCTCGAACGCCTTCTTCACCTGCTGCACCGCGCCTTCGATGGCATAGTCGATCAGTTCCTCATGGCGGGCGCGGCGCGTCAATGCGCTGTAGACCTGCGGGATGATCTTGCCTTCGGGATCGTAGCTGTCGGCGTTCACGGCGGAGACCGTGCCGATGCCGCCCGCGGCAGCCCAAGCCCCGGCCGAGGCGTGATTGGTCGCAGCGACGCCCTTGCCGCCCTCGACGATCGGCCAGACCTCGCGGCCGTTATAGACGATGGGCTTCAGACCTTTGAACACCAAATTCTCCGAATTGATATACGTGCGATATAGCCAAATGATGCCGGTGCGCGAGCGAATTGCGACTCAAACAAGGCATTCGGCTAGGCTGCCGGGCCGGCCCATCGCAGCTTCGTAGAGATTGACATAGCGGGCGACCATCGTCGCCTCGTCAAATTCCGCCGCCGCCTTGGCGCGATTGGCCGCACCGATGCTGGCCCGGAGCATCGCATCGCGGGCCAGTTTCTCGATCGCGTCGCGGATCGGCACCTCGCCCTTGAAACGCGTGATGAAGTCGGCATTTTCCGGCGCCACCATGTGCGGCACGTCGCCCACCGCCGGCGCCACGATCGGTAATCCTGCCGCCATCCCCTCGATCACCGAGATCGGGAATTGCTCGCTTTTGGAGGACATCGCCATGATGTCGAACAGCCCGACGAACTTATGCGGTTCGCGCAGGAAACCGGGCAGCAACACCGTGTCGGCGATACCCATATTCTCCGCCGTGTCGGCGATCCGCTCGCGCTCGGGGCCTTCGCCGACGATCACCAGCCGGATGCGCGACGAACAGCCCCCCACCGCGCGCACCAGCATCGGAAGATCCTTAACATCGCGCAGACCCGCCAGCGTGCCGACGACGATCTCGCCCGGCTTGCGCCTGAA
>NZ_JANYEK010000149.1 GCF_025363195.1 Sphingomonas sp.
GGTTATCGACCGAGCAGATCACGACCATATCCGCGTGTGTGATTGGGGGCTGCACCGTCCGGTCCTTCGCGATTCGCAGGTTCGATTGGCAATATATGGGTGAACTATCAACACTTCGTCGCTAAAGTGCATTGCAGCATCGCTGGCTGACGGTGTCGAAGGAATATCGCTGGGCATGAAAAGAGCATGAGTACCCGCCGCTTGCTGGGCTGGGCGCTGGGTGGTCAGGCGAGCAGTTTCGTCGTCACCCTGCTCGGCTCGATCATTCTGGCGCGCCTGTTGTCGCCGCGCGAGATGGGTGTCTATGCGATCGCCGTCGCGACGGTCGGGATTCTGTCGATCCTGTCCACCGCTGGCCCCGCCTCCTATGTCATCCGCGAAAAGGAGATGCCGGAGCTTCGCCTGCGCACCGCGATGACCATCACTTTCGGGCTGAACACGCTGATCGCCATCGCAATCTTCGCTGTCAGTTTTCGTGCCGGGCCCTGGCTCGGGGATCCGGGAGTAGGCCCCGTTCTACAATGTCTGGCGATCATACCGCTGATCCAGATCTTCGAATTCCGACCAGCCGCGATGATGCAGCGTGAGATGCAGTTTCGCGCCTCCACGACGATCGCCACCCTGACGGCATTGCTCACGTCCGGCGGGCAGGTCACGTTGGCGTGGTTCGGCTACAGCTATATGAGCATGGCCTATGCATCATTGGCCGCTGCGGTGTTCAGCGCCGTCGCCAACAATGCCGTCGGCCGACAGCATATGGGATTTCGGCTGAGCGTCGATGATTGGCACCCGATCGCGGTGTTCGGCGCGCGGATGTTGACGATCAGCGGTGTCGCGGCTTTGTCATGGCGCATCTGTGAAGTGGTGCTGGGCAAGATGCTCGGTCTTACCGCGCTGGGCCTCTATTCGCGGGCCTCCAATATTTCGAACATGATCTTCTTCAACCTCTACGGCACGGCGTCGCGCTTTGCCTTTACCAAGCTGTCGAAGGATTATCGCGAGCACGGCTCCGTCGCGGCGAGCTTCGTGATGTCGCTGGAAATCATCGTGTCCGTGATGTGGCCGCTCCTGGCGGGGGGCGCGATCCTGGCAGGGCCGATCATCGTCACAATGTACGGGATCAAATGGGTGGACGCCGCGCCGGTGCTCTCGCTCCTGCTGACCTCGCAGATCGTGGTTCTGGCTTTCGGCATGAACTGGGAATTGTTCGTAATCCATGACGAGATCAACAGGCAGACCCGTTTCGAGGCGATCCGTGCGGTGTTCGGCACCACCGCTTTCGCGATCGGGTGTACCTTCAGCATTTCCGCAGCGGCCACCGGGCGCATCGTCGAGGCGCTGTTTGGACTGATCCTGTATCTGCCATCGATGAGCGCCCTGTCGGGCGTCGCATCGAGCCGGATATTTCGGCTGTACGCGCGCTCCGGCGTGCTGACGGTCGCAGCGTGCCTTCCCTCGGCGATCCTGATGTGGGCCCAAAACTGGGATCCGCGCACGCCGCTTCCGCTGTGCCTGGGAAGCGTCGCTCTTGGCATCGCTTTATGGCTCGCAGCACTGGCGGTCACGCGACATCCGCTGATCGACGAGATGCGGCGGTTCGTCCGCCGTGGCAACAAGGGCGAGCCTCAAGCCGCCCCCGTGCCACGCGATTACCCCTTGGAGATGCCGTAACTGTTCATCAGATCGTAGAGCATCGGCCGCGATATATCGAGATCGCGTGCGACTGCCGATAGATTGCCGTCATTGGCGGCGATCGCCTCGGCGATGGCCAGCCGGTCGGCACGTTCGCGCGCTACGCGCAGCTCCGCGCGCTTGGCCGGCGAAGCGGCATCGCCGAGATCCAGGTCGCGCGCGGTGATCATCGTCCCATCGGCCATGATCGTCGCGCGCTTCACGCGATTCTCCAGTTCGCGCACGTTGCCGGTCCACGGCCATTCCGCAATCGCCGCCAGCGCATCGGGGGTAAAGCCCTTGGCCTTGGTGCGCTTCGCATCGCGGTATTGCTGGAGGAAGTGCCGCGCCAGCAGCACGGCATCTCCCTCGCGTTCCGCCAGAGTTGGCACCTTGATCACCAGTTCGGCGAGACGGAAATAGAGATCCTCGCGGAATTCGCCGTCGCGCATCATCCGCTCCAGATCCTGATGCGTCGCGGTGACGACGCGCGTGTCGACGGGAATCGCCTTGCGTCCGCCGATCCGCTCGATCACGCGCTCCTGTAAAAATCGCAGCAGCTTGACCTGCGTCTGGGCGGGGACATCGCCAATCTCGTCGAGAAACAGGGTGCCGCCCTGCGCCATCTCGATCTTGCCGATGTTCATCTTGACTGCGCCGGTGAACGCACCCCGCTCATGCCCGAACAATTCCGCTTCGAGCAGACTGTCGGGGATCGCGGCGCAATTGATCGCGACGAAATTACCGCGCGCGCGAGAACTCTTGGTGTGGATCGCCTTGGCCAGCAATTCCTTGCCCGTGCCGGATGCCCCGAGCAACATCACCGTCGCCTCGGCATCGGCGACCTTGTCGATCGTGCGCAGCACTTCCATCATCTCGGCAGATCCCGTGATGATGCCGTTGGCGGAGGTAGCGGCACGCGGGCTCTTGTGGTTTTCCGCCTCAAGCGCGTGGATGTGGAACGCGCGCGCGACGATCAGTCCGAGATCGGCGATGTTGATCGGCTTGGCGTAGAAATCGTGTGCGCCCAGCGCGATCGCGGTCTGCGCGCTTTCCCGCGCTTCATGCCCGGACGCCACGATGACCTTGGTTTCAGGACTGATCGCGACGATCTCACGGAGTGTCGCCAGCCCCTCGGTGGCGCCGTCGGGATCCGGCGGCAGGCCGAGATCGAGCGTGACGACGGCCGGCTTGTGGTTGCGCACCGCGCTGAGTGCCGCCTTGCGATCTGAGGCGACGATCACGTCATAGCAATCGAATGCCCACTCAAGCTGGCTCTGAAGGCCGATATCGTCCTCCACGATCAACAGTTTCTGCTTTGCCACCCGCGTCATCCCGATCAAATTCCGTTATTATCAGGCGAGCGAAGCACAGGGAATTTTATCGCGAACCGGGTTCCCGCCCCCTTCACGCTGATCACTTCCATATCGCCACCCATAGCCAGCACCAGAGATCGTGCTTCCGCTGCCCCGATGCCGAAGCCGTTCTGCTTGGTCGATGCGAACGGTTTGAACAATTCCTTGCGAATAAAATCGGGCGTCATGCCCTCCCCTTTGTCCTCCACGGCGATGACGACCACGCCATCCCAGATCGTCAGTGACAGGATCACCCCCGCGCCGGCCGGGCTGGCCTCGATCGCATTGGTCACGAGGTGCTCGATCGCGATCAACAAATGCTCCGGGTCAGCGAGAATCACGCAGTGTTGCTCGATCGACAGGGCGACGACGCCCGCTGAATATCCTTCGTGCGTGACTGCCGTCAGCAGTGCGCCCAGATCGACTTCGACGATTTGCGGTTCCGCGATCAACCGTTCGGTCGACAGACGCGACAACATGGTCGTCATCTTGCCCGTCGCATTCTCCAGCGTCTTGGCCATCGCGGCCTGGAATTTCGGGTTGGCGCCATGCTGTGCCGCGTTGCTCGACACCAATGACAATTGGCTGACGACGTTCTTCAGATCATGAATGATGAACGCGAACCGGCGATTGAACTCCTCGAAACGCCGCGCCTCGTCCAATTCCGCTTGGCTCTGGGCATCGGTCAAATGCACCGTCACCTGTTGGCTGATGACGCGGAGCAGGTCAAAATCCTCCCAATCCAGGTCTCGATGTAGCTGTGGCCGACCCAATACGATCAAGCCCACCAGCCGTTCCGACCGGGCAAGCGGCACGACGACCCACGCTTTATGCTCGCGCAACAGCCAGTCGGGCACCATGCGGTCTTCATCCGCAGAGCCACCGGTCACGCGAATATCGTCCAGATTAAGGATACGGCCGCCCTGAGCCAGATCATCGAGCCATTGTGGTTCGGCCGGCAGCGCATGGGAAAACGGGTCGGACGCGGTCCATTGCCAACTTCCGGCCAGCGCCAACCGATCGCCCCGCTCAGCCAGCAGCAACACACCGCCAAGCGATTCCGTGACATCGGCGACCGAGCGGATCGCGCGCTCTTCGGCCGACAAATTTGGCATCGTCCGGTCGGCGATCGTCGCGCTGAAGCGCAGCCACTCGCTGCGATAATCATAGCGATGTTCGAACAGATGCCGCACGAACAACGCCTTTACGCGCGCCCGGAACCGCGGGAGGAAACTGATCGCCAGGACCGCCAGCGCCAGGATCAACGCAGCGACCAATCTGGCCACGTCGGCGCCGTGTCCCCCAGCCCAGACCAGTGCGCGCGTGGCGGTGGAAATGACCACAAAATAGGTGCCGATCGCCACGAACAGCAGCGACCGCGTCGTCGCTTGCCGCGAAAGCGTAACCTTCCAGCGTTCCTTGCGCCGGGCCGCCAGCGCCAGCGCCGGTACCAAAGCCAGCACCAGCAAACCCGTACCTTGCAACAGCAAAATAGCCAGCGGATAGCCGAGCAACATCAACGTGAAGAGATTGAGGTTGTACGCCCACATCAGCCCCAGCACGACGACGATCAGCCGGAATCCCGATTCCGCTGCCGAAGCTGTAGCCCGGTACAGGAAATGTGCGAACGCCACGCCTGTCAGCGCGAACAGCCAGTGCGCGGACAGCATCGCGATGGTCAGCGTGTAGGCGGCCGTATCGCCCAATCCAAACTGGGAAATCACCAGCGCAATACCTGCACGGACCGCCACGAGCACGCAAAGGCTCCAACAATAGAACCGAATGACGCGCCTTGCCTCCTCGTCCTGCTCGAAGGTCCGCGTGGTCCATCCGATATAGGCCAGCCAACCCAGATCGCGCAGCGGTTCACAGATCGCCAGCAACATCGGCCAGCCCACAAGCAGCGAGCCTGACCATATTGCCATGCCGGTGAAAGCGATTGCCAGATGGAGCGCGCGAGGATGGCGGCGTGCGATCGACAAGCGCCACACCGCGAGCGCCGCATAGCTAAGCGTCGAAAGGATGAGACTCCAATAGACTAGGAAAGGCACGGCTTAACCCAGTCGAAAGGCTGTCTAAACCCGAGCGAAAGCCGATCCAATGCATCCCCCTGCGCGCCCATGGCTTGCCGCCCCTCACGTCTGCTGAACTCTATAACACATGTGGGGACGTAATGACCCAATTCTTAGCGCATTGAGGCCCGCTTGCGAAACAGTGCAAATCGGGGCGGCAACCGATGGCTAAGGATGGGACGCCGCCCGCTCGCGATCTCCAGCCGAGGTAGGACAGACCGGCGGCCTAGCCGAGCAATGATCGAGGCGATTTTCGGTACCGGCCATTGCCGTTGGGCCATTTCTTGGCAATCCTGCTCTTTCTATGACCGAGCTGAAGAAAGACTTTTACACGCTGATCAAGAATTACGACGAATCGATCGATATTACGGGCCGAACCCCTTGATTTCTTGAATCGTGCCCAATATACGGAAATATGGAGGGGCTTAACCCGAATATGCAGTATTTTCTAGGTCCCCACTTATGGGGAACGCGTGGAAATCTGGTATTCGTGCGGCGTCTTCGTGTTACAGTTTTTGCAATACCGAAAATAATTATAAACATGCATTGGTATGCGCGATGACGATCCTGGATCGTGAAGCATCCGGCCTGAGATTGGCCGCCCAGGTATATCTGGATAACCGCGCCGCGCCGCGGGTCGCCACCGATCGCCAAATCACTTTGCGCACGGAGCGCGAAGAACCGATTGATGCCCTGATCGAGGATCTTTCCCTGTCCGGATTTGGCATGTCGACCTTGGCCGATTTGCCGATAGGCTCTGTCGTCGGGCTCAGCATCGGCGGTGCATTGCGCCGCCGCGTGAAGATCGTACGGCGCGTCGGCCTCGCTTATGGGTGCGAATTTCTCACCCCGCTCAGTGACTTGGAAGTAAGTTCGGCACTACGCGCCTGCGATGTCGTCGCGGCCAACTTCGTCGCCGAACCAAGCAGCGATTTTAACGCTAGACGCTCTGGCCGTAAATTATCTTATCTCGCGAAGCTTTATGTGCTGGTGGGATTGCTCACCGCATTATGGGCGATCCTCATCTACGGCGTCCTGCATCTGCGGTAAGGCATTTGCACCAGACCTTTATCGGTCCCGATCCAGAACAGGATAGCGTTACGTCAGCCCGCTTGGCGCCGCTCCTTTCTACTTCCCTGACTATGGTATCGCACAAACGCCGAGGGAAGAAACACGTTTCGTATCATGTTCGGGGGTCTCTTCAGCTCGCCTGAAAAGGACGGGCGGGCACGATGTGATATAAAATTATCTCGTTCAAACAATGAGACATAATTGCCTATATCTAGGGCAACCCGCGCCCGCGGCAAAGAAAACGCGGCGGCCGCCGGACACCTTCGAGCCCGTCGCGATAGAACTTGGCCGTGCGATGCGCGGCTGTCCCCCTACCGTCACACCTACCAGATTGATCAAATGACCCTGAAATCAGTGGCATATCGTCCAATTTCAAATAACGCATAGCGATCGCTGCTAACAACCCTCGTGTGGTTTTGAATCAAATTTCAGTTCATTGAATATTTCTGTCGTTTATTCAAGCAACTCGAGCAAGATAAGGTAATCAAGGCAGCGTACCGTCATGAAAAATCGGCTGCTCGATCCAGCGATGAATGGCCGATTTTGCCACCATCAAACCTTTCTCGACGGC
>NZ_JANYEK010000068.1 GCF_025363195.1 Sphingomonas sp.
CTCAGCCCGAACGGAGTTAGTCTGTGCCGGGTCGCTCCTACAGAAATGCTGGCGCAGGACGCTCCAACTGACCGCCTCTTGTTCCCACGCGATGGCGGGGTCCAGCCTGGGCCCCCGTGATCGCCGGGGACCAAGGGAGTACAGACAGATGGCATTAGCCCCCCTTGCCGGAACTCCGGCGGCGGCATAGGCAATGGCACCATGACCATCTCCGCCAAGCGCCTGCGCGCCCTGCTCGCCTCCACCCTTCTTGCCGCCTGTGCGGCACCTTTGCTGGCCCAGACGCCGCCGCCCGCCGCTTTGCCCGGCGATGGCCCGGAGGACGGCAAGCTGAAGCAGATCTTCCACGACAGCGACGAAGCCGGGTTGAAGCGCAATCCGATCGGGGCGCTGTTCCGCGGCGACCTGCGCTATGCCGATCGGCTGGGTGATTTCTTTTCCTACGAGCAGATTAATGCCGAGCGCGCCGCGGGACAGGAAGACCTTCGCCGCCTCGACGGCATCGATCGCAATAAACTGACCCCGACCGACAAAATCGCCTATGACGTCTTCCGCCAGGGCACGATGATCGGGCTGAAGGGCCTGACGCCGGAGATCGTCGCGCTCACCGCCGTCCGCCCGCTCGATCATTTCAACGGCATACAAGGTTTCTATCCCGACATCGCCTCGGGACAGGGCGCGGCACCGTTCAAGAATGTGCTCGATTACGAGAACAACCTGAAGCGCAATGCGCAATATGCCGCCCAACTCGACGTCGCGATCCTGCGCTTCCGCGAGGGCATGAAGACGCACGTCGTCCAGCCCAAGCTGGTCGTGCGCAACATGATCGAGCAGTTCGACAACATCATCAACCAGGGCGTCGAGGGATCGACCTTCTACGGCCCGGTGAAGAAATTCCCCGAGGGCATTTCCGCCGCCGATCAGGCCCGGCTGACCAAATCCTATGCCACGCAGATCCGCGACGTGCTGATCCCGGCGCATCAGCGCATGCGCGATTTCCTGTCCGCCACCTATCTTGCCGCCGCACGCGACAGTGTCGGACTGTCGGCCATGCCCGGCGGCGCGAAGCTGTACGATTATCTGATCGAGGCCAGCACCACGTTGCCGCTGAAGGCCGACGACGTCCACAAGCTCGGCCTGTCCGAGGTTGCGCGCATCCACAAGCAGATGGAGACGCAGCGGCAGAAGGTCGGCTTCAAGGGGACGCTGCCCGAATTCTTCGAATTCATGCGCACCGACAAGCAATTCGTGCCCACCTCCGCCGACGATCTGCGCACGCGCTACGTGGCGATCGGCAAGCGCATCGATGCGCGCGTACGCGAGCAATTCTCGCTAATCCCTAAGTCGAAACTCGAAATCCGCCCGGTCCCGGCCTATAAGGAAAAGACCGATGCCGGCGGTTCGTACCAGCAGGGCACGCCCGATGGATCGCGGCCGGGCACGTTCTTCTACAATACCTATGATCTGCCCTCGCGCTACATGTGGGAGATGGAGACATTGTTCCTGCACGAGGCGGTGCCGGGGCATCACTTCCAGATCAGCCTGGCGGCGGAAAACGAGAAACTGCCCGCCTTCATGCGCTTCGGCGGCAACACCGCCTATGTCGAGGGCTGGGCGCTGTATTCGGAGAGTCTGTGGCCGGAACTGGGCATGGAGACCGATCCGTATCAGCGCATGGGCGGCCTGAGCGACGAGATGCTGCGTGCGATGCGTCTGGTGGTCGATACCGGCATCCACACCAAGGGTTGGACCCGCGATCAGTCGATCGCCTACATGCTGGCCAATTCGCCGATGGCCAGGACCGATGCGACGGCGGAGGTCGAACGCTACATCGCCATTCCCGGGCAGGCCCTGGCCTATAAGATCGGCCAGCTGACCATTCTACGCGCCAAGGCCAAGGCCAAGGCGGCCCTGGGTGCGAAGTTCGATCCGCGCGCGTTCCATGCCGAAGTGCTGGATACGGGATCGCTGCCGATGCCGGTGCTGGAGAAGAAGATCGACGACTGGATCGCGCGGACGAAATGACCGCCGCGCGGGATCAGCCTTTGGTCAGCTCGGCCTCGACATCGCGCAGCCGGTCTTTCCCGAAGTACAATTCGGTGCCGACGAGGAAGGACGGGATGCCGAACGCGCCGTGATCGAATGCGTCCTGCGTGTTGGCGATCAGTTGCGCCTTCACCTCGGCATGCTGTGAGCGGGCGAGAAGTGCCTCGGGCAAGCCCGCTTCGACAAGCGTGTCGCGCAGGATTTCGGGGTCGTCGAGCTTGCGCGGTTCTTCCCACATGAAGTGGAAGATCGCCTCGACATACTCGTCGAACACGCCGTCCCGCTCGGCGGCGACCGCGCCGCGCATCAGGTGCAATGTGTTGACCGGAAAGAACGGGTTCATCCGGAAAACGATGCCGTGCCGTGCGATGAAACGGTCCATCTCCAGCCGGTCATACGCCAGCTTGGCCGGGATATCGGCAAAGGCCTCGACCGGCGACCGGTTGCCGGTCAACTTGAACAGTCCGCCGAGCAGCACCGGGCGATAGACGAACCGCCGCCCGATCCGCGCCTCGACCTGCGGGATCACGCGGTGCGCGAGAAAGGCATTGGGGCTACCGAAATCGAAATAGAAGATCGGGTCCATATGCGCCTCCTTCACCAGGTTTCGCCGAACGGACGCAGATCCAGCTCGTGCGTCCAGGCATCGCGCGGCTGGCGGTGCAGCTGCCAATAGGTTTCCGCAATCGACGACGGCTCCATCAACCTGCCCGGTGTGATCGCTTCCGCGCCGCCCGACGCCTCGAGCCGCTGGCGGACCCAAGCCGTATCGACGCCCGAATCGATCACCAGATGCGCGACATGGATATTCTGCGGCCCGAGTTCGCGCGCCATCGCCTGCGCGGTCGCCCGCAGCCCGGCTTTGGCCGAGGCGAAGGCGGCATAACCCTTGCCGCCGCGCAGCGACGCGGTCGCGCCGGTAAAAAAGATCGATCCGCCCCCGCGCGGCAGCATGACGCTCGCCGCCTCGCGCGCCGTTAGGAAGCCAGCATAGCACGCCATCTCCCACACCTTGCGGAACACGCGTTCGGTCGTTTCCAGCACGGGGAAATTGACGTTTGCGCCGACGTTGAAGATGCACACTTCCAGCGGCGCGGAACTGTCGGCGGCGGCGATGAACGCACGCACAGCGGTTTCATCGCGTGCATCGAGCGAATGGCCGACGAAGCGCCCATTGGTGCTTGCGATCTCATCCGCCAGGGGTTGCAGTTTCTCGCCCTGCCGACGTCCGCCGTGCACCAAATAGCCTTCGGCGGCGAAACGGCGGGCGATCGCCGCCCCGATAAAGTCGCCGGCACCCACGATGGCGACACTGGCTGCGCGCTGTTCCAAGCTCGACTCCTGATACAGTTCTTAATTAAGACTGATTAGGTCTTGAAAAGGAACCCTGTCAATGTCATTCCGAAATTATGCGGTGGAATGATCTTTCGGACGAACGCTGTTCGCTGGCGCGGACGCTGGCGGTGATCGGCGATCGCTGGACCTTGCTGATCCTGCGCGATGCCTTTCTGCGGGTGCGTCGCTTCGAGGATTTCCAGTCACGGCTCGGCATTGCGCGGCGCGTGCTGACCGAACGGCTCACCGGGCTGGTCGCGGACGGGGTGCTGGAAAAGGTCGTTTATTCCGATCGGCCGCTGCGCCACGAATACCGCCTGACCGACAAGGGCCTGGCGCTGTATCCGGTGGTGCT
The DNA here is from genome assembly GCF_025363195.1 of Sphingomonas sp. Lineage (GTDB taxonomy): Bacteria > Pseudomonadota > Alphaproteobacteria > Sphingomonadales > Sphingomonadaceae > Sphingomonas. The sequence goes on from NZ_JANYEK010000068.1 coordinate 3,737, forward strand.
GTCGCTCGTCCATTGGGGCGATACCTATTATGACGATGGCAGCGGTCCGCCGATGCGCCACACCCACAAGGCCTGCGGGCACGATTTCCGATCCGTGCTGACCTGTTCGGAATGCGGCGACCCGGTCGACGCGCGCGGCGTGATCGCGCGCGAAGGCTGACGCTTTATATCTGCCGCAATGCCCGTGCCGGTCTCGCGCTGAGGATCGGCCACGCGCCCGCCAGCCCGATCGCCACCGTCATGCCCAGCCCGGCGAACAACGTCACCGCGACCACCATTGGATCGGGTGCCCAGGTGAAGCTGAACAGGTCGACCACGACATACCACGCGCCCGCCAAGCCCAAAGTGACCGCGACCAAGGCCACGACACTGCCGAGCAGGAGATATTCGATCACCTGTCCGGCGAGCAATTGCACCCGCGTCGCGCCGAGCATGCGCAGGACCACCGCGTCATAGGTCCGCGCCTCGCGCGCCGCCGCGATCGCACCGACCAACACCGCGATTCCGGCGGCGATCGCCACGCTGGCGGCGGCGGCGATGGCGGCGGCGACCTGACCGACCAGATCCCGCACCTGCGCCAGCACGCCGCGCACCTCGATCACCGACACCGAGGGGAACGGCCCAAGCAACGCCCGCGTCACCGCATCCTCGCGACCCTTTGGTAAATCGATCGTCGCGGCGAGATTGTGCGGCGCGTCGAGCAGCGTGTTGGGCGAGAAGACCAGGACGAAATTGAACCCGAGCGTGTCCCACTCGATCCGCCGGAACGAGGCAATGCGCGCGGTGCGTTCGACGCCGAGCAGGCTGACGGTGATCGCATCGCCGAGCTTCAGGTCGAGCGCCTTTGCCAGCCGTTCGTCGACCGACACCAGAGGTGGCCCGGCATAATCCTTCGCCCACCACGATCCGCTGACCACGGTGCTGCCCTCCGGTACGGTCGCGGCATAGGTCAGCCCGCGTTCGCCGCGCAGCGCCCAGGCGCCCTCCGGCAGGGTCTTGAGATCGGCGACGCGCACGTCGCGATACGCGGTGATCGTGCCGCGCAGGATCGGCACGGTGCGGATCACGGCTTGCGGTGCGGCCCTGGTCACCACGCGGCGGAACTCAGCCTCGCGCGGTCGGGGCACGTCGAGCGCGAACAAGGCGGGGGCGCGCGCGGGCACGGTCGTGGCGATATTCGCATCGATGCTGGTCCGGATCGCCGCCAGCAAGACGAACAACGTCAGCCCGAGGCCGAGCGCGACGACCAAAGCCTCGGTCCGCGCGCCAGGCCGGTAGAGCGCGGTAAGCGCGAGCCGGAGCAGCGGACGGCGCGGTCTCGGCACGCGCGCAGCAGCGATGCGCACGAGGCGGCCCAATCCGGCCAGCAGCAGCAAGGCCCCGGCGACGGCGGCGAGGAACATCGCCGCCAGCCCCGGCTGGTCCGACGTGCCGATCGCCAGCGCCAGCGCCGCCGCCCCTGCCGCCAGTGCCACCGCGCGCCCGCCCCATGACGGCGCGCTCAAGGGCGCCAGCGCGCCGCGCAACAACCCGGAGGCGGAGGTTCGCCCGGCAGCCGCCAGTGGCGCTGCGGCGAAGGCCAGGGCGATCAACACGCCATACGCCGCCGCGCGCGCCAGCGGCCACGGTTCGATCGACAGATCCGTCGCCACCGGCAGCACCGTGCCGAGCAGGCGGATCAACACCGGCACCACCGCCGCCCCGACCACCAGCCCGCCGACGATGCCGACCACCGCCGCCACGGCAATCTCGATCGCGTAGATCCGCGCGATGTCCGCGCCCGTTGCGCCCAACACCTTCAACGTCGCGATCCCGCCGCGCCGCCCGGCGAGGAACGAACCGACCCCGTTGCCGACCCCGATCCCGGCGATCGCCAGCGCGGCGAGGCCGACGAGCGTCAGAAACTCGCCCATGCGATCGACGAAGCGTGATGCCCCCGGTGAGGCGCGGTCGCGCGTCTTGCCTTCCCAGCCGCCAGCCGGGAATTGCGCGCGGAACGCCGCGACGATGTCGGCCGGAGTGCGCGTGGCCGGCAAGCGAATGCGGTATTTCGTTTCGTACAGGCTGCCGGGCTGGATCAGGCCGGTCGCGGGCAAGGCCGCCAGCGGCACGATCGCGACCGGGCCGAGCGTGAAGCCCTCACCCAGCCGATCCGGCTCGTCGGCGATGATTCCACCGACCGTGAAGGTCGCCGTGCCGATGCGAAAGGGGGCGCCCCTTTTCAATCCCAGTCGGTCGGCCAGAGCGGGCGCGATCCACGCTTGTCCGGTCGGCGGCGCGGCGACGTTGCGCCCATCGGCCAATCGTATCCGGCCATATAGTGGATACGGACCATCGACCGCCTTGAGCTGGATCGGCGCGCCGGTCGCTCCAGAAAGCGCATTGGCCTGCATCCGCACGGTTTCAGATACTCGCCCCAGCCGCGCCATCGCGGCCCGTTCCGCCGGATCGGCAATACGCTGCGAGGTGGCGAATTCAACGTCGCCACCAAGGATCGTCGCGCCGCGCGCGGCCAATTCGCCCCCAACCGCATCGGCGAGGCTGCCGATCGCCGCGAGTGCGCCCACCCCGAGGAACAGGCACGCGACCAGCAATCGAAGCCCGCGAAACCGCCAGTCGAGTTCGCGCCGCGCCAATCGCCACGCAAAAGCCCAGCCCATCAGACGACCCGCCCGTCGGCCAGCGTGACGACCCGGTCGCAGCGTTCGGCGAGGCTGCGATCATGCGTGATGACGACCAATGTCGCGCCCAACGCAGCGCGACGGTCGAACAGCAGGTCCATGATCGCCGCGCCGGTTGCCGTATCGAGATTGCCGGTCGGTTCGTCCGCGAAGACCAGAGGAGGTCGCGGGCCGAGCGCGCGGGCGATGGCCACGCGCTGCTGTTCGCCGCCCGACAATTGCGCCGGATAATGATCGATCCGGTGCCCGAGGCCGACCGCGGCGAGTTCCGCCGCGGCCCGACCCCAGGCATCGGCAATGCCCGCCAATTCCATCGGCACCGCGACATTCTCCTGCGCGGTCATCGTCGGCAGCAAGTGGAACGCCTGCAAGACGATGCCAATCCGTCCGCTTCGCGCATGCGCCAGCGCATCTTCGCCGAGCAGCCCAAAATCGAGCCCATCGACCAGCACCTGCCCCGCACTCGCGCGTTCAAGCCCGGTGAGAATCGCCATCAGCGAAGACTTGCCCGATCCGGATGCGCCGAGCAGCGCCACGCTCTCGCCGCGCCGCACGCGCAGGTCCACGCCGCGCAGGATCGCCGTTTCCCCCAGCGTCAGCGTGACATTGCGGGCGTCGATCACCATAGGAGTTTCGGTCATGTCGGAGGATTTGCCTTGATCGGAGCGTTGCCGTTGACGCGATATGTGGTCGCTTCCATGCTTGTCCAAGCCCTGGCGTTGTCTGCGTGCAGCGGACCGGCCCCGTCGCCTGCGACGACGACGACCGCGATGGCCGCGAAAACGGCGCGTCCGGCGGGTCCGGAACGGCTGATCCTGGCGTTCGGCGACAGCCTGTATGCGGGATACGGACTGGAGCGCGGCCAGAGCCTGCCCGATGCGATCCAGTCCCGGTTGCGCACCGGCGGGATCAACGCGACGATCGTCAATGCCGGGGTCTCGGGCGACACCAGCGCGGCGGGGCGGCAGCGGCTCGCCTTCGTGCTCGACAATCTGCCGCGCAAGCCGGACCTCGTGCTGCTCGGTCTGGGCGGCAACGATGTGCTGCGCCAAATCCCCGCGGCGGAAACCCGCCTCAACATGGCGGCGATGCTGGATGAACTGGACAAGCGCGGACTCCGTGTGATGCTCACCGGCATGAAGGCGCCGCCCAATCTCGGCCCGGATTACGTCGCCGCGTTCGACACGATCTGGCCCGATCTTGCCGCGACGCACAAGGAGGCGCTCTATCCTTTCATCCTCGACGGCGTGATCGGCAATCCGGCGCTGATGCAGGGCGACCATGTCCACCCCAATGTGCGGGGCGTCGGTCGCATCGCCGACACGCTCGCGCCCTTGGTCGGCGCGCAATTGAAGGACGGTCCCCACGGCGGCTGAAGAGGTCGGTTGTTAAGAGTTTGGCGCTACAGCCGGGTTCGGAAGGAACGGCGGGGCGATCATGTTCAAGCGCAAGCAGAAGACTCTCGCGGACAATGCCGCCCCAGATGCCTGTGGCCGAAGCGCCGGTGATATTCTCGCGTTCCTCGCCGAACAGGATTTGCCCGCGACGCCGATCAATTTCGAGCTGGGCTATCTGCGCTGGCATGATGCCGGGAGCCTTGCCGCGCACGCGGTCGAGGCGATCCTGATCGACGGCGGACTGATCAGCCAGATGCAGGCGGACCAGATCGTCGGCGCCTATCGCGCGCTCGCCATCACGGCGATGCGAACCGAGCCGGAGGGCGAGATGCCCGGCCAGACAAAGTTGCGCCACCACACCCTGCACCTCGCGGACCTCACCGGTGAGGCCATGTCGGCGACCGGCCAATTCGGACGCGACCTGACCGAGCATTTGGATGATCTGGTGGCCGATCACCCCGGGGCACCGCTCACCGCCAGCATCGCGGCGATGATCGATCGCACCGGCGACACGGAACGACGCCTGAGCGTGGCGATGGAGCAGATCGATGCGCTGAACACGGAACTGGCCGCGGCCAGAAACGACGCCGCGCGCGATGCGCTGACCGGCCTGGTCAATCGGCGTGGGCTGCAAGTCCATCTCGATGCGCTGGACGCGGGCGGTTGCACCGCGATCGCGATTTGCGACATCGACCGTTTCAAGGTGATCAACGATCGCCACGGCCATCTGGTCGGTGACCGGGTCATTCAGGCGGTCGCGGAATCGCTCGCCAGCAGTTGCTCGCCGCACATCGTTGCGCGCTGGGGCGGGGAGGAATTTGTCTTGCTGATGGACGGCGTTTTGCTTCCCACCGCAACGGAGATTATCGAAACCGCCGCCCGCAACCTCCACGATCGTACGTTCCGCGTGCGTGATACCGGCGAGGCGCTGGGCCCGGTCACGTTCTCGGCCGGCGTCGTGATGGTGGACGCCGGCCGGGCCAACGACGCGATCGATTCAGCCGACGCCTTGCTGTACCAGGCCAAGATCGAAGGCCGGGACCGGGTGCTGTCGACACCCCCGGCCGCCTTGGCGGCCTAGATGGCGGATCGTTCAAGCACGGCGTGACCCTGTTGGCGACCCTCCGGGACCGGTCAATCGGGCCCGACACAGGCACCGCGGCCGTGCCGCGCGCCCGAACCCCGGCACGTCCCAGGCTCGGCATCTGGCCGAGGTCGGTCGCTATCGGGACCGTCGTTTCGCATGCCGTGGGTCGTTGACGCCGTCCTCCGCCGCAAGTTTGCGCCAGCGATCGAACCGCGCCGACGTCAACGCCCCCGCCGCGATCGCCGCGCGGACCGCACAGCCCGGCTCCGCCCCATGCGAACAGTCGGAAAACCGACAATCCTGGGCTGCCAGCGCGAAATCGTCGAAGATTTCGGCTATTCCCGCTGCGGCCTCGGAAAGTTGCAATTCGCGCATGCCGGGCAGATCAAGCAGCCACCCCCCGCCCGCCAGGCGATGCATCTGCCGCACCGTGGTGGTGTGGCGGCCCGTGCCGTCATGGTCACGGATCGCCTGGGTCGAGATGCTGTCCGATCCGCGCAACGTATTGACGAGCGTGGATTTTCCAACGCCCGAAGAGCCGAGAAATGCGACGGTTTTGCCCGGGCCACACCAGATTGCGAGGCGGTTGGCACTAGCAGGATCCCGGCCATCAAGGGTTTCGACGAGCACATCAGGCTCGATCGCGCGGACCGCGGCCGCAAATGTCTCCGGCGTGTCGGTCAGATCGGACTTGGTAAGAACCACGACCGGATGCACGCCGACCTCGCGCGCCAGAACCAGATAGCGCTCGATCCTTGCGACGCTGAAATCCTGGTTGCACGAGGCGACGATGAACACGGTATCGACGTTGGCCGCGATCATCTGCTCCTTGCGGGGATCCCCCGGTGCCCGGCGCTTGAACAGGTTCATCCGCTTGAGGACGCGGACCGGCTGCAGATCGTCACCCCCGACCAGGAGCCAGTCGCCGACCGTGGGATGATCGTCCGACGGCAGGGCGCCGGGAATATGGGGTGCGGTAAAGCCGTTCACCCCGGCGCCGGCGATCGCGATCTTGCCGCGGTGGACCGCCGTCACCCGAACGGGACAAGCGTGCCGGGCTTCCTCACCTGAAATCTGCTCGCTGAAATGCACATTCCAGCCAAGATCTTCCAAAGTGTTATCGGTCGATCGCATACGCTTGCAGCACCGTCTTTCCGTGTGGCCCAAATCGGCCAGTGTTCATGTCGGCTGGTCCCGGTCGCCCGATACCCGGTCGAGGCATCCACCCGGTCTGCCATGTCCAGCGCGGCCCATGCGGCATGGACACGTCGCCATAGCGCGCGCGTGCGTGCGATAACAGGGCTTGGGATGCGACGGTACGGGCAAGGCGCCTCGGCGAGGCCGGGCAGTCTGTTCTCATGACGCGGCTTCCTCGCGGGTCAGGTGTTCGAGCAGGCGCTTGATCGTTCCGCCCTGTACGATCACGGAGAACAATACGACCACGTAGGTTGCCGCCAGGATGACCGATCGCGCGGGCCCCGCCGGCAAGCCGAGCGCGAGCGCGATCGAAATGCCGCCGCGGAGCCCTCCCCAGATCAACGTGACCGGCGCGACGAGGCCGTAGCGATGTTTCGGCCGGATCACGCGCAACGGGAATATTACCGACACCGTGCGCGCCGCCAGGGCCAGCGGAATCGCAGCGACGCCCAATACCAACAGGCGGATATCGCCCGGGATCGTGACCACCTCCAGTCCGATGAGCAGAAACAGGACGGTGTTCAGGATATCATCGATCAGATCCCAGAATTTGTGCAGATAATCGCGCGTGGTGTCGCTCATCGCGTGCTTCACGCCGGCATTGCCGATGATCAGTCCGGCCACCGCCATGGCCACCGGTCCGCTGGCGTGAAACGGTCGCGCGATCGCGTATCCACCCATCACGACGGCGAGGCTGATCAGAACCTCGACCTTGTAATCGTCGATCGAGCACATCGCGCGAAATGCGATCCAGCCGATCACAAGGCCCAGCATGACGCCGCCGCCCGCCTCGATCGCAAACAATCGGAGACCGTCCGGAATGGAGAATGGCGCGCCCGACACCGCGGCGGCGAGCAGGATCGCGAAGATGACGACTCCGACGCCGTCGTTGAACAGGCTTTCACCAGCCACCGTCGCCTCCAGTGCCGGCGAAACGTGGGCGCGTTCCAAAACGCCCATCACCGACACCGGATCGGTTGGGCTGATCAACGCGCCGAACACGAAACACCAGATCGCTGGCAGTTCGAGCCCGATCATCTGCGTCAGGAGCAGGAAGCCGCCACCGACCAGCAGGGTCGACAGCACCACGCCGACCGTGCTGAGGATGAGGATCGGCCAGCGCCCGCGCGCCATCTCCTTCCAGTCGACGTGCAACGCCCCCGCGAACAGCAGGAACGACAGCATCCCCTCCATCAACGTGGTGTGAAAATCGATTCCGGCAATGAACCGGACCACGTCGTGGTCGAGCCCGGCACCGGGAAACATTCGGTCGAGACCGACGACGATTGACGATGCGAGCGCGCCCATGATGGTTAGCCCGATCGACGAAGGCAGCTTGAGGAAGCGGAAATTGATATAGCCCAATGCCGCGGCCAGGACGATCAGGATCGCCGCGGCATCGAACGGGGTGAGCACCAGCCCGCCGATCATCGCGCGAATGTCGTGATGTCGCCGGCGGGCGTGAAGCGCTGCCCCGTCGAGCGTGCAGCGACGGGTACGATGCCCGGTGCACGAATCGACACGGCGATCGCCAGCGCCCTGCGTTCGATCAAATTAGGCCGGTTGAACGGATCGCCCGGCGGCAAGCCCGGTACGCCCAACGCCGATAGTTTCCGCCGCCGCGCTGCCCATTCCGACGTCGCAACCACCGCTTTGGCCGGTGCGTCGTGCGCATCGGCCCGTTCGACGAAGGCAATGTCCGGCACGAAGCCCGGGGGCGGCCCGAGCGCTATTGGCCAACCCCAGGGTTCGGCCATCGCGCGCGCTTCCCGCGTGCGGCACCCCGCAATGGTGCAGCCGCTGCCGTTGTCCGGCGATGAGCGCGGACGATCGGCACCTCGTCGGCGGAAACGCCGGTCACGCGCGCGATCATCTTTGTCTGGGCCGTCATGCGTCGTGCTTCCAACGCCCACGCCCCAGCCCCGGCACGACAACGAACAGGATGCCGCCGAGTATGCCGGGCACCTGGCGAAGCACATGGTTCGACACGCCATGAAATTTCGCGGCGATAAGACGCCACGGATTCCTGATGGGTGGCGGGGTGACAGTTTGCATTCACAGCGAACGGGCCGCCGCGACCGTTGTTCCGCCCGCCGACATCTGCCACATCCGGCGCGCATTTCACGAAGCGACAGCGCCGGCAACCGGTCGTCACGGCGCCTTCCGTCTCCCTCTGCAATCAGGTCAGCGGACCATTGGCACGGGGTTGCCCGAAATCGGGCGTGCCGTCCGCGCGGTAGGTGAAGGGCTGAATACGGGTATGACGATTGGGATCGAACAGCGGGTCGCCGACGATCTTGTCGTAATCGCGCGCATGATAGACCAGCATGTCGCGGCCATGCTCGTCGACCGTGAAGCTGTTATGGCCGGGGCCGTAGATATGATGTTCGGGCGACGTCGCGAACACCGGCACCGGCGACTTGGTCCAGCTTTCGGCCTTCATCAGATCGGCCTGCGCATTGGCGGTCACCATCCCCAGGCAATAGCGCGAATCCGTCGCGCTGGCGGAATAGGTGATGAACACCTTGCCGTTGCGTTCGAGGAACGCCGGCGCTTCGTTGACCTTGAAGCCACGAATTTCCCAGTCGAGCGTCGGCACCGACAGGCGCGCCGGCGGCGCCGCGAGCGTCAGCGGCGTCGCCAGCGGTGCGAGATAGAGGTTCGAATTCGTCTCGATCCCCGGCTCGCGCTGCGCCCAGCAGAAATAGCGCGTGCCGTGATGGACGAAGCTGGTCGAATCGAGGTTGAAACTGTCCCACGGTGCCTGGAATTGACCGAGCACCGACCAGCGACCCGTCATCGGATCCTTGCCATCGCAGGCCACCGCATAGGTGCGGATGCGGAACACGTCCTCGCCGCCACCACTCGGACCGGCGGCGAAATACATGATCCAGCGGCCATCGACCAAATGCAGTTCCGGCGCCCAGATGAAGCCCGACATCGGCCCGCTGGCGAGGTGGCGCCACAGCACCCGTTCCTCCGCGGTGGCGAGGCCAGCCAAGGTGCGTGAGCGGCGCAAGACCAGCCGGTCATATTCCGGCACCGATCCGGTCATGTAATACCAGCCGTCGGTGTGGCGGAAGACCTGTGCATCGGCGCGGTTGCGCACCAGCGGATTGGCGATCACGCCGGGCGCGACGCGGCGTGCGAGCGCGGGCCCGGCGCGAAGCGCTAGCGCAGGCATGGCGAGCGGAGCGACGGCGGCCGCGGCAAGCAGCATGCGGCGGGTGACGGTCGTTTCGATATCTTTCATCGGGCGATATCCTTCATTGGCGGACGACCGGCCAGCCGTCGGCGGTCCAGGCGATCGGTGCGATGCGGAGCGTCGGCGCACCATTCCTGGTTGCATCATAGGCATGCCACGCGATCAGTTCACGCCCGCCCTCGCGCAGGATCGAGATGCCGCCGGGCCCGCGCCAGCGCTTGCTCGCATCGAGTTTGGCATGAAGCACGATCTGCCCGAACCCCTTGCTCATCGGCTTGCCCTCGGCATCGAGATACGGCCCGGTGACGTCCTTCGATCGCCCGACGACGGTGTAATAGCTGCTGTCCGCACCACGACAGCAAAAGTCATAACTGGCGAAGAGATAATAATAGCCGCCATGGTCGATCACGAACGGCGCCTCGATCGCATCGGGGGTTGCGCGCCGCGCGAGGCTGTAGACCGTCTTGTCGTCGACCGACGCCTTGCCGGTCGCAGCATCGAGGCGGATCATCTTGAGCCCGCTCCAGAAGCTGCCGAACGCCATCCACGCCTTGCCCTCGCGGTCGACAAAGGCGGCGGGGTCGATCGCGTTGTAATCGTCTTTCCGATTGGACACGAACACCGCGCCCTGATCCTTCCAGCCGTAATCGGGCTTGGTCGCATCAAGAGTTTTTGCCGTCGCCAACCCGATCGCGGAATGGTTTTCGCCGAATGCGGAGATCGCATAATACAGCCGGTATTCGCCGTTCACGAACGCCACGTCCGGCGCCCATATGCCCTTGGTCCTGGGCACCTCGCGTTTCGCCCAGTCCGGCATTGCGCTGAACACGGCGCCCGCGCGCTTCCAGTTCACCAGATCCTTCGAGCTGCGGATGTGGATCAGGCCCGGTGCCTCACCCTCCTGGCTGGTGCTGAAGACATAGAACGTATCGCCATCGCTGATGATCGCGGGATCGTGGACCGGCGACAGGTCACCCTGCATCCGGTCCGCGAACAAGACCGCCTGTTGCGCATCGACCGCAGGACCAACCGTGAGCAGGCAGGTCGCCGCCAACAAAGATGAGACGACCGGCCGCACGATCAGAACTTGAAGCGGACGCCGCCACCGAACGTGCGGTCATATTGGCGTGTGTCGCGCGGCAGGTATGAGGTGGTGCCGAAATTGTCGTGATAGGTGGTTTTGGTCAAATTGGTCGCATCGAACGTCAACGTGATCGCATTGTTCAGCGCGTAGCTGACTGAGAGATCGAGGAACCCGATCGCCTTCGCGCGCACCAGGCCATCGGCGAAGGCGGCCGAGTAACTGTCGGTGTAGCTGCTGCGCCAATTATAGGCGAGCCGCGTCGACAGGCCGTATTTCTCATAGATGCCGATCAAATTGTATGAATAGCGCGAGACGGGCAGGATATCCTGACGCTGGCCGATATTGATCGGATCATCGACCCGGCCCTTCGAGACCGTGCCGCTGACCTGAGCACCAAAGCCCGACAGAGCGCCCGGCAGGAAATCGGCGAATGCTGTGGCCGCGACCTCGACGCCGCGCAGGCTGCCGTTATTGGTGTTGCGCGGGCGGGTGACGAGGAAGGTCTGGAGGCTCCCGTCCGACGCAGTGAGCAGCTCGTTCGCGCCATAATATTGGATGTACCCGTCTAGCTTCTTGTAGAAACCCGATACGGTGATCGACCCGGTGGTCGAGAAATACCATTCCGCCGTCGCATCGAAATTCCACGCGCGCACGTCCTGCAGGTCGGGATTGCCGCCGCTGCCTGTACCATAAGTACCCGATCCGCCGGTCTGCCCACTCTGCG
>NZ_JANYEK010000156.1 GCF_025363195.1 Sphingomonas sp.
GTTGTTGGCGTTCGACCAGTCGAGGAACCGAATGACGCCGTAGAGCTTCATGTCATCGACGTAGCGCTGGTCGAGACGACCATTGGTCACGACCCCGGCTTCGCGGCAGTCGAGATTGCGGAACGATCCATCGCTCTGCGAGATTTCGAACCAGATGCCGCCATGTTTGCCGGGAGGGCCGGTTGGCGCCCAAACAACGGTAGCCACATGATCGCCATAGCTCGTCTCTGACATACCGCCGAGATAGGCCTTGCCCGCGCCCTGCCACGTGCAGGTTATCTTGGTGGCCTGACCGCTATAGACGGCATTCGGGGCCGCCAGATACATCCGGCCGGCGGTAACTGGATTGCCGACATCGTTATAGCCGCCAACCACGCCCTGCCACTCGCTGGATCGGTAAGCGAGGTTGGCCCAGATACGCTCCGTTCCGTAATAGATCTGCGGTGTCGCGCTGACGCCGAGCTTGGAAGTGCCCGTCGGCATCGACGAGGGTAGCCGGTCGAGCTGGACAGGCGGCCCGCTCACCCTCATCGCCTTGATCTGGTCAAGCCGGAACGCGTCCGCATTCGTCGTGGCAATTCCCGTTTTGCCGGGGCACTTGGCCTGGCTCCCCAGCTTGAGCGACGACATGATGCCACCCTTGGCGAACGCCATCGAGCTGCAGCCGACAATCGTTTGGGCCTGCGCGAAAAAGGCACAGAAAGCCAGAGCGGCGAGCGCCTATAATATCCTCATGGGCTTCCTTTCGGGGAGCATCTCGCGTTGGGCGATGGCGGTTGTTGGTGGAGAATGTTGCGTTGCGGCGCAAAGGCGGTGCGATGCACGGAAGGTCGCACGCGCCGAGCTGAATTATTCCGGGCAACCCACGGATTTTACGCCAGTTTCGAAGCGGGCCACGACACATTGGCGCCTTTGGCGCACCGCCACAGCACAACCTTTGCCTTCGACGAATAACTTGCGACGAGCACGGCGATCAATTGTTTGCCCAAAACGACTCTCCAACCCCAGCTTGTTGACCAAGCTCTAGGCCGCAGACTTTGCGATGGTGTTCAGCGACGCGGTAAAGAGCGCGTTCACTATCCTAACGCGTCTCACCTTTTCGAAATACTCGATGGCTACCCCGATACCCATGGGAATTGGGGACCGGGAATCTAGCGCGGCGCCGGTGGAATCGAAGGTCAACGACCTGAGGAGGAGGCGCTCGCCCTCTCGGGTGAAGATCGACATACTTGATCACGATCGAGAGCATCCGCGCGGTTCTGCCGTAAGCACTCAGTGCGGCGGCGTGCTCAGAATTTGTCGCTAATCTGTCGTGCTGCGGTGCTACGCCAAGGGCAGGAGAAAACGATGCGAATTGAAACCGGGGTGATGCCTGAAATCATCGACTGCGTCGCAACCGGCCGCAACCCCACCGTCGACGAATTGTCGGATGTGGCGAAGCAAATCTGGTCCGAAACCGCCCCGGACCGGTCTGCCTTATCTTGGAGTCATACCCCGCCGACATCAGGCGAGCGCGCAGTCGCTATGCGGCTGGCACTTGCCGCGATGTGCGGTAGCGAGAGCGTCACCTAGATCCGACGTGTTACGCGCCGCCGCACATGTGTTCCGCATCAGGCAACGTCCACGATTCCTCGGTTCGAAGATTGGTCGTCGTGTATAGCTTTCCGCGATTGTCCCCTGGCGGGCAATGACGAGGCAGCTTTACCAGGCAGGTATAGACCGGATCGCCCACTCTCGACTGATTGAGCGCAGCGACCTGATCATACGAGACGCCGTAAACGCCATTTTTCAGCAGCATTGCTGATCCAGTGTTCGGAACAGATCGATGCGTCGCGCCATCTTCCAATCTTTGCGAAATCAATTGTATCGAGGTCTTTGAACACGTACCCAGCGGAGGAAGGGCTTTCGCAGGTCTCTCTGCACTGCTTGCCATTGGCACCAGCAGGACCGCTAACGACAGGACGATGGCCGAAGGGGCTCCACGGCCGGTAATGGCCTTGGACAGCATGCTGGGCGCCCTCAGCCGATATAAGATGCGCGCCACCGGGAAGTTGCGCCATCACGGCTCGGTCGCCGCCCGGCTGACGGAGGTTTTTCTAAAACGAAAAGGGCCCGGACAGAGATGCTGCCGGACCCGATTCA
>NZ_JANYEK010000074.1 GCF_025363195.1 Sphingomonas sp.
GACTCGCCCCTCCCACTTCCTCCCGGGAGCCGCGGTCTCAAATGATTGTCTTGTTCGGACAATCATTTAATTGCGGGCGCCTCGTTGGCAGTCGGCGAGGCGCCTCGTTTTTTTCGCGTAGCTTGTGGGCGCTGATTGCAAACGTTGGCTTTTTGACCGCTGCCACCCACGGCTATTGTTCGCTGAGGTGTGGCGCTAGGCGGGCTGTAATCTGATCAATTCTAGCGGCACGCGCCGCCAAGACCAATTTGACCCTATTAAGAGATTTTTCGCACGTTATTGCGTCGCTGCAAGAATGACCTCAACGCTCTCTTCCGGCCTATCCCAAGCGGGAAAATGACCGCTCTCATCAAACCAATGCAGCTGCGCCGAAGGGAATGCCGCCTGCGCACGTGCTGCCTGCCGCGGCAGACAAAGCCGATCTTGCCGGCCCCATCCGATCACGATCCGGCCAGTCGAAGCGGCGGCTGGCCCGGTTTGTTCCGGACCGCCGGCTAGATCTTCGACAAGCGCGTCGAAAGTTGGCGTCTTGCTGAGGCCCGTTAGCTCGGTCGCGATAATTTGCGGATCGAGCGCCCAAGGCCGAACCGAGAGCTGAGATAGCAACGCCGTGCGCGATACCGCGTTCCGGCTCAGCATTGGAAGACCGGGCCGGATCGCTCGAAGCAGACGTCCTGACATGCCGATCGTGAACTTGAAGAAAGTTCGTTCCCAGCCACGCCAGAAACCGCCCGGATCGAGCGCGACCACGTTGCCAACTCTCCCGCGGCGCGCAAGCTCAAGCGCGATCCGAGCGCCCATCGAGCTGCCGACGATGTCTATCCCCGTAAGATGGTTGTTTTGGATATAGCGTTCAACGCTCCCAACCAACCCGAGAAAGGTTCCGCTATCGGCTTCTGCCGCGCTCGCGCCATGTCCGGGCAGGTCGAGTGCAATCACAGTTCGATACGCAGCGAGCTTATCGAGGATAGTGCTCCATGATTGCCAGCTTCCCCCGAGCCCATGGATCAGGATCAGCTTCGGGCCCGAGCCGCATTGGACAAAATTCATGATGAACTTTCGTTAATTGGTGTCGTGCTCAAACCGTCAAAGTCCGTTCTTGGTGCCAAACTTGCTTGCTAACCCTCCACCTCTGGAACACGTCGGTTCAGCACCTCACAACTTTGTCGCCCCTTTTTTCGCAAGCTGAACCGCAGTCAGCCATTCCCGTGTTGCTTTACGGCTTGTTTTGAGGCCGCGGTGCGCCGCGTAGAGGCGGATTGAGGTAGGGGAAGCTGTTGAGCAACGTCCTTGCGCTGCTCGGGGCGCCGTCGGTGTAGGCGACCATTCCCGTGGGCGCATCCGCAGGCTTGCACAGACCAAGGTCGGTCATTTTGCCTTTCAGCGGGACCGGGTGGCACAATCTGCCCATGGCGACGCGCAGCGTGATATCGACAACATCGTCGCCTGGACGCCGACCGTTGGGATAGCCAGCCATGTCGTCGCCAGCAACACCGAACGAGCTCTGCCGGTCGCGCGATGTTACTGGCACACTGGTGTTCAGCCGCAACATTTCAGACGGTGTGACTGTCTTGAGCTGGTTGAGGCCCGGAAACCCGGTTAGGTAGGCGGCGACCAGATCGCGTCGCGGAAAGTTGCTCGGGGCCAGATCGGTAAATTTGGCATGCAGCCCAGCGTTCACTGGGGCGAGGAACAGGGTATTGAGGATCGCCGGCATTGCCGGGTTCGTAACGTAGGTCGCAAAAACCGCGTCCTGCGCCGGTTTGCTTGCATTGAACGCGTCCTTCTGTGGCAGCCCGATCACCACTTCATTGACCAGTGGCGAGCCCAGCCGCGATACCTGTTTGTATTCGCCGTCGAAGCGTGCCGCAGGATTGCGCCCGGCCCTGGCACCAGTGATTTTGCCGAGCGGCAGGCTGGCGCTTGACCAGACACCGATAACGCCGTTGCCGGTGCCCGTGAGGCAGGCGGTCGGAATTTCGAGCGCGAGCGAAGTGACGTTCTTTTGACCGATGAGCTGCTGGTTCTTGTCGCTCTGGGTTATTCCGCCGGGGAACCCGCGGCCGTCGCCAGCGCCCGGCGCGCTGTCGCCTTCGATCGGCACGAGATCGACTAAATCGAAGATCGGCCCGGTGTTGACCGCAAAGGCCTCTTCGCGCTGACCTACGAAGACCCGGCCCTGCGAGGCGCACCCTGGAATCGAGACATTGTAGATGAACTGGTTAGCGTAGCCCGGGTAATCGGCGGTGGTCTTGTTGCCGATGTTGTCGATGGGCTTGTTGAAGGTCGTTCCCGAACCATCGGCATTGCGCAGCAGTGTCGAGCCCGGCCCTCGGCCGCCCATGACCATGCCAACCGTGTAGGTTTCGAGTTCGCCCTGGTTGGCATCGCCCGGTCGGGCGATCGGCCCCACATGACGCAAGGGAATAGGCTGATCGACCCCGCCCACGGGAACGGTCTTTCCGACTCCGCCGACAATCGTGTTGGTGAAGCGGAACTGGAAGGTCATATCGTCGACCGCGTCCCCGGTGTTGTCGACATGGATTTCGTAAAGCGCGTCAGGGTCCATGGTAAAATAGTTCGGACCGTCGCCAGGCGTTTGGGCCGGCTGAAAATTGGCGATCAACGTCGTGGTGCCATCGCGCCCCGGCTCGTAGCTGCGGAAGACATACACATCGGTGTTATCGACCTTAGGCATACCAGTGATGCCGGGGGCCTCCCGGTGGCTCGAAGCGAGAGCTGGCATGGATACACTTGCTAAGGCCAAACCCACCATCCCAGCAAATTTCCGATTCCGTGCCATACTCTGATTTTCCAAAAAAAAAATTGTTCGACGCTTAGTCAATCCATCTGAACGGCCACCGAGTTGATGAGTTCCCGATCGACCATCGTCACGCGGATTAGTGTTGGTTACTCGGGGTGGATCTGATGCTAATTTGGTTTCCAGTTATCATCTTTTTTAGCCTTACGCGGAGTCCATCTGGCAATCCTCCATCGGATCGACGCCGCGGTGTTCGCGGCATGTGCGGGGAAAAGCGGTACTGTCAAACTAACCAGAATTTGGATATTTGGGTCCCGATAACGCTCGAAAGGCGGTGCCTAGAGCGGGAACGCAGGTCGACTTAAACAGGAACAAAACGCGTCTATCGCTATCAGAATCGAGCTGCTAACCAGATAGGGAAATGCCTGCCCCATAGCTTTGACAGTGCCAGTCAGGCGGCTATCGGCCCAGTTTCAACCGTACTACGCAATCGGGCACAGCTGGCGGGTATTGCGAAGTGCGCCCCTGATCAGCAGCGCGTGACGATAGAGCGGCAAGCCGCCATCCAGATTCGAGTGACGCGACTGTACTTGGACATGGTGAGTTTCGAGCTTGAGCGGACCCTTAGGTTTCCTTTAGCGCCGGGTAGACTTCCTCTTGCGCCTGGCCGCGATTGCGCCGCTATTGCCGATGTCCTGCATTCCCACCCGCAACGAGCGGACCATGATGATATCACTTGGACAGCTGGATCTGCTCCATGCCGCCGCAGGCTTGCTGGTGGGCTTGCTCGTCGGCT
>NZ_JANYEK010000216.1 GCF_025363195.1 Sphingomonas sp.
CGATCCGCCGCTGAACATGGGCAAGCTGGTGTTCCACCGGCTGGATCTCAACCATCACGAGGATCTGAAACTCGGCCAGTTCGATCTGGTGACGTGCGTCGAGGTGATCGAGCATATCGAGAATATCGGCAATCTGCTCGACTATATCAAATCGACGTTGGCGCTCGACGGCATTGCAATCATCACCACGCCCAACATCGAATCCACGCGCGCGCGCATTCGTGCGTTGATCAGTACAAAAGTGCCGCATTTCGACGAAAAGAGCGATCCGACGCATCTGATGCCGATCCTGCGCGATTCGCTGGAAAAAATGCTGGTGAGGCGGGACATGTCGATCGAACGATCCCTGAATTACCCGGCGGATCAATCCAAAACGGTCGCCTACGGCACGGCGGTGCGGTTTGCTCGCAACCTCACCAAATTGGCGGTGAAGGACGAACTGTACGGCGACAATCTGGTGCACATCATCCGACATAAAGGCTGACATCCGACGATGGCCCTCGCCGCAGCCGTGCATCCGTAGATGATCGACGAGATCACTCCGGTTATCCTCACCATGAACGAGGCACCGAACCTGCGCCGCCTGTTGGCTGCGCTGGACTGGGCGCGCGACATCGTCGTGGTCGATTCCGGCAGCACCGATGCGACACTGGCGATGCTGGCGGAATATCCCGCCGTGCGCGTCTTTCACCGGCCGTTCGATAGCCACGGCAAACAATGGCGGTTCGCGGTCGATGAGACGGGGGTGAAAACCGATTGGGTGTTGCGGCTCGATGCCGACTATGTGGTCACCGAAGCGCTCCGCGACGAGATAATAGCGCTGCAACCCACGCCGGACGTGACCGCCTACAAGATCGATTTCGGTTATGCGATCTTCGGGCGGCGGCTGTCGGCATCGCTCTACCCGTCCAATATCGTCCTGTTCCGGCGCGGCGCCGTCGAGGCGTTCGATAAGGGACATACCGAGGGCTGGCGTATCACACGCGGCGTGACCATGGCGCTCACCGGCAAAATCGTGCATGACGATTGGAAGCCGATGGACGGCTGGATCCTGTCGCAATCGCGCTATATGGCGCGCGAATTACCGCATCTGCTGGGCGCGCCGAAATCGCTCAAAAGCCGCCTGCGGCTCGCGCCGCCGCTGATGCCGATTGCCATGTTTCTCTACGCATTGTTCGGGCGGGGCATGATCTTCAACGGCCGCGCTGGCATGCTCTACGCGCTGCAACGCCTGTTGGCCGAGACGACGCTGGCAATCTTCGTGCTCGAAAACAAGATCAATGCCGGGGACGAAGCCGCGAAGGCGGCGCGTCAGGACGAGGACGACAAGCGCTCGTAAGCGGCGATCATGCGCGCGGCGATGGACTGCCAGCCGAACAGGTCACGCGCATTTTTCTGGCCCAACTGCCCCATCGTCGTGGCCGATACGGGATCCGCGAGGAGCTTGGCGATCGCCTGGCCCAATGCCTCGGGGGTCGGCCCGACGATCAGGCCGCAATCCGCTTCCCGCACGACTTCGGCGACGCCCGCACCGTTTGACACCACGACTGGTGTCCCGCGGATCATCGCCTCCAGCACGGTGTTGCCGAAATTTTCGTTGAGCGATGGCAGCACGAATATCGCGGCGTGTGCAAACAGCGCGTCCTTGTCCGCACCGACAACATTGCGATCAATCAGCGTGACGCGCGATTGCAGACCGGCGGTGGCGATCGCGCTGCGCAGTGCGGTTGAATGGTTTTCGTCATCGGTGCCGGCGATCACCAGCCGGGCGTCAGGCGCGAAAGCGAGCGCATCGATCAGCGCGACGAGGTTTTTCTTCCAGTTCAGCCGCCCAAGCGACAGCGCGTAGCCCGGCTTGGCAATTATAGCCCGAACCTCGGACGAGAGGGGGTCGGCATCCGCCACCGGCTCCTCCACGCCGTTGGGCAGCAATATGCTCCGCCCCGCGACGAGCCCCAAGGCGAGGAAATCCTGCTCTTCGCGCACAGCGGTAAAGTGGATCGCGGACGCCTCGCGGATCGTGCGGCGTTCGAACAGCCTCAGCCACGCGGTCTTGATCGCGCTCGATCTCGCGCCGATCAGGTCGGCGACAAGCATCCCGCGCGGCGAAAGTACAAACGGAATGCGAGCCCGTTTCGCCGCCCGTGCCGCCGCCAGCGTCGGCCAGAGGAAAACCGAATGGAGATGGA
>NZ_JANYEK010000056.1 GCF_025363195.1 Sphingomonas sp.
CGACCGGTGTTGAGCGATGCATGGCCGAACCCTTGGTCAAGGTTCTGCTCAGCGATTCGCTGCCGCCTACCCTCGCGTTTCGAACTGTGGCGCGATGAGTAGAAGCTCTTGTCGGCATCGGTGATACCGAGCTTGCGTAGCGACGCGTTGATCGCGCGAGAAAGGTATTTGTACCGATCACCATATTTGTCCGGCGTCAGATCGTCGAACAGCCACGCAGCCCCCACTTCGGCCTGATGACGTGCGAACTCGACGAACCCGCCCTCCTCGACGATCCAGTGCACGGGAAGATCACGCACCGATTCGTCGGTTTTCTGACGGCGCGCCCGTTCATTCCCCGCCGACGCGGATGCAACGCGCTTGTCTTCGCGGAAACGCATTACCCAGGCACCGTCGTCTTTGACCGTATCACGTGGCTTGAGCTTGCACATCTCGCCAGGCCTTGCGCCGTGAAACGGTGCCGCAAAGATGATCCAGAACATCGTGTCGCTGCACGCGTCCGGATCGGTCATTAGCGGTGACTCGTAAATCAGCTTCATCTCTGCGTCACTGAAATGGTCGCGCTCGGTGCCGGTGTGCTTGGCACCTTCCACCGTCACGCCTTGGGCAGGATTGACGGTGATCACTTCTTCCTCGACCGCGACACCCAGCAGAACTTTGATCGCCATCACTTGCTTGCCGACGGTTGGCGGGGCGAGCGTCAACAGACCTTCACGTTCGGCGACCTCCGCTTGCGCGCGCAGCGACAGAGCCCCGATGGCACGCTTCGGTCGCGACGGAAGACGGGCGATAACATCGCGGAACGCCTTGACCTGCTTTTTAGTGACGGCCCGCACCTCTTCGGTGCCAACAATCTCCTTGAAACGCTTGATCGCCAGCTTGAATTCATCGTCGATTTTTTCGACATCTTTAGTTGAACGAGCCGCCTTCCAGACCGTGAACGCTTTTGAGAGCGTTGTCGGCGCGTCATCGTCTTCTAGCCTCGAGATAACTTTCGGAGGTGGTCCTACCTCGACGATTGTCGATGCCAATGCCTGCGCCATAGGAGCGATGACAAGGTCGACGCTAGTTGGCCAGTGGCCGAAGCGATGATCGCTCAATCGAGTCAGGATGCGCCGCGCGACCGCGTCGTACATCGGACCAGAGCGACCGACATGGTCTCCCACTGCCTCAGCGACGATCGCAACCTCAAAATCGACCGCCTGCCAGTCGCAGGCCGCGAGCAGGCTGCGCGCGATTTCGCGATATGCCGCGCCCCTAAACGGACCATTGCGTTCGAACAGGGCAATGTTGGCTGCGGCCGACGTCCGGAATGCCTCGCCAAGCAGCACCGGCCCCGCTCGCGGCGGGGAAAGCGGGAATGGTGCGTCGACTTCGCCCATGTTCTCGATCTGCGCGTCCGCCGCGTGCTCGCCACCCCAATCCAGACGAGCCCGAAACGCAAGCATGCGAAGCATTGTATGGGTAACGTGGTCCAGCGCTTGGGCTAGATCGGCGTCCCCAGCCTTGAAATCGGCGTGCCGCCGCGCCAGCGCATCGAATCCGTCCCGGACGATCTTTTCCGCGCGCCGACCGATCCCGAGACCATGCTCCCATTCCAGCTCCCTGAAATATTTTAGGGTCTCGGCGCGCTTTAGGGCAGCTTTGACAGCCGCTGCCTGAACGCATCTCTCGTCAAGCGACATTCTGATTTCGCTTTTGCCGACGTACGCGCGTAAGCGCTTTGGCACACCCATGCGAAACCAGTAAACGGTCGACTCCGGATGACGCCACAACCCAGGCACACGAATCCTCATTTTTGACCCAGCCTTTTGTATCAGCCGTAGGTCGGAAAGTCTAGGATTTGCGTATATTTCGCAGAAAACCGCAAAACTGCTTGGTGATGGTGACCCCTACGAGAATCGAACTCGTGCTTACGCCGTGAGAGGGCGTCGTCCTAACCGCTAGACGAAGGGGCCGTGTGCGGGGAAGCGGGGCTCTACGGGGCTGCCGCGCGGGCGTCAAGTCGGTCTTGGTTTCGCAGGTGGAACCATCTGCCCTGCATGCTCGTTAGCCTTCCCGTGAACGTCCTGAATATTCAGGATAAGCCGACGCCTCGGCGTCGGCCGGAACAGTGGAAGAGGACACGAATATGCTTTGGACGATCGCGGTAATCCTGTTGGTACTCTGGGTATTGGGCTTTGGCGTTTTTCACGTTGCGGGCGGGCTGATCCACCTGTTGCTGGTCATCGCCGTCGTGGTCGTGATCTTCCGCCTGATCACCGGTCGCAAAGTCGTATAGCAGGTTACACGAAGCCCAGGTTCCATGTCGACGGATTGTAGTTGCCGATGTTTGGTAACACCGTCGCCATGTTACCGGCGCTGACCCCGAACCAACTGGCCAGCGTGGCGGCATATTGATCGACCGAAAGGCCGGGCAAGAGCCGCCCCTGGCCGACATCGTCGGGGGTATTGTTGCCGATCGCCGGCGGCGTGCCGTAGAATTTCTGGCCGTTTACCGCTCCGCCGGTAACGAAGTGCATGCTGCCCCAGCCATGATCCGATCCGTCGTCGTTCGACTGCAGCGTGCGTCCGAAATCCGATGCGGTGAAGCTGGTTACCTTATCCGATATGCCGAGGGCGGCCGTCGTGTCGTAAAAGGCCTTGATGGCGTTTGCGACCAGCCCGATCTGGGTCGGGTGGTTGGCGACGAGCGCGTCATGCATGTCGAACCCGCCGAGTGAGACGAAAAACACCTGCCGCTTCGCCCCTAGTTCCTGCGAGACCGATATCATCCGCGCGACCACCTTGAGCTGGTCGGCCAGGCTATTACCGGTCGGGAAGAGCGGGAAATTCGCCGCCGGTGCGCCACCCAGCGCGGTGTTGACCTGGGCATAGGTATCCAGCGCCCGCTTGCTCACAATGGCATGTTCGTTGGCGATCAGATGGCTGGACGGGCCGGTCATCAGGCTGCGCAACGTGCTTGCGGCGGTGGTCGATCCGTAGAGCGACGACGCATTGTTGAGCAACGCCACCGGGCCGTTGGTGCTGATCGAATATTGCACCGCGGTCTTGCCGGTAAGATACACCGCATTGCCGCTGGCGTTGATGCAGGTGAGGGTGGCACTGCCATTACCGCTCTGGAACAGATCGCCGATCCGTCCACCCCAACCGGACGTCGCGCCCTCCGGGTTGCTCGCTTGAAAATAGCTTTGCTGGTCGTTGTGACTGAACAGCTTGGGCGGCAGCTTCACCGAATTGCTGGTATATTGCACCTTGGTCGTCGGCTGGACGAGCGTTCCGACGTTCAGAACCACCGCGGTCTTTCCGGCCGCGAACAGTTGCGCCAGCGGGCCCATTGTCGGCGCCATCGCATATTGCCGCCCGCCAGCCAGCGCGACGCTGGGCGTCAGCACCGTGGCCGCCAGCGACTCTCGCGTGTGGGCGATGTTCGAGCGCGCGGCGAGATATTGCGCGTAACTCGCCGCATCATAAGGCGGCAGCGTGTTTGCATAATCGTTGCCGCCGTACAGGAAGATGCAGACCAGCGCCTTATATTCGGTCGCGGTGGCCGCCGCGGCCTCGCCGATCGCGCCGAGGCTGGTGACGAACGGCGTCGCCACACCGGCGAGACCGAGGGCGGAGGTGCGCTTGAGGAAGGCGCGGCGCGATTGATCTTCGGTCATCCCGTCGTCCTTTACTTGAGCGTCAGATAATCGGTGGAGGCCATCGTCGTCAGGATCGCGGTGTAGACGCGGTTGAGTTGGCCGGCAGGGGTCGAGGCCGAGATGCTGTCCACCGCAGCACGGATGGTGGTGACGGTCGCGGCACTCAACTGTCCGGCGGCGAGCACCAAATTGATCTCATCGACCAATATCGCGCTGTCGCTCGCCTTGGTCAGGATGTCTGTGTAATCCGCCTTCACGTCGCCAGTGCCGTTCGAGATCAACCCCGACATGTAATTGACATAAGCGACCACCGAGAGTTCGTTGGTGATCTGGAATTCCGGCGCGACCAAACCGGCGGACGAGATCGCAGTGTTGGGCGGCGAATATCCGGGGCGGAAATAATTGAACACCGTTTGCGACCGCCCGATCGACTGGCCGAGCCGGGTGCTGCTGCTGCTGGTATCGCCGATCGCCCAGGCGTTCGATGGCGACGTGACGCCGAAGGCACGCGCCCATCCGGTCAGGCGCGTTACGGGTTCGCGCAACTTGCCGGCGCTGGTGCTGCTCAGCGCGGCATCGCTGCGCGCTTCGGCGTCCAGCAGGATCGCGCGGATCACTGCCTTCATGTCACCACGCACGCCGGAACCGTTATCGGCGAAGATGTTGGCGACGCGCCCGATATACGCGGAGGACGGGTTGCTGGTGACGAGGTGCTGGATCAGCTGTTTCGACACGAACGGCGGCATGTTCGGATGCGCGAAGAGCGTATCGAGCGCGACCTTGATCGCGGCCAACCCGCCGCCGCTGGTGGTCGTACCGAGAAAGGTCGCACTGCCCGTTTCGTTGAGCGCGGCGTTCATGATGAGCGGCACACGATAGCGATCCGGCGTGTTCGATACGCTGGTCGCCAGGCTGAGTCCGGTGAACACGCGGGCCAGTTGCGACACGTCGCTGGGCGTATAGGTTTCCAGCGGCACGCCCCCTGACATCTTCACGCTGCCGTCGATATTGAGCTGGTACAGTCCGAGCGTGAACAATTGCATCAGTTCGCGCGCGTAATTCTCGTCCGGCTGTGCCCCGGTCGCCGTATTGGCCTTGCGGTTGCCGAGGAAGGTCAGGAACGAGGCCATCGCCGCATTGGTGGTGATCGCATCGAGCAAATTACGATAATTGCCGAATGCATTGTCGAGCAGCACATCGAGATACCCGGCGGCGGCGAACTGTTTCCAGTTGAGCACTAGCCCGTCGATGCCGACCACCAGCATGTCGAGCAGCGCGAGCCCCACCCGCTGGCGCAACTGATCCGGTTCGACGATCGCCTGACGCCATACCGTCGGATCGAAGCCGGCGGTGGAATTGATATACGTCGCGGCAGTGTAACCGTTCGCGACCAGCCAATCCCAGTGCGCGGTGGCGCGGGGCAGGGCAAATTGCGCGCTGATCCACCCGGCATAACCATTGGACACGACGTCGGCGACCATCGTCTTGGTCGCGCCCATCGTCGATTGCGCGAGGAAACGGCTGGCCTGCGCCGGCGTGATCGTGGCGGTGGGGGTAGGGGTGCTGGTCGGCGTCGGTGCCGGTGTGGGTGTCGGCGATCCGCCCCCATCACCACAGGCGGCCAGCATCGCCGCGCCACCGATGATCGTGGCGATATCTCGCGCCGCCGTCATCGGCGCGGGCGTGTCGCGCTCCGCCAATTCCGATCGATCGAATGCCTGAAGCTGTTCCATGCCCGCTGTCCCCGATCCCCGACGCTTATTTGCGCCAATTTCTTAAGCGCGACAATAGGTTGCTGGTTAAGACGCGATCAGCGATGTGTTTCCCGGGCTATGCGGAGTGACGGCTAGGCCGCGATCTTGCGCCGCTCCGCCATTTCGTCGTTGAGCATCTCGGCGAGCAGGAACGCCAATTCCAGGCTTTGCCCAGCATTCAGGCGCGGGTCGCAATGCGTGTGGTAGCGATCGGCGAGCGATTGCTCGGTCACATCGACCGCGCCTCCGGTGCATTCGGTCACGTTCTGCCCGGTCATTTCGGCGTGAATGCCGCCAGCGATCGACCCTTCCGCGCGGTGCACCGCGAAGAACCCGCGCACTTCGGCCAGGATGCGCTCGAACGGGCGTGTCTTGTAGCCGTTGGCGGCCTTCACGACGTTGCCGTGCATCGGGTCGCAGCTCCACACCACCGGATGGCCTTCGCGCAGCACGGCGCGAACCAGCTTGGGCAGACCGGCCTCGATCTTGTCATGGCCATAGCGTGTGATCAGCGTCATGCGACCCGGCACGCGGTCCGGGTTGAGCGTGTCGAGCAGGCGCAGCAAAGCGTCCGGCTCGAGGCTCGGGCCGCACTTCATGCCGATCGGGTTGCCGATCCCGCGCAGGAATTCGACATGGGCCGAACCTTCGAAGCGGGTGCGATCGCCGATCCACAGCATGTGCGCCGACGTGTCGTACCAATCGCCGGTCAAGCTGTCCTGACGGGTGAGGGCCTGTTCGTAGCGCAGCAGCAGCGCCTCGTGACTGGTGTAGAATTGCGTTTGCGAGAGTTGCGGCACCGTCTCCGGGCTGATCCCGCACGCTTCCATGAAGTCTAGCGCTTCACCGATGCGGTCGGCGACATCGCTGAACTTCTTCGCCCACGGGCTGCGATCCATGAAATCGTGCGTCCAGCGATGCACCTGGTGCAGGTTCGCATAGCCGCCGGTCGCAAACGCGCGCAGCAGGTTGAGCGTCGCGGCGCTCTGGCTATAGGCACGGATCATGCGCTGCGGGTCGGGCGTACGGCCTTCGGGGGTGAAGGCGATGTCGTTGACGATGTCGCCGCGATAGCTTGGCAGTTCGACGCCGTCTTCGGTCTCCATGTCGGCCGAGCGCGGCTTGGCGAACTGTCCCGCCATGCGGCCGAGTTTCACCACCGGCAGTTTCGACGCGAAGGTCAGCACCACCGCCATCTGCAACAGGACGCGGAACGTATCGCGGATGTTGTTCGCATTATGCTCGGCGAAACTTTCGGCGCAGTCGCCGCCTTGCAGCAGGAACGCTTCGCCGCGGGACACCTTGGCGAGATCGGCGGTCAAATTACGCGCTTCCCCGGCAAAGACGAGCGGAGGATAGGTGGCGAGCGCATCCGTCGCGGCGTCCAGCGCCCGTGCGTCCGGGTAGGTCGGCAATTGCCGTGCCTCGGCCTGCGTCCAGCTGTCGGGAGCCCAGGTGCTCATGTCATTCTCCGTGCGGATAGTGATGTACCAGTCGGCATGGGTGGCGATGCCGTTGGCTGCGATTTGATTGACGACCGGGGAATTGGCGCGCTTGCCGTCCTCCTCCCAGCCTTGAACGGTGGAACCCGGGGCGTCGTACCAGGCGCCGAACGCGGCCCGGCTGAGGGTCCGTTCCTCGCGGAAGCGCTTGATCTTGATTCCGGCCAGGGTAGTCATGGACGCGCTCTTACCCAGCGAGGGTAAGCAGGGCAATAGGTGTTTTCCAGATCAGGGTAAATTGGACCGCCTGTTTAATAGCCCGCGTCGAAATCCACCACATTCTTCATCGGCTTACCCGCCATATACGCCTGAAGGTTTTCCAAAAACAGCGTGCCCGCTCGCAGGAACATCTTCGTTTGGCTGCGACCCGACAGGTGCATCGAATGGATCACGTTCGGCGCGCTCCACAGGGGATCGTCCGCCGGTAGCGGCTCGGGTGTCACCGTATCCAGAAACGCACCGCCGAGCCTGCCGGTCTTGAGTGCCGCGATCAGCGCTTCCTGATCGACCATGTCGCCGCGCGCGATGTTGACGAGCCATGCGCCGGGCTTCATCGCCGCCAGTTCCTTCGCCCCGATCATCGTCTTCGTCGCATCGGTCGATGGCGCGGCGAGAATCACCCAGTCGAATTCGCCAAGCTTCGCGCCCCATGCATCCGGCGTCAGCGTGCCGTCGCGCCCGCTGCGCGTCACGCCGGTCACGCGCACGCCGAACGCGGCCAGGCGATCCGCGATCAACTGGCCGATCGTGCCCATGCCGACGATCAATGCGGTCGTTTCGAACAGTTCGATCTTGCCCGGTGCATCGCCCGGCCATTCCTTGCGATCGGCGATCCGCACCACCTCGTCGAAGCGCTTGGCCGCTGCCAGCATGCCCATGACCGTATATTCCGCCACCGCGATCGCGTTTATCCCCGCGCCGTTGGTCAGGATCGTGCCACGCGCTTTCAGGTCATCGATCGGGAAGGAATCCACCCCGGCATAGATCGTGCTCAGCCATTTCAGCTTCACGCCCCGGGCGATCGTAGCGGCGGTCCATTCCGGGCGCATCTGATCGACCCAGGCGATCTCCGCCTCGCCGACCATCGCATTCGCCTCGTCGTGGTTGGCGAACCACGACACGTCGAGGCTTTGCGGCAGATGCGGTTCGATCAGCGGGCGCGCGGTGGCGGGGAACAGGGCTTTCATTCTCGATCACTAATCCTCGTCGTTGAGGCCGTCCAGCGGCGCGAATGTTATCAATATTGACGCGCTGGCGGGGCTTCTATCAACATTGAGGCGGCGCTTATGGATCGTTTGAATGGTCTGTATGTGGGCCATTCCCGAGACCGTATCGAAAGCGCGGCCTGTAGGACAGCGCCCTGTTGACTCCCTTCCCTGGAAGAAAGCTGGGCCAAGAAAAAACCGCCGCCCGGTTGCCCGGACGGCGGCTCTTTCATTCAAGGATTGCCCATGAGGGCAGGGGCGATCACTCCTTGATCAGGTAATCGCCCGCATCCGCATCGGTGCCCGTGCCGCTGGTGACGACCGCCCCAAGGGCATCGTCACCCGTATCGTCCGCCACGTTGCGCAGCTTCTCGGCGGCGCGTTCCTCGGCAGCCGAATTGGCCATCGCGATCGACACTTCCGCCATCTTGCGCTGCGACACGCGCATCGCCGCGTCACGGCTGGAGGCCGCGATGCGCATGCGGCCCATGCCGGCACCCGTACCCGCCGGGATCAGGCGACCCACGATCACGTTCTCCTTGAGACCGGTGAGCGTGTCCTTCTTGCCCTGTACCGAGGCTTCGGTGAGGACGCGGGTGGTCTCCTGGAACGACGCCGCCGAGATGAAGCTGCGGGTTTGCAGCGACGCCTTGGTGATGCCGAGCAGGATCGGCTTGCCCTGTGCCTTGGCCTGCTTCTTTTCGAGCTTGGCGTTCACTTCGTCCATCTCGTTGCGGTCGAGCTGTTCGCCCACCAGCAACGTCGTGTCACCACTCTCGATGATCTCGACCTTCTGCAGCATCTGACGAACGATCGTCTCGATGTGCTTGTCGTTGATCTTCACACCCTGAAGTCGGTAAACTTCCTGGATTTCCGAGACGAGATATTCTGCCAGCGGCTCGATGCCGAGCACTTCCAGAATGTCATGCGGATCCGGCGAGCCGCCGATGAGGTTGTCGCCGCGCTTGACGTAATCGCCTTCCTGCACGTCGATGACCTTCGACTTCGGCACCAGATATTCCACGACCTCGCCGCCATCCTCGGGCTGGATGCCGATCTTGCGCTTGGCCTTGTAATCCTTGCCGAACACGACGCGGCCGGAGACCTTGGCGATGATCGCATTCTCCTTCGGCTTGCGCGCCTCGAACAGCTCGGCGACGCGTGGCAGACCACCGGTGATGTCACGCGTCTTCGCGCTCTCACGCGACACGCGGGCCAGAACGTCACCGCCCTGAACCGTTGCGCCATCCTCGACCGACAGGGTTGCACCCGCGACCAGCATGTACCGCCCGGCCTCCTCGGCGCTTTCGCCGGTCAGGGTCAGGCGCGGACGGAGATCCTCCTTCTTGCTGGCGATGCCGCGGTTTTCGGTCACGACACGCTGCGAGATGCCGGTCGCTTCATCGGCCTGTTCGGTGAGCGTCTTGCCCTCGACCAGATCGACATACTTCACGACGCCCGGATTCTCGGTGATCACCGGCATGGTAAACGGATCCCATTCGGCCATCCGGTCGCCCTTGCTGACGATATGCCCATCGTCGAACAGCACATATGCGCCGTACGGGATGCGATGCACCGCACGCTCGCGGCCATCCATGTCGACGATCGCGACTTCGCCGGACCGGCTCAGCACGACGCGACGGCCACGCTGGTCGACGATCACGCGCAGGTCACGATATTCCATCGTGCCGTCGGCGACCGCTTCCAGGTTGGACGTTTCGTTGAGCTGCGCCGCACCACCGATGTGGAACGTACGCATGGTCAGCTGCGTGCCCGGCTCACCGATCGACTGCGCGGCGATGACGCCGACAGCTTCACCGATGTTCACCGGTGTACCGCGGGCGAGATCGCGCCCGTAGCACTTGCCGCACACGCCGATCTTCGTCTCGCACACCAAAGGACTGCGGATCTTGCACGACTGGGTGCCCAGCGCCTCGATCTGCAGGATCATCGGTTCGTCGAGCAACGTGCCCTTCGGGATGACCGTCGCGTTTGTCTTCGGATCGATGATGTCTTCTGCGGTCGTGCGACCGAGAATACGCTCACCCAGCGACGCGATGGTCGAACCGCCCTGCACGATCGCCCGCATTTCCAGCGCGCGTTCGGTGCCGCAATCCAGCTCCATGATGACGCAATCCTGCGACACATCGACCAGACGACGGGTCAGATAGCCCGAGTTCGCCGTCTTCAACGCCGTATCCGCGAGACCCTTGCGGGCACCGTGGGTGGAGTTGAAATATTCAAGGACGGTCAGGCCTTCCTTGAAGTTCGAGATGATCGGCGTCTCGATGATTTCGCCCGACGGCTTTGCCATCAGGCCGCGCATGCCGGCAAGCTGCTTGATCTGCGCCTGCGAGCCACGGGCCCCGGAATGCGCCATCATGTAGATCGAGTTGATCGGCTTTTCGCGACCCTTGTTGGGGCCGTCCTCATACTTCTTAACGGCCTTGATCTCGTCCATCATGGCGTTCGCCACCTGGTCGCCGCAACGGCTCCAGGCGTCGATCACCTTGTTGTACTTCTCCTGCTGCGTGATCAGACCGTCCTGATATTGCTGCTCGAAGTCCTTCACGAGCGCCTTGGTCTCATCGACCAGAGCGATCTTCGCGTCCGGAATGATCATGTCGTCCTTGCCGAACGAGATGCCCGCCTTGAACGCGTGCTTGAAACCGAGCGCCATGATCGCGTCGGCGAACAGAACGGTCTCCTTCTGGCCGGTGTGACGATAGACCTCGTCGATCACGTCGCCCACGTCCTTCTTGGTCAGCAGGCGGTTGACCGTATCGAACGGCACCTTGCTCGACTGCGGCAGGCATTCGCCCAGCAGCATGCGGCCCGGCGTCGTCTCGTAGCGCTTGAGGTAGGGCTTGCCCGCCTCGTCGGTCTGCGGAACGCGGCTGATGATCTTGGTGTGCAAGGTCACCGCACCGGCTTCCAGCGCCTGATGCACTTCCGACATGTCGGAAATCATCATGCCCTGGCCCGGCTCGTCTTCCTTCAGCATCGACAGGTAATACAGGCCCAGCACCATGTCCTGCGACGGCACGATGATCGGCTTGCCGTTCGCTGGCGACAGGATGTTGTTGGTCGACATCATCAGCACGCGGGCTTCGAGCTGTGCTTCCAGCGACAGCGGCACGTGGACCGCCATCTGATCGCCAT
Organism: Sphingomonas sp.; assembly: GCF_025363195.1. GTDB lineage: Bacteria > Pseudomonadota > Alphaproteobacteria > Sphingomonadales > Sphingomonadaceae > Sphingomonas. Next base: position 11,271 of record NZ_JANYEK010000056.1, read on the forward strand.
CGAAATCGGCGTTGAAGGCCGAGCAGACCAGCGGGTGCAACTGGATCGCCTTGCCTTCGATCAGCACGGGTTCAAACGCCTGGATACCCAAG
>NZ_JANYEK010000067.1 GCF_025363195.1 Sphingomonas sp.
GCCCACCAGGCGCCGCAATGTCCCTTGAATGCCCAGCCGGCAAGGCAGGTCAAAGCGAGCAGCGACCAGGGGGTTGTCAAGCCCTTTGCCCATCCTGTCGGAATGCGCTGTGGAGAAACCTTCATGCTGCTCCCTTCGACTAGGCTTTAACGGCTTTCCGGGTGCCAGCGAAAGCTATGGTTTACCTAAGCGGGCGGTTTAAGTGGTCCAGGCATGATCGCGATTTTTGGTATCTGACCATGGCATCGATGATGCCCGAAGACAGGCCCAGCGGACAGGCGCAGCGGGCAGGCTAGCGATGCACGACCGATGGCTCGCAATCTTGGAAAGTTTGACATTAATCAATCGACTTTCTCCAGTTTGGAACATATATCGAACAAATGACGCAACTCGACGTGCAGAAAAAACTCGAAATTCTTGCCGATGCGGCAAAATACGATGCCTCATGCGCGTCTTCGGGCACGTCGAAGCGGTCATCGCGCGATGGCAAAGGGATCGGTTCGACCGATGGCGGGATGGGTATCTGCCATGCTTATGCGCCGGACGGGCGGTGCATCAGCCTGCTCAAGATCCTCCTGACCAACAGCTGCATCTTCGATTGCCATTATTGCATCAACCGCAAATCGAGCAATGTGCGACGCGCGCGCTTTACCGCCGACGAAGTGGTCCGGCTAACACTGGCATTTTACAAGCGTAATTATATCGAGGGGCTGTTCCTGTCTTCGGGCATCATTCGATCCTCGAATTACACGATGGAACAGGTCGTCGAAGTCGCGCGGTCGTTGCGCGAGGATCACCATTTTCGCGGTTACATTCACCTAAAGACCATTCCCGATGCTGATCCGGAACTCGTGCATCAGGCGGGGCTGCATGCCGACCGTCTCTCGATCAACGTCGAATTGCCCACCGCCTCCGGCCTGAAGCGACTCGCGCCCGAAAAATCCGATACGCGGATTGCCGAAGCGATGGGCGAGATGAAATCGGCGATCCTTGACACCGCCGACGCCAGAAAGCGCTTCCGACACGCGCCCAAATTCGCCCCCGCCGGGCAGTCGACGCAGATGATCGTCGGCGCAGATGCGGCCACCGACGGCGATATCGTACGCAAGGCCTCCACGCTGTACGATCGGTTCGGGTTGAGGCGGGTCTATTATTCCGCGTTCTCGCCGATCCCGGACGCCAGTGCGGTCCTGCCGCTGCAGCGCCCGCCGCTGATGCGCGAACACCGGCTCTACCAATCCGACTGGTTGATGCGGTTTTACGAGTATTCTACCGCCGATGTCGTCGCAGCGGCGGACGAGGCGACGGGGATGCTACCGCTCGATATCGATCCCAAGCTCGCCTGGGCGCTGAAGTTTCGTGGGGCATTCCCGGTCGATGTGAACCGGGCTCCCCGAGAGCAATTGCTGCGCGTGCCAGGCCTGGGGGTGAAGGCGGTAGGCAATATCCTGACCGCACGGCGCTGGCGACGGCTGCATCTGGCGGATGTGGCGCGGTTGACCGCATCGATCGCCAAGGTGCGTCCGTTCCTGATCACCGAGGATTGGCGCCCGGTGGCGCTGAGCGATCGCGCCGACCTTCGCGGAATAGTGAAGGCCAAGCCCCAGCAAATGGAATTGTTCGGGTGAGCGCGGCCGCGTCGCCGTTGCGCGCAAGATGAAGACCGTCCATCTCGCCGAGCCGGACGATTTCGATGGCTGGCGCGATGCGGCGCGCGCTTTGGCGGCCGACAACGTACCCCCTGGCGATGTGATCTGGCAGATCGGCGACACGCCGGACGATCTGTTCGCCGATGCCGGGACTTCGCCCCCTGCCCGCTCCCGAGATGGCCTTTCGGTGCCGCGCGCGTTTGTCGATCTGGCGCGCAAGGCGGCGCTACACCATTCGCCCGAGCGCTTCGCCTTGCTCTACACCGCGCTAACCCGGCTGCGGACCGAACCGAAGCTGATCGATGATGCTGCCGACCCGCTGGTGCGTCGCCTTGAGGGACTGGCGCGTGAGGTGCGGCGGGATATCCACAAGATGCGGGCCTTCCTGCGCTTCCGCGAGGTGGACGATGCGGGCACGCCGCGCTTCATCGCGTGGTTCGAGCCTGAGCATCATATCGTACGGGCCAATGCCGCGTTCTTCATCGATCGCTTTGCCGCGCTGCGCTGGTCGATCCTGACGCCGGACCTGTCGATCCATTGGGACGGTTCGCGGCTGGAACAGGGGCCTGGCGCGGTGAAGGGCGATGCACCGGACGGGGATCCGATCGAGGATGTTTGGAAGACCTATTACGCCTCGATCTTCAACCCCGCACGACTGAAGGTAGGCGCGATGCTGAAGGAGATGCCGCGCAAATATTGGAAGAACATGCCCGAGACGGCCTTGGTCTCGGGGCTGATCGCCGGTGCGCGGGCGCGGGAGAGCGGGATGATCGATGTCGCCCGCACGCAAATCGGCGGGAATATCGCGGCGGCGTGGGCGGCGTTGCGCGACGAGGCTGCGGGGTGCACCCGCTGCCCGTTACATTCAAATGCCACCCAAACAGTGTTCGGCGAAGGTCCGGTCGATGCGCGGCTGATGTTCGTCGGCGAACAACCCGGCGACCAGGAGGATCTGGCCGGTCGTCCATTCGTCGGTCCGGCCGGCCAGGTGTTCGATCGCGCGATCGCCGAAGCGGGGATCGACCGGGCGCAGGTGTATGTCACCAACGCGGTGAAGCATTTCAAGTTCGAACAGCGCGGCAAGCGCCGTATCCACGCCAAGCCTGGCGCGGGCGAGATCACCGCCTGTCACTGGTGGATCGATCAGGAACGCATGTTGGTCAAGCCGCAGGTCACGGTGGCGCTGGGGGCGACGGCGGCGCGCAGCCTGTTCGGCCGCACGATGACGGTCGCGCGCGAACGTGGACGCGCGCATCACCTGCCGGACGGTGGCGGCGAGGCATGGATCACCGTGCATCCGAGCTTCCTGCTGCGGCTGCCGGATGAAGCGGCGCGGGCGGAAGAATATGCGCGCTTCGTCGAGGATCTGCGCGCGGTGGCGGAACGGACCGGTTAAGCGCAGCATTATTTGGGGCTTCCCTTCGCGCCGCGCTTCGCGCATCGCACGGCTCCATGATCGAGCATATCCTGAGCGTTCTCGCCGGCTTCACCATTTGGGTCATTTCCAGCGGAGGCTATCTCGGCATCGCCTTGTTGATGGCGATCGAATCCGCCTGCATTCCATTGCCGTCGGAGATCATCATGCCGTTTGCCGGCTATCTTGTTTCGACCGGCCATTTCGACCTCTATCTCGCCGCGACCGCCGGCGCTATCGGCTGCAATATCGGATCGATCCCTGCATATGAATTGGGCAAGCGCGGCGGGCGTCCGGCAATCGAGCGCTGGGGACGCTACGTGCTGATCGGGCCGGGCGAGCTCGACATGGCCGACAGGTTCTTCGCACGCTTCGGTAATTCGGCAATTCTGATCGGGCGGCTCTTGCCCGTCATCCGCTCTTTCATCGCCTTCCCGGCCGGGGTCGCTAAAATGAAGGTGTTGCCGTTCCACCTCTACACCTTTGCCGGGTCGTGGCCTTGGTGCTTCGGCCTCGCCTGGGTCGGCATGAAGCTGGGCGACAAATGGAACAGCGATCCGCGCGTCAAGGCAGCTTTTCACAGTGCCGATGCGATCATCGCCGTGGTGCTGCTGGCGGGTGCGGCGTTCTACATCTGGCACCGCGTTAAGGGCATGAAGACAAGGCGCTAGGCGGGTATAGGTTCCGACAGTTCGGCCCAGTTCCACAGCACCCACAGCATCGGCACCGCCACGATGAGATAGAGCGCGAGGCCGAAGCCCGGTTTCCAGCCCCACCAGTCGCTCGGCAGCGTGCGAACCTGCAGCGTCAGGAAATTCTTGACGATCGGATCCCACAACGGAAACAGGATTGTATCCGGCGCAGCGATCTCCGCCGCCGCGATGGCGAGATTGATGAACAGGCTCACACCCAGCACGACGCAGATCCAGCCGCGTACCGTCCTGCCCCCGGTCGCCCAGAGGGGCGCAAGCCCCAAAGCGAGAAACGCCATGGCCGGAATGGCGTGACGCGGCCCGGTCGAATAGCCGCCGTTCCAATAATAATAAGAGGCATTGTAGAGCAGCATTACGAGCACGAGCGCGGACGCCGTGATGCCGAGATCGCGCGTCGCCGGGTTCCTGATCAGTCGCAAGAGCCCGACCGGCGCAAGCGCCAGGATCGGTGCAACGAACAGGAGGCCACGTTGCGGCCCGCCGATGAGTTGCAGGAAGATATCGAAATGCGGGTAGGTAAGCCCGAACAAACCCTGGTTCATGCCGTCGAACCCCACCACGCCCTGATATCCAACACGCATCCATTGCCCGAAGGCGATCTGATTGTAGGCCAGCATCGGGCTGAGCAGCACCGCGCCCGCTGCCGCCGTCATTCCGGCCATCCTTAACCGTTGTGCCACCGGCACGGCCCGCGTCCGCCAGATCGCCCACAGGCCGATCACGCTGGCCGGGAACACCGCCGTCAGTTCGATCAGCGCCGCCAGGCCGAGACACGCACCGAGCATGATCGGATAGCGCCAGCGTGCCAGTTCCCGCGCGCCCGACGTGCCGCGCCACACCGCCCAAGCCGCGATCATCAACAGCGCACCGACTGGGGCATGACCGAACAGCGTGGTGGACCAGCCCCAGGCCGGCGTGCCCATCGCATACCCCAAAGCGGCGACCAATCCGGCCTTGGGGCTGCCGGTGATCCCCGTGCCCATATCGAGCAGCAACACCGCGGCCAGTGCGATCAATATTGCACTGCTCGTCGCGATGGTCAGCAATTGGCGCAGGCGCAGGAAATTGCTGAAGCTCGGTTCGAACAGGCGATGCGGGACGTGATCCGAAGTTACGCCGGTGATCGTGTTCGCCACCCACACCGATGGCAGCGCCAGTAACGTCATGCCCGGCATCTTGTCGGTATAGGTATGGCCATTAAACTGCGCCTTATCGACGGTCATCGTGCCAAATTCGTCAATTGTGGCATCGCCGCGCTCGACCAAAGATATCGCAGCGAACAGGCGCGTCGCGTTGTTCGGGTTGAATTCGTTCGATCCGAACCAGATGCACGACAACCAGACGAGAATGAACAGCCCGATCGCGACACCGTGCGGGCCTCGGACCGGGAAGGGTTTCGTCATGATATCATCCGAACAGCCAATGGCCGAGCAGGCGATCGAACGGAAACGTGAAGAAACCGGCGATGAGCAACGCACCGGTCACCATGCCGCGGACGGCCGTGCGGTGACGGACGATATTGTGCGCCCGTGCGCTCCACCAGATGATCGGCACTTGGATCAATGTCCACAGAGACAGGATGTGGATGAGACTGAACCCGCCGTTATTGCTCAGCCGCACTCCGAACGAAAGGAGCGCGGTGGCAATCATCGCGACGACCCAGGTCGTGCCCAGCACGCGATGCGGGCGATCCCCACGGCGGCGCAGCAACATGATCGGGGTGAGCGCGAGCGCGATCATGATCGTGAAAAGGTGCGCCCAGACAATGGTTGGCACGCGGGGCCATTCGGCATGTCCACGCCCAAGCGCCGCGAGCACGGCGACGAGGAGCACGATGGCCCCCGCCGCCAGCACACGCTCCAGCGTATCGGGCGCGAGCGATTTGGGCGGCTTTACATTAGGCGTGCCGGCGATGCTGACCATGGATCCCCCCTTGGATGACCGTGTATAAAGGGGATGGTCCGTGGTGCCAGCCGTTATCGGCGCACGCTGAGATCAGGGCAGCGAATCCTCGACCTTCTTGGCGTCGGCGGCCTTCTTCTTGTTCTCGGCCCGGACGCGGTTGGCCTGTTGCAAGAAGCAACCACTGCCCCCCCCCGGCCCGACGGTCGAGCAACTGCCGATACCCGCCGCCCCGGCCGTATCGACGCCCTTGGCCTTGACCGCCCATGCCTCGTTTTGCGGCGTGACTTCCAATTCGCGCAACTCTTTGGGGATGCGGAATTGCTCGCTGGCGCTGCGGCGGACGCAGACGACGATTTCGTCGCCTTCTTGTGTCGTCGGGCATTTCTGGTTGCCGTAGATTACCAGCACACCGTTCTGCGGCGCATTCTGCGAAAATGCAGGTGTAGCGGCGACCGTAGCAGCGGCGCCCAGACCGGCGAGAAGGATGAATTTCATGGCACCTGCTCCTGTTCGAACCGAATAACGCCGCAGCGCCCATCCCGTTTCCGCGACCCTGGTCATATATGCTTTGCCGTTGCGATTGCGACCCGGCAACCGAGGCGGATCACCGCACTTAGCACAGGATAGCCGATGGCCTGCTCCGCCCCGGCGGCCAATGCGGTCTCGCGATGCTCGACCTCCTCGGCTTGGAAATCGCGGATCGCGGCACCGAGTTCGGGATCGCTTTCGCCCAATTCGGTGAGTTGATCCTCGTAATGCTTGTCGATCTCGGTCTCGACCGCGACGGTGCAGGCCATCGCCGCCGCCGGGCCGATCGCCGCCGTCACCGCGCCGAGCGCAAAGCCCGCGACATCCCAGAATGGCTGCAACACCGTCGGGCGCACGGCACGCCGCGCGATCATCGCGTCGAAGAACGCGCGGTGGCGCTCCTCCTGGATCGCCATGCCGGCAATCTGTCGCGCGGCCGGGCTGCGATCGCCCATCACTGCCAATTGCCCGGCATAGATGCGTGTCGCACCGAATTCCCCGGCCTGATCGACGCGGATCATGGCCTTCGTGTCGCGTTTGGCGTCGCCAGGCTTCCAGCGCGTCATCTCCCGCGCCGTCCGAGCAGATACAGGATCACGCCCGCTCCGCCAAGCGACAGGATCGCATTGAACCCGGCCAGCGAGACGCCGAACAGGGTCCATTGCGCGACATCGCACCGCACGATCGGTGCGGCCATGATTCGCGCGAGCATCTCCTCCGCCGTGCCGCCACTGCCGACGACGGTCGAGGTGCAGGCGGTGAAGCCCTGCCACCAATGATATTCGACCCCGGCATGCGCTACGCCGATCGCACCGCTGATCGCGATGGCGATGGCGGCCAACAGGACCAGCCCACGTTGTGCGCCCCTGCCCGGCACTACAAAGGCCAGCGCGGCGATACCAAGCGCGGTATAATGCGGCCAACGTTGCCAATGACACATCTCGCACGGAACGAGATGACCGATCAGTTGCGATCCCCACGCGCCAGCCAGAAGGGCGGCGGGCAGCAGCAGCGCGACGGCGCGGGCCGTAAGGAAGCGGTCGCGCCTCACTTTTTGGCCCCTGCCTTGGCCAGGTTCGGCCCTGTTCCGAGGCGGGCGAGCGTCTTCAGCGCATAATCGAGCTGGAAGTCCGTGATCCCCTTAGCCTTCAACTGCTCCGGCGTAGCGGTGAAGCGGGGATCGTCCTTGGTATCTTCCGTCAACGCCTTGTCGTCGGCCTTGACCTCGTTGATCAGATGACGGCGCAGATCGTCCTCGCGGAACACCGGACGCGTCTTGTAATCGGGATCGCTGATCTGCGGCACCTTGATGTCGGGTTCGATACCGCCCTCCTGCACCGATCGGCCCGACGGCGTGTAATAGCGTGAAGTGGTCAGGCGCAAAGCGGTGTTGCCGCCGAGATCGAGCACGGTCTGTACCGAGCCCTTGCCGAACGATCGCACGCCCATGACCAACGCGCGGTGCTGATCCTGCAGTGCGCCCGCGACGATCTCGGAGGCCGAGGCCGATCCGGAATTGACCAGCACGATCGTCGGCAGCCCGCGCGAGGGATCGCCGGGCTTGGCGTAGAAGCGTTCGATATCGTTCTTCTCGCGTCCGCGTTCGGAGACGATCTCGCCGAAATTGAGGAAATCGTCGGCGACCTCGATCGCCTCGTCGCGCAGGCCGCCGCCATTGTCGCGCAGATCGACGATCCAGCCGATCGGCGCATGACCGAGCTGTTTCTGGATCCCGGCCATGCCGGCACGCACCGCCGCGCCGGTATCCTGCGAGAAGGTGTTGATGTTGAGGATGCCGATGCCATCCTTGACCTGCCATTTTACCGGATGCTGCACGATCCGCTCGCGCACGAGCGAAACCTCGATCGGCTTGTCGCGGCCGGGCCGGATGATCGTCAGCGCGACCTTGCTTCCGGGCGGACCGCGCATCTGCGAGATCGCCTCGTCCAGCGTCAGGCCGTAGATCAGCTTGCCGTCGATATGGGTGATATAGTCCCCGGACTTGATGCCGGCGCGGTAACCCGGCGTATCTTCCTGCGGCGCGATCACCTTGACCGCCCCATCCTCTGCCGTGACCGTGAGGCCCAACCCGCCATAGCTGCCCATCGTCTGGATCTTAAGATTGTCGTAATCCAGCCCGCTCTCATAGGCGCTGTGCGGGTCGAGTGCCGCAAGCATGCCATCGATCGCGCCCTTGATCAGCACCTTGTCATCGACCTTGTCGACATAGGTCGCCTTGACCCGCGCAAACACGTCCATGAATTGATCAAGCTCGCGATATGCATTGGAATCGACCGCCGCCATCGCAGCGGTGCCAGCGGGAACGACCGCCAGGACGAGAGCGATCGCGGTAGCCTGGAGAAACGGACGAGCCATAGCCAAGGGGGTCTCTTCGAAGCAGGAGAAATACGGTCGAACGTGACCCTAGCGGGTTATTCTGTGCGGATCAAAGCGCAGGCTGTGTGAACGGAAGGTGAGCGGGATCATCCGATCAACGGCGTCATATCAACCACTCGCCCGCGACGGCGCAATTCAACCGTCACGCGGACATCTTCACCAGTTCCGGCGCGACCGATCGGCTGGCCCTGATCGACGCGGTCGCCGACCTTTACCGATGTCAGGCCGAGCCCGGAGACGAGCGAGGTCCAGCCGCTGCCGTGATCCAGGATGACGATGCTGCCATAACCTCGAAAGGGCGCGGCATAGGCGACGCGCCCGGCGGCGGGCGCGACGATGGTTGCGCCGGGCGGCGACGCGATGGTCAGCCCGCGCGAGCGCACACCTGCGTCGGACAATTCGCCCATGCCGATGATGACCTTGCCCAGCACGGGCGACCGATACGGTGGTGCCGCGCGCGACCAGGATATGGCATCGACCGGAGAGGCGACTTCGCCCGGTTTTAAGGGACGCGGCAACGGGCCGGGCAAGGCATCAAGGCTTTCGCGCACGCTTGCCTGATCGCCCATCTGGTCCATCAGATCGACGATGTCGCGGGCGCGTTCGCCCATCGCGATGGCGCGATCGGATTCGAATAAGGCATTGCGGCCCAAATCGCGCGAACGCAGCCGATGCTCCACCTCCAGCCGGGTGAGCGCGAGACGCTGTGTTTCCATCCGCTCGCGCGCCTCCGCCAGCGCCTGCGTGGCGGTGGCGGCATCGGCCTGTAACCGGCGGGTGCGGGCGAGATCGGCGCGGATCCCGGCGGTGCGATCGCGAATCACCGGCAGCGTGCCGGCCAGCACGGCACGGACATGGACGATATCCTCCAGCGAGCCGGGCCGCACGACGCTCATCATCACGGGGCGACGGGCGAGCGATTGCAGCGCGGCGATCAACCGGACGATCGGGCCCTGCTGCTCGTCCAGCTTGCTCCGCTGCTGGTCGAGCAAGCGGCGGATGATGTCGATCCGTGCTTGCCCGGCGGCGCTGTCCGCCTCCGCCTGTTGGATGCGCGCGGCGACGGCCGCTTCCTGCTGGCGGGCTTGCTGCGCCTGATCCCGTTCGCCCTCAGCCTGCTTTTCAAGCGTGGCGGAGCGCGCGGCGGCGGCGGCGGATTGGGTCTTGGCATTGGCAAGGCGATTCTGCTGATCCTGCGCGGGCGCGGATGCGGCCATGCCGAACAGGGCGACAAGCACCCCTGCCCCCACCCAAGACCTTGCTCCACCCAGCATCCGCTAACTTTCGCGGTGATAGGGGTGGTTGGCAAGGATGCTGGTCGCGCGCCACAATTGTTCGGCGAGCATCGCGCGGGCGAGCATGTGCGGCCATGTCGCACGACCGAACGACAGCAACAAATCGGCCCCCGCGCGATCAACATCGTCGAAGCCATCCGCCGCGCCGATCATGAAGCGCGTTTCACGCACTCCATCGTCACGCCACCGACCGAGTTTCTCGGCGAAGGTTTTTGACGGCATCACCTCCCCCGTCTCATCAAGCATGACGACGCGCGTCTGCTGCACGACCGGGGGCGGCTTGCCGCCGGTATCGGGTAATTCGGTGATTCGGGTCGGCCAGCTGAGGCGCTTCATATAGCGCGCGACGAGATCTGCCTCCGGGCTGCGCCCGATCCGCCCCCGCGCTACGATGTGGAGCAGCATGATGGCGTCGCTCCGAAACGGGTCAGTCGTCCGAATCTTCGGACGTGTCGAACTCGGCGAAATCCGGGTGGAGCGCAGGGGTCGGCGCGGGTTCTGGCGCGTCTCCGAACGCCCACATGCGTTCCAGATTGTAGAAGCTGCGCACTTCCGGGCGGAACAGGTGGACGATCACGTCGCCGGCATCGATCAGCACCCAATCGGCGGTCGGCAGGCCCTCGATCCGGGTCTGGCGACCGAGTTCGCCCTTGATCTTCTCCTGGAGCTTCTGCGCCATCGAGGCGACCTGGCGCGTCGAGCGGCCGCTGGCGATGATCATGAAATCGGCGATGCTCGATTTGCCAGCAAGCGGGATCGACACCGTTTCGACCGCCTGGTCGTCATCAAGACTGGCCATGATCAGCGCGTGGAGCGCGGCCACTTCCTCGGGATCGGTCGCGCGGATGACAGGAGAGGTAGAGGCCAAGACAGTTCCTAGGTTGATCGGTTGAAGTGCCGCATCCAAGCGGGATCGGCCATGCGAGCGGCAGTCGCGGAGGTCGGGTCGGGGCGGAATCGCAACAGCACGAGTGCCGGCAGTCTCCACTTCGTCCAGTTTTTTGCCCAGCGGCTTGAGTGGTGTGCGGGCCGCTGCCAGCGTCGCAACCAACCCATAGCGGAACCCGCATGGGCCGCATGCTCATAGCCCGGACGGGCGATAACCGCAATCGGCATCGTACGCGCGATCCCGCGCCAATCCCGCCAGCGGTGAAATTGCGCCAGATTGTCCCCGCCCATCATCCAGATGAACTGGTTCCGCGGGTAAAGGCGGACAAGCTTTTTGAGCGTATCGACGGTGTAGCACGTGCCAAGCCGCGCCTCGATATCGGTGGCCCGGATTGGCGCACGGCGCGCCATTGCTCGCGCCGATTTTAGCCGCACGGCGAGCGGTGCCATGTCTTTTGCCCCGGTCTTTAGCGGATTGCCGGGCGAGACCAGCCACCACACTTCGTCGAGATCGAGCGCGCGCATCGCCGCCAGGCTGATCGCGCGGTGCCCGGAATGCGCCGGGTTGAACGAGCCGCCTAGCAAGCCGATGCGGGTCATTGAGCTAACCGGCAGACTACGGCGATCTTCACTGGATGATTTTGGGTGGTGACCGGATGAAAGATCGTCGGGTCGGGCGGTCGCGGTGAAAAGGCCGTCATGCCGGTCGCCTCGATCAGCGCCAGTTCCTCCGGGCCCACCGGGCGCCACAACGCTGGGGTTCTCAGCAAGGTCGCACCTGCCCTGTGCCTCGCCCGACCCATTTGTATGTCGTCAGTCCCTCCAGCGCGACGGGGCCGCGCGCGTGCAGGCGCCCGGTGGCGATGCCGATCTCCGCGCCGAGCCCAAATTCTCCGCCGTCGGCGAACTGCGTGGAGGCGTTCCACAGCACGATCGCACTATCGACGGCGGCGAGGAAACGATTGGCGGCACCTTCATCCTCGGCGACGATCGCGTCGGTGTGGTGCGACCCGTGAGCTGCGATATGTGCCACGGCCTCGTCAACGCCGTCGACCATCGCGGCGGACACGATCGCCTCGAGATATTCGGTGTCCCAGTCCGCGTCGGCAGCGGGAGCGATCGAGGGATCGAGCGCGCGGACGGCGGCATCGCCGCGCACCTCACATCCCGCATTGGTCAGCGCGCGTAACAACGCCTTGCTGGCGGGATAAGCGCGGTCGATGAGCAAAGTCTCCATCGCGCCGCAGACGCCGGTGCGACGTAGCTTGGCGTTGACGACGATCGCCTCCGCCATGGCCGGATCGGCCGAGGCGTGGACATAGACGTGGTTGATCCCGTCGAGATGCGCGAGCACCGGCACCTTCGCTTCGGCCTGGACGCGGGCCACCAGGCTCTTGCCGCCGCGCGGCACGATCAGGTCGATCAGCCCATCCGCCATCAGCATCGCGCCGACCACCGCGCGATCGATGGTCGGCACGAGTTGCGCGATGTCGGCGGGCAACCCGGCCTCGCCGAGGCCGCGCACGAACGCCGCATGAATCGCGCGGTTGCTGTGCACGGCTTCCGATCCGCCGCGCAGGATAACGGCATTGCCCGCCATCACGCACAAGGCGGCGGCGTCGGCGGTGACGTTGGGGCGACTTTCATAGATGATGCCGATCACCCCGATCGGGATGCGTACCCGCGACAAGACGAGACCGTTTGGTCGCACCGTCCGGTCGATCATCGTACCGGCCGGATCGGGCAACGCGGCAATCGCCTCGACGCCCGCCGCCATGCTGGCTATCCGGCCCGCATTCAACATCAGGCGGTCGAGCATCGCGGCGGACAGACCGATGCCGCGGCCATGCGCCAAATCGAGCGCGTTGGCGGCGAGAATATCGGGCGACGCATCGCGCAGTGCCTCGGCCGCGGCAATCAAAGCGCGCAGCTTGGAACCCGTCGGCAGCGCCCCGACGATCCCGGCGGCGGCACGGGCGCGCTGGCCCATATCGGCAATCAGCGCGACGGGCAAAGCAGCGGGATCAATCGTTTCGATCATCCGCATCCCGCTATCATGTCGGCGCGCGCCCGCCAAAGCCCTATCGCTTTGTCTCGATCCGGTGATAGGCTCGCACGCGATGACGGGGGAAATCGGAGCAGTCGGCGATATCGCCACTGGCGCATTGCTGGGCCGGGCGGTCGAGCCGCGTGCGGGAGAGGCGCAGGGCAGCGGCCGAGCCCACGGCATCTGTCTCAATTGTGGCACCGCATTGATCGGCAACTATTGCCATGCATGCGGCCAGAGCGAGCATGTCCACCGCACCCTGGGGTCGATCGGCCACGATCTGCTGCACGGCGTTTTCCATTTTGAGGGTAAGATTTGGCGCACGATGCCGATGCTGGTGCTGCATCCGGGGTCATTGACGCGCCGCTACATCGCCGGGGAGCGGGCGCGCTTCGTCTCCCCGCTTGCGCTGTTCCTGTTCATGGTGTTCCTGATGTTCGCCACCATCCATACCTTTGGTGGTGAATTCGGCAGCGTGGGAATGCCAACGGCCGCGCGACGGGAATCGCTTAAGAACATCGACGAGGATATCGCCAAGGCGAACGCCAAACTGGCGCGGGCGGACGCCGAGCCAGGCCGCCAGACGCCAGAAGGCATGAAGGCGTTGAAGACCAGCATCGCCGGCCTGAAGACGGCGCGCGTCGCATTCGCCGGCAAGGCAAAAGATACACGCCAGTTGGGCGAGAGCGATTTCACGTTCACGGACATGAAGACCGGCTGGTCCGCGCTCGACCATGGCATCGCCAAGGCCAATGCCAACCCCGGACTGATGCTCTACAAGCTGCAATCGAGCGCTTATAAATACAGCTGGGCAATGATTCCGATATCCACGCCGTTCGTCGCGTTGCTGTTCCTGTGGCGGCGACGCTATAAATTATATGACCATGCGATCTTCGTGACCTATTCGCTGGCCTTCATGATGGGCCTCGTGGTGGCGCTTAGCCTGCTCGAAAAGATCAACGCACCTGAGTGGATATTCTCGCTAAGCGTCGGCTTCGCGCCGCCGATCCACATGTTCGCACAACTCCGCGGCGCGTACGACTTGCGCAAGCGATCGGCATTGTGGCGCACGATTGCCTTGCTCATCTTCGCTTTCGTCGCTCTCACAGCCTTCTGCATCCTGCTTCTCGCGATGGGGCTGAGCGCCTAGTCAATCGCTACAGGCGCTTGGTGCAGGGGTAGCGTCTGGCGAGCACGAAGGCGAAGCCCTGCCTGAGCGGCACATCGCGCGCCGCCGACGGGAGCGCTTCTAGCGCACCGAGAAATTCGCCGCTGGTCATTTTGGTGCCCTTGGGCGGGCATGACAAAGGGGGCTTGCCAGCCTTCTCGCGCGCGTCGCTATCTTGCTTGAGCGCAACGCCGGCGGCACGGACCTCGTCTTTCACCTGCGCTAAATCGGGCGATGTTACCGCCGACGGACCGAGCGCCTTCAGCCGGGCGACTTTGGCCAGAAATGTGCGGACCGTCATCGTACCTACAACCGGCCCTTGCGCCGCTGGGGCGGAGGTTGCCACAAGTATCGCTAGGGCGATTGCCCAACCTGTCCGCTTCATAACAAAAACCCTCCCGCAAGCACGCTAGCGGGAGGGTTATGCGGACGGCGATGAACCGTCGATTAAGTCGGACGCGTAACAGGTGCCCGATACTCTCTCACGCGCCAAGCGGGCTAGGCGTGCCGAACGGACCTTTGGGACGCTTGGTCTTGGGGATCGACGTGCCTGCCGCCGCCAGGGCCGGAGCCTTGGGGCCGCCTTCGCGGTCGATCGGGTTGCCCGCGATCATCGCCTTGATCTCGTCGCCGGTGATCGTCTCGAATTCGAGCAGCGCGCCAGCAATCTGGTGAAGCTGATCGACGTGGTTGGTGATCAGTTCGGTCGCCCGCTTATGGCCATCCTCAACCAAGCGGCGGATTTCGCCGTCGATCGCCAGCGCCGTTTCGTTCGACATGTTGTGCCGCTGCGTCTGCGAATAGCCGAGGAAGGTTTCCCCCTGCTGCTCTTCATACTGAAGCGGGCCGATCGATTCGGACATGCCCCATTGCGTCACCATCGCGCGGGCAAGCTTGGTCGCCTGCTTGATGTCCGACGACGCACCGCACGACACCTTGTCATGACCGAAGATCACTTCCTCGGCGACGCGACCGCCCATGACCGATGCAAGATCGGCATACATCTTATCGCGATGGTACGAGTAATTGTCTCGCTCGGGCATCGACACGACCATTCCAAGGGCACCCCCGCGCGGGATGATCGTCGCCTTGTGGATTGGATCCGAAGCCTTTTCATGAACCCGGACCAGAGCGTGACCGGCCTCGTGATAGGCGGTCATGCGCTTCTCGTCATCGGTCATGACGAGCGATTTCCACTCGGTACCCATGATGACGCGGTCCTTGGCGACTTCGAACTGCGCCATTGCAACGAGCCGCTTGCCCAGTCGCGCCGCCATCAAAGCCGCCTCGTTGACGAGGTTCGCCAGATCGGCCCCGGCCATGCCCGGCGTGCCGCGAGCGAGCGTGCGGGCATCGACATCGGGGGCCAGCGGAAGCTTTTTCATGTGCACTTCGAGAATTTTCACCCGGCCTTCGATATCCGGCAGCGGCACGGTAACGCGGCGATCGAAGCGACCCGGACGCAGCAGCGCGGGATCGAGCACGTCGGGACGGTTGGTCGCCGCGACGATGATGATGCCTTCCGACGCCTCGAACCCATCCATCTCGACCAGCAACTGGTTGAGCGTCTGTTCGCGTTCGTCATTGCCGTTGCCGAGGCCAGCACCACGGTGGCGGCCGACCGCGTCGATTTCGTCGATGAAGACGATGCACGGGGCGGATTTCTTGGCCTGTTCGAACATGTCGCGCACGCGGCTCGCGCCAACGCCGACGAACATCTCGACAAAGTCCGAACCGGAAATGGTGAAGAACGGCACACCCGCTTCCCCCGCGATAGCGCGGGCAAGCAGCGTTTTGCCGGTGCCCGGTGAGCCGACGAGCAAGGCGCCCTTGGGGATCTTGCCGCCAAGACGCGCGAACTTGGTCGGATCCTTCAGGAACTCGACGATCTCCTCGAGTTCCTCGCGTGCTTCGTCGATGCCGGCGACATCAGCAAAGGTCACTCGACCTTCCTTTTGCGTCAGCATCTTCGCACGCGATTTGCCGAAGCCCATCGCACCGGACCCCGAATTTTTCTGCATTTGGCGCAGTACGAAAAAAGCGATGCCCAAGAACAGCACGAACGGCAGCGAATTGATCAGCATGACCTGCCAGATCGCCGGGCCTTCCTCAGGCTTGGCGGTGATCGCCACGTTCTTGGCACGCAAGCGATCGATCAGTTGCGGATCGGGCAGCGCATAGGTCTTGAACTTCGAGTCATTGCTGAGGGTGCCGGAAATAACGTCCCCGGCAACGTTCACGTCCTTGACGCTACCCTCCTGAACCTTGTCCAGGAAGGACGAATAGGCGATCGCCGTGCCCTGAGGCTGCCGGCTCGGCGAATCGAACATCGTGACGAACACGGCGAGCGCGAGCAGAATGCCGACCCAGATCAGCAGGCTCTTCATCCACGGATTGGGGCCGTTGCCGTCCTGACCGGGTTGCTTGTCGTTATCGTTCATGGGGTTCCTGCGCACCTTTGTTCACCCGATAAGATAGGCGCGCGCAGGTTAATGGCAATGGAACAGAATCGAGAAAAACCGATCACGTGCTTCTTCGTGGCGGCGCAGCGCGGAAATGCCAGATATCCGTGGTTGCGGAGGCCATGATTCCGGCCTGCGTAGCCCCCTTCCCGGCCTGCAGCGCATCCAGCAGCGATTCGATATTGCTCGACGGGGACCATGAGGCCGAGAGAATCACCTGCGCCTCGCGCACGGCGGTGATCGCGGCGCGGGCAAGGCGGCGGCGCATGTCGCGCGGCAGGCCGCTTACATCGAGGCGGCGTTCTCCCGGTTCGGCGGGCAGGCTGCGCGTATCGAGCAACCAGGCTTCGATCGCGCGCAGATCGCGGTCCGCCTCGGCGAGGTGCACTGCGGCGCGGGCGACCTGGTCCACATCGAGCCAGGGATTTTCTCCCAAAAGCTTACGGAAACGGGTGCGATCGTAGCGGTCGCTGGTGTTGCTGGGATCGTCGACGAACGGCAGGTGCCAGTCCTCGGCCAACGCGCGAAGCTCGGCACGGCGCCAATCGAGCAGGGCGCGCAGCAGGACGAGATCGTCGGTGATCCGCTGGTTGGGACGGATCGCCGCGAGGCCAGACAGCCCCGAACCGCGCGCGGCGCGCATCAGGAAGGTTTCGGCCTGATCGTCGGCGTGGTGCGCGGTGGCGAGGATGGTCGCCTTGGCGCCGCGCGCCCAATCGGTGAGCAGGGAATAGCGCGCTGCGCGGGCCCTGGCTTGCAGGTTCGCAGTGCCGAGCGGCGTGGCGGGAATCAGGGTGGCGTGGGGAATTGGTCCTTGGCCAAGGCAAAATCGCGCCACCATCGCAGCCTCATCGGCGGCATCCGCACGCACGCCGTGATCGACCGTGGCGGCAATCACCTGACCCGGCCAAGCCGCCCCGGCGAGCGCGAGCAACGCCATACTGTCCGGCCCGCCCGAAACGGCGATGGCAACGATATCGCTTGCACCGACCGCCCGGCCGAGCGCCGCCATCACATCGTTGCGAAAGCGCGCAACCGCTGCAGCGCGCGCCGTCAGCGGCTGGCCCGCATCATTTGCCGCACCTCTGCGCCACACGACCCTTCGCCACACCGGCCTTCATCGCGTCGTTGAGCTTGTCGGGATAAACCTCGGTCAGCTCGTCATAGACCTTGCAAATCTCCGTCGACGGTTTCTTCAGGATGGTAAGCGCCTGCGCCAGATAATAGAGGCTTTCATGCGCGCGATCCCCCTTCGGTTGGGTGCGGTAATTATCGTAGAACGCGAGCACGGCAAGGTTGGGTTTGCCGTCATCGAGCAAGGAACGGCCAAGCATGTTCTGCGCGCGGCTGATGCGGCGATGCTGGGGATAGTCCTTGGCCAGTTGCTTGAACTGCACTTCGGCCTCGGGATATAATTTTGCCTCCCACAGGCGGTAGCCGTAATTATAAAGATCCTCGCCCGCATCGTCTGTCGACGGCTTCTCGATGGCGGCGACACGCTGCGCGCGCGCGGGGTCGTTGGCCGCCGCAGTCGCGGAGGAAGCTGGCTTGGCGGCGGTCGCGGCATCCGACCTTGTGGGCTTCGTTGGCTTGGCCATTGGCGCGGGCTTGGTCGCCCCGGGGCGAGGGAAATCGTTGATCGGCGCCGGACCAACAAGCGCGCCGGACGTCCCGCCCTCCAATGCCTTCAGCCGCACATCAGTGGCATTCTTATACGCTGCAAAGGCATCGTCCATCTGGCGTAATTTGAACTGGTTCTGCTCGATCTGCCCGGTCATCGTGGCCAGTTGCGATTCGAGCGCGTTGACCCGCGCCGTCAGGTCGGTAACCGGCGTGTCGGAAGGCGTACCGATGGGATTGGTCGCGGTATCGGCGCCGGTGATTTCGGGCTGGATCAGCTTTCCGTTCACGGGCGGAAAAATCTTACGCTGGACAGCACGCATCTGCCCTTCGAGACGGTCGACCCGCACCTCGACCCCTGCGTCGCGCGATTGTGCGTCCACCGGCATCGCCGCCGTGCCCAGAAACAGAAAGATCACGGCGAGACGAGTACGCATAAAGAGCCCCCAGTGCGATTGATGCGGTGTAGAAAAGATCGCCATCGCGTCACCCATTTCAAGGAGCCGTCGGCGGCGAAGTGGTTGCCGCTGGCGCCGGTGCGGGCACTACGGGCGCAGGGCTTGTTTCGGTCGGCGTGCTGGCATCCGGGCGCGACCCGCGCGGTTCCGTTCTTGGCGAGCGCGTGGACGCAGGTGATGACGCATCCCGGAAGGCGGATGGCGTGCCAGAGACTGCAGTCGAGGCGCCGGACGCATTTTTTGAGGCCGGGCTTGATGGTGGCGCAGGCGTTCCTTTCGCACGCCCAGCAAGTGCTGCGGCGCCGATCGGCACGTCCTTGATCGCGATGCGCCCATCGCCGAGTGGCGCGATCGCCGATCCGTTCAGCGTCACCTGCAACTTGTCCGGCCGACCGACATTGATCATCGGGCCGTTGGCGTCGGCGGGCACCTCATAGCGATCGCCCGGCTTCAGCGTGTTCAGGAACAAGGTCTTGCCGGTCGCGTCATAAACCCGCATCCACACCTCGTCGGTCGCGGTCAACACCACCTGCCCGGTCGTCGGCATGGCAGTGGGGGCTGGCTTGGTGACGGTCGCAAGTGCCGGCGCTGGCGGCATGATCTCGGCATTGTCGGTCGCGGCGGAAGGCGTGGTGCCCCCCCCGCGGAACAGGTTGGTTCCATACCACAAACCTATTGCCACAAGCAGAGCCGCGACGATTACCCCGGCGATGATCGCGAGACCGAGCGACGGCGTGCGCGACGGTTCGTCGATCGCATATTGTGCATATTCCGTGCGGCGCACGCCGAGATCGTTCTGCCCGCGCACTTCACGGGCGATCTCAACCTCGTTCAGCCCGACCGCACGAGCATAGGCCTTGGCGAATCCGACCGCGTAGGTGACCGAGGGCATGGTCGCAAAGCTGTCGGTCTCGATCGCTTCCAGATGGCGCACCGGCACGCGCGTCCGCGCCGCGATCTCGGCCAACGACAGGCCTTGCGCCTCACGCGCCTCGCGCAGCCGTTCCCCCGCTGTCTTGGGGAACAAAGTAGCCTCGTCTGCAGCTGGCGTATCGGTCATGTCGGTCTCCGGCAGGAAAGGAGCGACCCCGTTGTTTTCCCGCGTCTCTTGAATGTGTGTCTCACAAAGGGGCATCGAAGTGTCAACGCCCAGTGCAACCTTCAATCACGCTATTACGCCAGTTCGACGCCGTTTTCCGCTGCCCAGCCCGCCAGTGCGCCGCGCATGTCGCGGGGAGCTTCAATCAACAACGTTTGCATCTTCGTCATCAGCGCCGCGCGATCGAGCGAGCGGACCATTGCCTTGATCGGGCCGACCGCTGCGGGCGTGATCGACAGACGATCGATGCCGAGCCCGATCAGAGCCATCGCCTCCAGCGGGCGCCCGCCCATCTCACCACACACCGCCAAGGGCTTTCCCGCCGCCGCAACCGGCGCCTGAACGCGCGCGAGGAACCGCAGGATCGCGGGGCTGAGCCAGTCGTAACGCTCGGCCAGCTTCGGATTGGCGCGATCGGCGGCGAACAGGAATTGCGTGAGATCGTTGGTGCCGATCGACAGGAAATCCAGCTTCGGCAGCAGCAGATCGAGCATTTCGGCTAAAGCCGGGACTTCGAGCATCGCGCCGTAGCGGATCTCGACCGGCAGCTTCTTACCGCGTGCGCGCATCCACTCGCGCTGCGCCTCGAACAGATCGCGCGCCTCGTCATATTCCCATGGTTCGGACACCATCGGGAACATCACGTTGAGCATGCGGCCCGCCGCCGCCTCCAGCAAGGCCCGCGCCTGCACTTTCATCAGCCCGTCACGATCGAGCGCGAGTCGGAGCGCGCGCCAGCCCATTGCCGGATTCTCTTCCTCCTCGGCATCGGCCTTGACCAGATAGGGCAAGGCCTTGTCGCCGCCGATATCGACGGTGCGGAAGATCACCGGGCGGTCGCCTGCCGCGTCCAGCACGTCTTTGTAGAGCCGCTGCTGCTGCGCCTTGGCCGGCAGCGTCGCCGACACGAGGAACTGGAATTCGGTGCGGAACAGGCCAATCCCGTCCGCCCCCGTCACATCCAGTGCGGCGACATCGTCACGCAGGCCGGCATTGACCATCACCATGACGCGGTGGCCATCCTTGGTGATCGGCAATTCGCCCTTCAGCGCGGCGAAGGCGGCGCGGCGCTTCTGGCGCAGTTGCAGTTTCGTTTCGAACGCTTCCTCGATCGCCGTGGACGGACGAGCGAACACATTGGCCTCGGCCGTCACGTCGAGCAGGAGCATGTCGCCTTCCGCGATCGCCCGGCGCACGCCCTTGACGCGGCCCAGCACCGGCACGCCCATCGCCCGCGCGACGATCGTGACGTGCGCAGTCAAGGAGCCTTCCTCCAGGATCACACCCTTCAACCGGCGGCGGTCATATTCGAGAAGTTCGGCGGGCCCCAGATTGCGCGCGATAAGGATAGTGTCCTGCTTCAATCCACCTTGCGCGGCCGTGCCCATCTGCCCTGAGACGATGCGCAGCAGGCGGTTCGACAGATCCTCCAGGTCGTGCATCCGGTCCGCCAGCAATGGATCGTCGATCTGGCGCATGCGGGCGCGGGTGCGCTGCTGCACGCGCTCGATCGCCGCTTCCGCCGTCAGCCCGGAATCGATCGCCTCGTTGATGCGACGCGACCAGCCTTCGTCATAGGCGAACATCTTGTAGGTCTGAAGCACCTCGTCATGCTCGCCCCCGCCCCCGAATTCGGCCTGGCTCGAAATGCGATCGATCTGTTCGCGCATCTTGTTGAACGCGGCATAGACGCGCTGCCGCTCGGCCTCGGTATCCTCGGCCACGGTGTGCTCGATCGTGACGCGCGGCTGATGATAGATCGCAAAGCCACTGGCCATTCCCTCGACCAGTTTAAGGCCCGGAATGCGGATGGCGGCAGTCGATTGTGGACGCATATTGGCCACCGCGCTGGCATCGACCAGATCGGCATTGGCGATCAGTTCGCTCAGCACCATCGCGACGGTCTGCAAGGCTTCGATTTCGACATCGTCATATTTATGGGGATCGCCATGCTGCACGCATAGGACGCCGACCGACCGTTCACGGCGGATAATGGGCACTCCGGCGAAAGAGTGGAACTTGTCCTCGCCGGTTTCGGGCTTGTAGGCGAAATCCGGGTGACTGGCGGCTTCGTCGAGGTTCAACGTCTCACCCTGTTCGGCGATCGTGCCGACCAGCCCCTCGCCCAGCGCCAACGTGGTGACGTGCACCGCCTCCTGCGCCAGACCGCGCGTGGCGTAGAGTTCAAGCACGCCCGCGCGCAGCAGGTAGATCGAACACACCTCGCTCGACATCGCCTCGCCGACTATATTGACCACGGCATTGAGCTTGGCCTGAGCCGCCGTGCGCGACGCCATCACGTCATGCAGGCGGACGAGGATTTCGCGGGCGGAGGCGACGGCGGATGGCATTGCGACGGGCTAGCAGGTTGACGGCGGCGGGGCCATAAACGTCAGCCCAAATAATTCTGTCCGCCGGCGAAGGGTGGTAAACACTCAGGTATCGAATAATCCATCCTGTGCACCGGCCGGGGGATTCAGCCCGAGATGCTTCCAACCCAACGCGTTCAGGCAGCGCCCGCGCGCGGTG
>NZ_JANYEK010000087.1 GCF_025363195.1 Sphingomonas sp.
TGGTGACGACGCTCGGCGTGGTGGCGCTGGGAGGGATGGGTGTGTTCGCTCCCCCCGTGGCGGCGCAGGCCACCGGGGTTCCGGTGCGGGCCGAGCTGCCGTCGCAGGATGCCGCCTTGCCTGGCCCGAGCCCCAGTTCGACCAGCGGCCGGCAAAGTTACGACGCGGCGTATTTCGCCAAATATGCGCCCGCCACCGCCCTGCAGATGGTCGAGCGCGTGCCGGGCTTCGTGATCGAGACGGTCGATCCGTCGGTGCGCGGCTTCGGCCAGACGGCAGGCAACATCGTCATCAACGGCCAGCGCCCGAGCGCCAAGGGCGAGACGTTGCAGACCCTGTTGTCGCGCATTCCCGCCAGCCGCGTCGCGCGGATCGAGATCGGGCCGGGCGATCTGTTCGGCGCGGATTACACCGGCAAGTCGCAGGTGCTGAACCTGATCCTCGCGGCCGGGGGCGGGCTGGCAGGCACGGTGCAGGCCTCCGCCTCGCGCGATTATACCGGCAAGGTGCGCCCGGCGGGCAGCGCATCGGCGCTGATCAAACGCGGGAAATCCACCTTCAACGCATCGGTCACGGTGGAAAACGGCGCCTATACCGAGGATGGCACGGACCGCGTCATCGGCCTGCCCGACCGCCAGTTGCTGGAATTCCGCCGCAAGGTGAACACGACCGACGAACCGAATGTCGCGGTCGCCGGATCGTGGGAGTATAACGGGGGCACCAACAAGACCGCCCATTTGAACGCGCGGACCTTCATCGATCGCTTCCGCCTGACCCAGGCCAATGCCGTGACGCCGGCGACCGGGCCGGTGCGCGACGACGTGCTGACGCAGCGGCTGCACTATGACAGCTACGAACTGGGCGGCGACGTGACCCGCCCGTTCGCAGGGGGCGGGTTGAAGCTGATCGGGCTGACGACGCGGCGCGACCGATTAAGCCGCGATGCGTCCTATAACCGCGTCGGCGCGGACACGATCGGCGGGTTCACGCAGCAGTTGAAGGATCGCTTGACCGAAACCCTCGGGCGGCTCGTGTGGAGCCGATCGAACCTGCTCGGCTGGAACGTCGAGACGGGGGCGGAAGCTGTCGTCAACCGGCTCGCCAGCAAGGTCGACCTGTCGGTGATCGATGCGACTGGCATGGCCACGCCGATCGCGCTGCCGGTCGACAATGCGGTGGTGAAGGAGGTCCGCGGCGAGGCATTCGTCAATGCCGGGCGACCGATTACGTCGCGCGCGCGCATCGATCTCGGGCTGACGCAGGAGGTCTCGCGCATCACGGTGACTGGCGGCGCGCAGGCCAGAAGGTCACTGAGTTTCCTGAAACCCAAGGTCACGCTGGATTGGCGGCCATCGACAGCGTGGCGCGCGCAGGTCTCGGTGCAGCGCACGGTGGCGCAATTGCAGTTCGAGGATTTCATCAGCGGTGCCGAACTGTCCAACAACCGCGTCAATGGCGGCAACGTCGATCTGTTGCCGCAGCGCGCGTGGGAGGGCCTCGTGACGGTCGAGCGCAAGCTGCTCGGCGACGGACTGTACAAGCTGGAGCTGGGCTATAACCGGGTGTCGCTGGTGCAGGACCGGGTGCCGACGCCGCAGGGGTTCGATGCGCCGGGCAATCTGGGCGACGGCCATGTCGTCATCTTCCGCAACCGGATCGACGCACCGTTGGGCAAGATCGGCATCAAGGGCGGGCGGCTGACGCTGAACGGCTCCTATGTCTCGACCTCGGTGATTGACCCATACACGCTGCGTGCGCGCGCGTTTTCGGGCAATTCCTTATTCTATGGCGAAGCGAACTTCCGGCAGGATTTCAAGAAATTCGCCTGGGGTTTTGGCTTGAGCGGGGGAACGTCCTCGACCTTCTTCCGGTTGAACGAGACCGATCGCGGGTATCAGGACGTGCCGCGCATGACGATCTTCGGCGAATGGCGCCCGGATGCGCATACGACGCTGAACCTGGGCGTGGAGAATGTCACCAGCCGTTCGGGTCGGCGTGAACGCACCTTCTACACGCCGGATCGGAGCAACCCGACGCCATCGTCGATCGAATATCGCGAGCGCAACACGCATGTCGTCCCGACGCTGACGTTCAAGCGTAGTTTGGGATGATCTGGGCGCCCTCGGTCGGATTTCTCGCTTTCCCGTCATCCGCGCAAACGCTGGGATGACGGTGAGCGAAAATGGGTCGGCTCAGGGTTGCAGGACCAGTTCCGGCACCGGCATCTTGCCCTGCGCCATCTGCAGACCGAAAATCTCGCGCATCAGCGACAGCGAGAAAAGATGGGCATACAGCAAGGGCAGCATGCCATTCTTGTGGATCTTGCGCAGCTGATCGCCCCGCAGGTCGCTGAGCTTTTCTTCATTGACCATCTGGAAGCCGCGATAGACGAACGGCTGGTCCGCGCCGTCGGGCTGGATGGTGACTTCACCGTCCATCAACAGGCCCATCTCCCGCATGTCCTTCATGAAATTGTTCGTGCGCGCACCGGCTTCCTCGAAGGTCTCGTTGAACTTCAGGATGTTGGTGGTGAATTCGCTGGCCTTGCCATCGTCGAACAGCGGCTCGCCTTCGGAAAATGCGCCGACCAGATCGGTGGTCGGATCGAAGCACAGCGACAGTTCCTGCGCATCGGGATGCAGCTTGGCGAGCATGAAGGGATAACGGCGGATATAGGCCGGAATGTAGCCGGTATTGTCGGCGAACTTGCCGTCCTCGCCGATGAAGACATTGACGCCTTCGTTCAGGCCCATCAGCGCGATCGGCACCGGATTGTCGCCGACGGTGAAGACGATCGGCATGGTCCGCTGCACCAGCGTGAATTCGTCTACGGTCAGCGGGATGGCGTGGTTGCCGACGACGAAGGTTGCCTTGTCGGCAGCCCGCAGCTTGAAGCCGGCATGCGTCTCGGACGAAAGCGGTTCGAGCGCCTGGTAGAAAAGCGGAAGCTGGGACTGCTGCGGCGCGCTGGCCATCGATATTCTCCACTCGAAATCTGAAAATCCGGCCGCGCGACGCTCCGCACGGCGAATGGCGTCTGGCTCTATGGCGTGGGGCCCCCGGGCGCAAGTGCGACGAGTTTGCCGGGGTTCATCAGGCCATCTGGATCGAACCCCGATTTGATCGCGCGCAATGCCGCGAGCCGCGCGGGGGCGGACAGCCGTTCGAGTTCGCGCAGCTTCATCTGGCCGATGCCGTGTTCGGCCGAGATCGAGCCGCCCGCCGCGACGACGAGATCGTGGACGAACCGCGTCACCGCCGGCGCCTGGTCGGCATACCAGGAGGCCGGATCGGTACCGGGCACGGCGCGGACGTGGAAGTGGACGTTGCCATCGCCGAGATGGCCGAAGCCGCTGGCATGCGTGCCGGGGAAGCGCGCATCGCACGCCGCCGCCGCCTCGACCATGAAGCGTGGCATCAGCGCGACCGGCACCGAGATGTCGTGCTGCGCGGCGGGGCCAGTGGCGCGTTCGGATTCGGAGATCGAATCGCGAATGCGCCAGAAGCCTTCTGCCTGCGCCTCGGACGCGGCGATCGTTGCGTCGGCGATGAGGCCGGTGCCCAATGCGGGGGCGAGCAGACGTTCGAGCAGGGTGGCGGGCGGTTCGGCCTGCGCATCGGTCGCGACCGCTTCGATCAGGACGTGCCAGGGATGATCGCCGGTCAGCGGCGCGCGGGTTTGGGGAATGTGATCCAGCACGGCGGCGAGCGATTCGGCGGGGAGCAGTTCGAAGCTCTCGATCGCCTGTGTCCGGGCTTCGAGCGCACGCAGCAGTTTGAGCGCATCGGCCGGGCTGGCGAGCCCGACCCAGGCGACGGCGCGCGCGACGATGGCGGGCACGAGGCGCAGGGTGACGGCGGTGATGATGCCCAAAGTCCCCTCCGCGCCGACCAGCAACTGGTCCAGATCGTAACCGCGATTGTCCTTCTTCAGCGCGGCCAGACCGTCATGCACCTGCCCATCGGGCAGCACCGCCTCGACCCCGGCGATCAGCGCCCGCATCGTGCCGAAGCGCAGCACCTGCGTACCCCCGGCATTGGTCGAGGCGAGCCCGCCGATCGTGGCGCTGCCCCTGGCGCCGAGCGTGAGCGGGAAGCGCCGCCCCTGCGCGAGCGCGGCGTCGTGCAGGTCGGACAGGATGACGCCCGCCTCGGCGATGGCGAGGTTGTTCTCCGCGTCGATGCTGCGGATGCGGTTCAGGCGGCGCAGCGACAGGATCAGCGCGCTGCCGTCCGCCGGTGGCGTCGCACCGCCGACCATCGAGGTATTGCCCCCCTGCGGCACGAGCGCGACTTTGTGTTCGGCGGCGAGCGAGACGATCATGGCGACCCCGGCGGTGTCGACGGGCGCAAGGATAGCGGGCGTTGCGCCATGATAGCGCCTGCGCCAGTCGTGCAGCCACGGGTCGATCGCGGCGGGATCGGTAATGACGGCTTGGTCGCCAAGGCTCGCGCGGACGGCGGCGATCATGCGGGATTGCGCTGGGGTCATGCCGAGCGCGGTATCACGATGTTCAGGGCGGAGCCACCGGGTGCGTGCGGACGCCGGAGCGGTTTGGGTAACGGGCGCTCGTATAGTTAGGGGTATAATTAGGGGTATAATTAGAGGCCGTTCCTTCCTTATTACCGACAAATAGGCGGTCTTGTTCTGCCGCTTTCGGACGAGAATAGGAGCCGATCGTTAGGGGGCACGATCGAGCACCCGGACCCTGCTGAACAAAGCCGCGTGTTGCGGCCGCGCATCGGCCAGCGGAATTGTGGCGAGCCCTGCCACAATTCATCCACCGTTCAAGCATTTCGGGTAGGTGTGGGCGGCCCATGCCGAATCTCCTGCTCCCTGCCCTGTTGCTGCTCACGCTGACTGGTGCAGCTCTGCCTGCCGCGGTGGAGCAAGCGCGGGATATGGACGGCGTGCAGCTTGCGCAATTGATCGTCCGCCAGCGCATCATCATCCGCATCCCTGTGCCGGACAGCCGGGCGCCGGCCTCGCCGATCCCGCGCCCGGTCCAGCCGGAGATGGCCGAGAAGAAAGGCCCGCGCTGCGTCGCGATCGATACGCTCGCCGGATCGGGCGTGGCGCGCAGGAACAGCCTGGACCTCGTCCTGACCGACGGCACCTTGCTGCGCGCCAAGCTGAACGACGAATGCCGGGCGATGGATTTCTACACCGGGGTCTATGTGAAGCCCGCGCCCGATGGCAGCCTGTGCGCCAAACGCGACGTGATCCGCGCCAGATCGGGTCGGGCCTGCGAGATTTCGTCGTTCAAGAAATTGAAACTCAAACGCTGAACTTCGCTCCGATCGGGCCCGGTTCGTCCCGGTAAAACTTGACATTTGCACGCTTGTGCGCGAGCGCGTGGCGGCTGGCCCGGCGGCGTTCCCCAGGCCCTTATTTCCGGACACTGCATGACCTTCGCCGATCTCGGCCTTTCCGACCAGCTTTTGAAAGCCATTGGCGAATCCGGCTATACCGAACCGACGCCGATTCAGGCGAGCGCGATTCCCTCCGTGCTGATGATGAAGGACCTGGTCGCCATCGCGCAGACCGGCACGGGCAAGACCGCTGCCTTCGTGCTGCCGATGATCGACATATTGGGCGAGGGCCGCAGCCGTGCGCGCATGCCGCGATCGCTGATCCTCGAACCGACGCGCGAACTCGCCGCGCAGGTGGCGGAAAATTTCGAGAAATACGGCAAGTATCACAAGCTCAGCATGGCGTTGCTGATCGGTGGCGTGTCGATGGGCGACCAGCAAAAGGCGCTGGAAAAGGGCGTCGACGTGCTGATCGCCACGCCGGGCCGCCTGATGGACCTGTTCCAACGCGGCAAGATATTGCTGACGGGCTGCGACCTGCTGGTGATCGACGAGGCGGACCGGATGCTCGACATGGGGTTTATCCCCGATATCGAGGAAATCTGCACCAAGTTGCCCAAGAGCCGGCAGACGTTGTTGTTCTCCGCGACGATGCCGCCGCCGATCAAGAAGCTGGCTGACAAGTTTCTCAACAATCCCAAGACGATCGAAGTGGCGCGCCCGGCCACCGCCAACGTCAACATCACGCAGTGGGTGGTGCCGGTCTCGGCCGCCAAGAAGCGCGACAAGCTCGTCAGCCTGCTACGTGCCGAACAGGTGAAGACCGGGATCATCTTCTCCAACCGCAAGACGACGGTGCGCGACCTGAACAAGGCGCTGCAACGCGCCGGGTTCGCCTCGGGCGAGATCCACGGCGACATGGAGCAATCGCAGCGCATCGCCGAGCTGGAACGCTTCAAGAAGGGCGACATCAACCTGCTCGTCGCGTCCGACGTCGCGGCCCGCGGCATCGACATCAAGGGTGTCAGCCACGTCTTCAACTATGACGCGCCGTGGCATCCGGACGATTACATCCACCGCATCGGCCGCACCGGGCGCGCTGGGGCGACGGGCATCGCCTTCACCTTCATCACACCGGACGACGCCGAGAATATCCAGAATATCGAAAAGCTGACGGGCCTGAAGATCGAGCGTTACGGCGCTGGCGATGAGGCAGCCGACGCCGCGCCGGCAGCATCGCCCGAAGCACGCGAAGAGCGCGCGCCGCGCCGTGGCCGCAAGCCCGCATCGGCCAGGGCCGCACCGACCGAGGCGAAGGCTGCACCGACGGAAGAGCCTGCACCGCGAGAGGCGCGTCAGCCGCGTGAAGCGCGGCCCGCCCGTGAGGAGCGCCCCGCCCGTGAGGAGCGCCCGGCTCGTGATGAGCGGCCAGCCCGGGAGGAACGGCCTGCCCGTACGCCGCGCGACAGCCGCCCGGCCCGGACCGAGCCGAGGAACGATCGTCGCGACGAACGCCCGGCCCGCGAACCGCGCGCGCCACAGCAGGATGCGCCGGATGATGGCGGCTGGAACGGCCCGATGCCGAGCTTCCTGAGCGCCAAACTCACCGTCGACTGATCATACCCGCATGAAAGACGATGATGTGTTCGAGAGCGTGCCGGTCGTCGCCATCGTCAGCCCGTGCGTAAACATCTGCGATCTGGATGAGGCGCGTGACCTGTGCCTCGGGTGTGCCCGGACGATCGACGAGATCGGCGCGTGGAGTTCCGGCACGCCGGAATGGCGCGCGACGATCATGGCGGAATTGCCTGCAAGACGGGCGGCGCTGGCCGGCGATTGAGGATGTTCGAGCGCTGACCTGTGCCCCCCGGCGGCCGACCTGTCCCCGGCGAAGCCGGGGCACCGTGAGCCTCAGGCCATCTCCGCCTGTGCCGCGGCGATCAAGGCGTCATCGATTTCGCTCGCACGTTTGTAGGCCGGCCGGGCGGTGAGCCGCTCGGCATAGGCGTCGAACGCGTCAAATTTCGGCAGCGCTCCGAACTGCATGCCCCAGATGATCTGCGACCCGAAATAGACGTCCGCCGCGGAAAACCTGTCCCCGGCGACATAGTCGCGTTTCGCGATCTCGGCCTTCAACACGTCGACTACGAGGTCGAAATTGCCATAGCCCGCCATCCGCTGCTGCTGCGCGTCGGGCGCGAAGCCGAGCGACTTGTTCGTTACCGCCTGCTCGATCGGGCCGGCGGCGTAGAACAGCCAGCGATAATAATTCGCACGATCGGCCAGCGGCGGGGCCAGACCGGCCCCCGGAAACGCATCCGCCAGATAGGCGCAGATCGCCGCGCCCTCCGTCACCACCTTGCCGTCATGGACGATCGCCGGAACCTTGCCCATCGTGTTGATCGCGAGATAGTCCGCCCCCTTCATGCTGTTCGCATAATCGAGGATCACGGTGTCGTATGCGGCGCCGGTTTCCTCGATCATCCAGCGCGCGATGCGCCCTCGCGACATCGGGTTGGTGTATAATGTTAGGCTCATCACGCTCTCCTGTCCGGACGTTCAGAGGGATTTTTGGAACCCAGCCAGCATGCGGCCCCACGCCTTGTCGGCCTGCGCGGCGTTATAGACCTTGCTGTCGGGCGGGCACCAGCCGTGCATCGTGCCGGCATAGACCTCGATCTCCGCCGGAAGCTTGGCCGCCGCGAACGCTGCGCGCAATGTGTCCTTTTCGGTCGGGGCCCGCGCATCGTCATTGCCGGCGATGGCGATGAGGTAGGATGCCTTCATCTTCGGGATCATCCGATGCGGGCTGTCCGGCGCGTCGGTGACCAGGCCGCCGCCGTGGAACGAGCCAGCGGCGCGGATGCGGTCGGGGCGCACAGCGGCGGTGATCATCGTCATCGGCCCGCCCATGCAATAGCCGGTGCTGGCCATGCCGCGTTTGGTATCGACCGATTTCTGCTGGTCGAGGAAATCGGTGAAGGCCTGCGCATCGCGCGCCGTCGCCTCGGTGGTCAGCGGCGTTCGCCACGGCATGATCATGGCGCGCACTTCGGGTTGGTCGAAGCTTTCGCCCGGTTTCAGGAACGGCGCCTTGGTGCTGCGGTAGAATTGGTTGACGGTGAGCACGGCATAACCGGATTCGGCGAGCCGCTTGGCCATCTGCTGAAAGGCCGGGCGCAGGCCCATGATGTCGGGCCAGACCAGCACGGCGGGATGCTTGCCGCTGGTCGGCGCGACGAACCAGCAATCGGCGATGCCGTCCGGGGTCTTGATGGAGACGTTCTTGCCGGAAACCGCCACGGCGTTGGCCGGGCTGGGCAGCAGCATGGTGAGGCCGACCGCGCCGGCGGCGGCACCGAATTGGCGACGGGAGAGATGGGCTTCGTTATCCTCGGCGGTATGTTCGTCGCACATCTTATACTCTCCTGACGATTCGCCCCCCGGCGTTGGTGTCAGGCTAATCGCTCGGGAGCCGCCCGTCATCCCGGAACAGACCGTAGGGACAGAAGAACATTTGTTCGCGCAAAGACGCAAAGACGCGAAGAGTGAAGTGAGCGAGCTTGGCCCAAGGCATCAAACTTTTCTTCCTGCTTCGCGTCTTTGCGTCTTCGCGCGAACAAATCTTATTCTTGCGGACCTCAAACCGCGCGATACCACCAGACGCCATCGCGAATATCCTTCACCGCGCGCCCCTCGAGCTCGAGCCGACGCAGATGCGCGAACGCCTCGCCCGTCGCCATGCCGAGCATGTCGGGGCCGATCGCGCGACGGAACAGGCGGCCGAACACGTCGATCGCGCGCTTGCCGTCGTCGAGGAATGCGTGGAGTTCATCGAGCCGTTCGTGATGTTCGCGGGCCATTGCGTCGAGCCGGATATGCAGGCCGCTGAACGGGTCGCCGTGGCCGGGCAGGACGAGCAGGTCGCCGGGCAAAGCTTTCAGCTTGGCGATCGAGGCGAACCACTCGCCCAGCGGATCGGCATTCGGCTCGGTCACGCCCAAGGATACGTTGGGGCTGATGCGCGGCAAAACCTGGTCCCCAGCGATCAGGATGCCCGCCCGTTCGTTCAACAGGCAGGCATGTTCCGGGCTGTGGCCGGAGCCGACGACGACGCGCCACTCCTGCCCGCCGATCGGCAGCATGTCGCCATCCTTGAGCCGCGTATAGCTGAGCGGCATGGCGGTGACGATGTGGCGGAAACCCGACCAGCCGGACTTGGCCGCCTCGGCGATCTGATCCGCGCTCCACCCGGCGGCGACGCGCATTGCCATCACCTCGGGTGGCATCGCGTCGCGAGCATCGGCACGCAACATCATCGCGCTCAACCATTCGCCGCGCGTCATCAGGATCGGGCAATCATGCCGGTCGTGCATCCAGCCCGCCAGCCCGATATGATCGGGGTGGAAATGCGTGCCGATCATCTTCGTCACGCGCACGCCCGCGAGCGGACCCTTGAACACCGCCTTCCACCCGTCGCGGGCGGGGACCGTGTTCATGCCGGTATCGACCATTGCGACACCTGCGCCACGATCGTCCGCATCGTCGAGCAGCCAGCAATTGACGTGCTTCAGCGGGCCCGGAACGTGCAGCCGAACCCAGTTCAGGCCCGGGACGATCGCCATGATGTCACCCGTGCCCGGCTCGGCCCCGCCGAACGGATAGGTCAGGCCCTTATGACTGGTCGCGGTGAAGCTGTCGTCCGGGACGAAGGCGGCGTCGGTTTTCGTTGACATCGGTTGCGAGTAGCAACGGAATGGGCCGCAAGTATAGCCCCGGCCTTTGCCGTTCCCTGGCGCAGGCCGGGGTCCAGTGGCGGAAGTTAAGGTGACTTGGCGCGACGGTAACAATCGACTGGTTCGCGACTGGACCCCGGCCTGCGCCGGGGAACAGTATAGCGGCGCGTCTCAGCTCTTGAACAAATTCTCCGCGGTGCGTTCGACCGGTGCAGCGACGCCCTCGCCCGCTTCCGCTGCTTCGGCGTCGATCGCGGCCTGCGCGCGCTGCTGGCGGAGTTCGGCGATCAGCGCCTCGCGGTCGCCGTCGAGGCGGGTGTCGACCACCGGTTCGAGGCCCGCCACGACGGCGACCGCGAGGCGCTGATCGCCGAACTCCGCCAGCAGCGC